>CBDUBU010000123.1:0-11691 GCA_965365465.1 uncultured Rhodothermaceae bacterium
GACGAAGGGTTTTCGCTCAGCTTTGAGGTGAAACAACCCGGCAACGGCTTTGCCGTGAAAACACAGCGCCTGCGTTTTGACTACGAAGACGCCTTCGGGCCGCTGCCGGAGGCATACCGCACCCTGCTCGAAGACGTGGTGCGAGGCGACCAGACGTTGTTCGTCCACGCGCAGGAGGTCGAAGCCTCCTGGAAGTTCTATGCGCCGCTGCTGGAAAAACGTCCTGATCTCCACTTTTACGCTGCCGGAACCTGGGGTCCACCGGAGGCCAGACAGATCACACGAAACGCGCCTTCCTCGCTCTATGAATGAACCCGTTGTGCATGTTTTCGCCTCCCGCGATGCCTTATGCAGCGCCGCCGCCGCGCACGCTGCGGAGTTGATGCGGGCTACCCCCCCGGGATCCCGGTTTTCGCTGGCGCTTTCCGGCGGCAGCACACCTCGGCCCTTCCACCACCAGCTTGCCACGACGCACCGGGACGTGATTCCCTGGGACCGCGTGCATATCTTCTGGGGAGATGAACGTTTCGTGCCTCCCAACCACGCCGACAGTAATATGCGCATGGCGGAGGAGACCTTGCTCCGGCACATACCGATCCCCGAAGCCAACATTCACCGCGTGCATACGGACCAGGCGACACCCGCCCGCGCCGCCGCCGACCTGGAAACGGAATTGAACGGTTTTTTTCCAGAGGCTGGAACGATTGGGTTCGACCTGATGATCATGGGGCTTGGGGAAGACGGTCATACGGCCTCCCTCTTCCCCGGCGACCCGGTCCTGCACGAACAGCGCCGCTGGGCCGCCGTTGTTATGTCGCCGCCCGACGCTCCGGCCCGCTGGCGTATCACGCTTACCCTGCCGCTCATCAACCAGAGCAAGCACATATTTTTTCTGGTTTCAGGAGAGGAAAAACGCGAGCCGCTCAACCAGATCCTGCGCCACCCCGAAAAAGCCGCCGTCGCCTATCCCGCCGCCCGCGTGAAGGCGCGAGAACCCGTAGTATGGTACGTGGACAGCGCTGCCTACGGAGAGGGCTAAACTACGCCCCCTGAATCCGGCGCCTGCTGCGTGTCGGCCTCTCCCCACAAGGTAACAACCATGCTTCTGGGGCCGCCGTGGCGCCGGTGCTCACAGAGATAAATTCCCTGCCAGGTTCCAAGCAGAAGCCGTCCCCGGCCTACCGGGATGGTCAGCCCGCTGCCCATAAGCGACGTTTTGATGTGGGCGGGCATATCGTCGGGGCCTTCGAGAGTATGCTGGTAGTAAGGCGCGTTTTCCGGGACGATCTGATGCAGATGCCGTTCCATGTCGGCGCGCACCTCCGGGCTGGCGTTTTCGTTAAGGGTCAGCGAAGCAGAGGTATGCTGCAGAAACAAGTGGGCGAGTCCCACCGCCAGGGTTCGCACCTCCGGAACCTGCTCCACAATTTCCCTTGTCACCAGATGGATACCCCTGGGCCGGGCACGAAGCATAACCTCACGCTGAATCCATTTCATACCGTTTTGTTTTCTTGCTATCAGGGAGGCGAGATCCGGTCGTTAAATGAGTGTCTGGCAAGTTATGAAAGCCATTTTAGCAGGATAGCTGCGGACCCTCACGGGTTATTTTGCGGTTTCTGCGGGTTTTTAGCGGTTTATTGCGGTTTTTCACTCAAGCAAAATGCCCTTTTTGACCCCGCCAGGGCCGTTTTGCGGTTTCTGCGGCCCAAAACGCACTTTCGCGCCCGAAGCCGCTTTATTCCTTTTCTTTTCCTGTCAGATCACAGCCTTGTTGCTGCAACGCAAACGTCTCTTTTTCTTCTTACTGGACCGCTTACCCTTCGGGCAGGTTTTACTGCATCCTTTCCCCTTGTGTCATGCTGAACGTAGGAAAGTTTCTATGCCCACAGGACAGCAGGCGCTCAGGGCTTGCTTGTTCAACGCACCAGACCGTTTCTGAAGATAGGAACCGGCGCTCAGGCAGAACAGGTTATTCCGGCAACCTGTCCGGTTTGTGGGCGACCCACGCGCCCGGTCGGATTGCGATGCGCAGGGACTACTACGGGAAGATCCACCGGGGCAACGCGCGGATCCGTTCTACCGCCTTACAAGATAGTCTCTGATACGATCAGGACAGAAAATCAGATAAGTTTAACCTGTTTAAAAGACAAGATAACCTTTACCATCGTAGCGTACAGAGGAGTAAAAAACCTCCTACCGGCTGCGTCTGCCCTCGCCACGTCAGGGGATGTGGAGAAGTTTGTGGGTCTGAAGGCTGAGGCGCCACCGGGGATGCTTCAGGCAGTATTCCAGGGCAAGGGCGATGTTTTCCTTTCCTTCCGGGCCATCCATCGGCTGGAGGAAGAACTGATCGAAATCAAGCATCTCGAACTGCTCGGGAGAAGCCCCGGCCTGCGGAAATACCAGCTTCAACTCATTTCCATACCGGAGGGCCAGTTCCGTCCCCGCCTTTGGACTTACGCAGAGCCAGTCAATGCCTGGCGGCGGGAGTCTTGTGCCATTGGTTTCGACGCCGACCTCAAAACCGGCTTCATGCAGCGCATCTACCAGCGCCGCATCCAGTTGCAGGAGCGGCTCGCCGCCCGTACAGACGACGTAGGGTCGTACTCGGTCGCCTGCTCCCGCAGGCCATTTCGACAGGACCGCTTCGGCCAAGCGCTGTGGTGTGCTGAACTTGCCGCCGCCCGGACCATCGACCCCCACGAAGTCGGTGTCACAGAACCGGCAAACGGCGGAAGCCCGGTCTTTTTCCTGTCCTGTCCACAGGTTGCAACCCGCGAAGCGGCAGAACACGGCGGGCCGCCCTGTCTGTGCGCCCTCGCCCTGCAGCGTATAGTATATTTCCTTGACGGCATAACTCATGCCGCCTGATACCAACCGAGAGCCTTACAGGTTCGCCGCTCGATATCGCCTTTTACCCCAGGACGTAGCGGTCCATCCGACGGGCAATCTCCTCAAGCCGCTTCCGGTCGCCGCCTTCCACTTCTGCGGTTGCCCAGCCCTCGTAGCCGATGTCCGACAGGGCTGCCCTCACGGCATCCCAGTCGCAGTCGCCCTCTCCGATCTCTACGCCAAAACCGGCCCGTGGACCCTCTTTGTCACGCTTTTCGCGGCTGTACCCCTTGATGTCGAGCTTGAGAATGCGCGGCCCGAGGATGCGTATCCATTGCTCAGGCCATCCGTAGTTCACCACGTTGCCGACATCAAAGTAAGCCCCGATCCACGGACTCTCGAATTCGTCGATGTAACGAGCTGCTTCCAGGGGACTCAGCAGAAAATTGTTCCACACGTTCTCCAGAGCGATCCGAACCCCGGCTGCTTCCGCGAACGGCAGCGCTCTGGCGATTTCCGCCTGTGAGCGCCGGTACGCATCGTCGTAGGAAACCTCTTTGTTGACGACGGCGGGTACGAGCAAAACCGTACTGGCGCCATAGGCAGCAGCATCCGCCAGCGCTGTCTTCAACCCGTTCAAACCTTCCTCCCGCACAGCCGGGTCGGGGTGTGACAGGGTTTTCTGCCAGTGCACCGAATCGACCACCCCGTGTATGGGCAGGCCGGACGCATCGCGGGCCTGCACCACTTCGCCGTTGTCAAATTCGTTCGGGCTGTCGAGTTCCACGCCGTCAAACCCCAATTCTTTTAAGAGCCGGAATTTGTCGCGTATCGAAAGGTCGCCTTCGACCATTCCCAATTTGACAGCCTTTTTAAGCCGTTGACGGGAAGGCGTAGGCGCGCCGACATTTGCCGACCAACTATTTCCCGCCAGCCATACTCCTCCGATGCCTGCGCCGATCCCGCTGATAAAGTCTCTGCGTTTCATGTACCCGGCCTCTGCTTCAGGTGCTGGAATGCTGTTTAGGGACCATCGAACCCGGAAGCCTCGTTATGGCGCACTTCCGTTAGCCTGCGCCCAGGCAGAACGATTGAGTTTCGTTACCCCCGGCAACGGAACGGACGGAAAGGGCAGGGGGCCAAATTCAAAGGTCTTCGGAACCAGGTCGAGCTGCGCATTCATCAGTTCATCCCAGGTAAGCTCCTGCCCCGTATAAGCAGATTCCCGGCCCATAATTCCGGTAAGGGTGCTCTCCGCCACCTCGCGAGCTTCGTTGAGCGGCTGGCCGTTTCGGATGCTGGCGATAAGGTCGGTGTGTTCCTGGTCGTAGGGGTTGTTGCCGCGTTCCGGGTGCTCGAATAACACCGTGCCGTTGTGCGAGCGGATGACTGCGCTGTCCGTATGGATGTCAGCAATGCCCTCCGTGCCTACCACTCGGTTTGTCACGCGGCGCGTGGTCCCTTCCATCTGGCGGCATTTGGCTTCCACGCGGGCGCCGTTCGGATACTCGTACTCCACGCTGAAATGGTCGTAGATGTGGCCGTACGAGGGATCGACGCGAACGAGCCGCCCTCCCATACCCAGGCACTTTACGGGCGTTGCCTGGAATACCCAGTTGATCGCATCCAGGTTGTGGACGAACTGTTCGACGATATGATCGCCGGAGAGCCAGGTGAAATAGTACCAGTTCCGGCACTGCCATTCCATGTCGGACATGCCCGGAGCACGTGGGCGCAGCCAGATCGGACCTGTCAGATAGTACTCCTGTGCGCTCACCAGTTCGCCGATCATCCCGTCATGCACCCGTTTGATCGACTCGACGTAGCTGGGCTGGCGGCGGTACTGCGTGCCCGCCACGATGGAAAGGCCCTTTTGCTTTGCCATCTCGCCGGATTCGATCACAGAGAGCGACCCTGCGAGATCCACAGACGAGGGTTTTTCCATGAACACATGCTTCCCGGCTTCGACGGCTGCCCGGAGGTGGACAGGTCGGAATCCGGGAGGCGTAGCCAGAATGACGTAATCGATTTCCGTATCGAGCACATGCTTGTAAGCATCGAAGCCGGTGAAGCAACGATCGTCCGTAACGGTGAGACTAGCGCCGAGGTGGCCTTTGAGTTCTTCACGGGCTGCGTCTAACCGATCCTCGAAAAGATCACCCATCGCGTAAATCTCCACCCCCGGAGCGCCGGCTACCGCATTGGCGGCGGCGCCGCTGCCCCTACCCCCGCAGCCGACCAGCCCGACCCGCATAGTATCCGACCCGGCGGCGTATGCAAAATTTCCTGAAGCAGCCAGACCTGCCGATAAGCCCGCCGAGGCCAGGGCCGCTGTCTTGATGAAAGTTCTTCGGGAAAGGCCCTCGGAGGCGTCGGGTTGCATGTCCATGATATACCTCGCAGGAGAAATGGTGGAATGATGCAATATAACTGGCAGTTGAAGCGGGCACAAGCATCCGGCCTATTCCATTTACCAGGGCGCTTCATACTATGACACAGGGCTGTCACAGCACAATTACTAAACTATATATAACAAACGGTTAGAGCAAGTATTCAAACGAAGAGGAAGCACATGGAGAAGCATCGTATCAACCCTTTGAGCCGTCGCCCACGGGGGCGCCGCCTCGTGCTGGCGGTGCGCGGAGCCGCCGGAGCCGGGAAAAGCGTGTTTGCCGCCACGCTCGCCGATGCAGGGCTTGGACGGCTTTGCTTTTTCGATACCGAGCGCAAAGCACGCCTGCTTCCCGGCAGCGACGGATCGCGCTTCGATGCTATCGAGATCCAGCATCCGGATGAGTTACCCGAGTTCATCGAATGGGCGCTCGACGGCGAGGGACGCCGGCAGGAATACGGCTGTTACGCATTGGATTCATGGGCGATGTATTTCGGACGCAAACACCGCGATACCCTTCAGTCGGTTCGCGCCAGAACAGGCGATCCACTCGCGCAGCCGAGCGCCGACGAACTGGCTGCGGATCAGGTGATGTTTCAGGAGGTATTGCGGCGGCTCTGCATCGACAGCGGCTCCTGCGTCGTGATTACGGATCAGATCTCGGCAAAGGGACGTGAAGAACGCGAAGAAAACGAAATGGGTCAGGTGCTTCCCATGACGCTGGGGGGCCTCGAGTATTTCGTTGATGTGATGGTCGAGCTTTCGGTTCGGCTGAAAGGGTTCGAGCAGGTTCGGATCGCGCGGGTCATCAAGTCGAACAGCGATGCTTTTCCGATCGGCATGGAACTTGAAAACCCGGTGTTCGCGGATTTCCTGTCCCGTCTCGGCGATCCACAGCCTGCTGCAGGCGTGCAGGAAGAGATGGTGGAAGAACTTCCTGCCTCGCCGGAGCCGGTTCCTTCGGGACCCTCGCTGGATGAACTGTACGCAGCGGCTGATTCCTTTGGCGTAAGCCGCGCTGACCTTTCCGTTGCCTCCCGGCACTATTGCGGGGTCAGCGACCTGGACCGCCTGAGCCAGGAGCAGATCGCAACACTGCTGGAACGAATGCACGCGCGTTATGGAAAGCCGGAGGAAGCAGAACCTCCTGCCGCTTCGGTGGCAGGCCCTGCCGAGCGCCGAAACGGAAAAGCACGGGTGCGCGTTTGAGGGACGTCGCCGGAGATGGATCCGGTGCATCCACAGAGCCACCTGCCGCTTGCCCATGCCCACCCGTCTCGAACTGAAGGAGTATCTCGATGTGCTCGTTGCTCGTTTTGAGACACCTGCCTTTATCGAGATAGACCCGATTTCCATTCCTCACGGCTTTGACGATCCACGCGATCAGGAAGTAATCGGGCTATATGCGGCTCTCTTGGCCTGGGGACAGCGGCGAACGGTCTTGAACAAGATGTCCGAACTTTGCGAGCGTATGCAGTACAGGCCGTTTCGCTTCGTCTATGACTTCCGTGAGGGAAGCGGCAGCGAGCGCCTCGCAGGATTCAAGCACCGGACGTTTCAACCGGGGGATGCCTTCTGGCTTACCCGGTCGCTCAGTGAATCCCTGCGCCGACACAAAAGCGTCGAGAACCTGTTTGCGCGGCATCTTCCTGAGGACGCTCAGCATGTGGGTCCGGCTATCGAAGGGTTCTCGACGAGCCTACTCTCGGCCTTGCCGGGAACACCCCGGCGACTCCGAAAACACCTGGCGCGTCCCGGCGCCGGGAGCGCTTGCAAACGCCTGGCGATGTACCTCCGCTGGATGGTTCGTCCGGGGCCGGTAGACCTCGCCATCTGGACTGGCATCCGGCCCGACCAACTGGTGCTTCCCCTCGACGTCCATGCCGGACGTGTCGCACGCGCTACCGGCCTGCTAACCCGCGCTGCCGACGACTGGCGTTCCGTGCTGGAACTGACAGAACAGTGCCGCCTGCTCGACCCCCCAGACCCGGCGCGGTACGATTTTGCGTTTTTTGGCCCGGGCGCTCATGGGGTATCGCTGGACACACGTTTCATCGGAGTAAACACCCCTGCTTCTATCTTTTCTCCGACGCGGCGGTACGAGCGGTCGAAATAGAGCAGCGGATTTCCTTCAACCTGCTCGGTAACATTCAGGACCTGTCCGAGCAGAAGCGAATGATCCCCGGCATCGTACACGGCATACCGGCGGCAGAAAAACACAGCCAGTACATCCTCAAGGATCGGTGTGCCGTCGTCGTCCAGGTGATACGCTACAGAGGCGAACTGCTCTTCTCCCGAAAGGTCGGGGATGGCGAAGTGATTGCTCAGATAGGCCTGTTCCCCCGTCAAAATGTGGACGGCAAACAGCGATGCCTCGACGATCAGTGGATGCATCTGAGCATCCCGGCTCACGTTAAAAGAAATAAGCGGCGGATCAAGGGAGACACTTACGAAAGAGCCGATGGTAATGCCGCGCCTCTGCCCCCCTCCGGCGGCGGTGACGACGGTAACCGGCGAGGGAATCCGGCGCATTACGGCCCTGAGACGGTCGCCGTCTATGGTCATCGAAGTCATGTTTTCCAGATCATGCGCGGCAGGCGGCGCCACGATTCATAAAAAAGCACGCCTCTCCTGACGCAGAAGCGTGCCGCATCGTTTCTATCGACCTACCCGACCCGACATCAGTTCAGGTAAAGACGTCTTTCACTTTGCTGAAGAACGACTTCTTCTCGGTTTCGCGTTCCGGGGCAGGGACGAAGGAGGGGGAGTGGCGCATCTGTTCCAATACCCGTGCTTCCTCGTCAGTCAATTTGCGCGGCGTCCACACGTGGACCCGCACCATCTGGTCGCCGCGCCGCAGGCTGTTGAACTCCGGAATGCCGCGTTCGCGCATACGCAGGATTTTCCCCGACTGTGCGCCTGGGTCGATCTGAAGGCGAGCGCGTCCCTTGAGGGTGGGCACCTCGACTTCCGTTCCGAGGGCCGCATCCGGGAAGGAGATATACACGTCGTGATAAATGTCCAGGCCTTCCCGTGTAAAGTGTTCGTGCGGCAGTTCTTCAATCTCCACGCGCAGGTCGCCGGCCTCACTGCCACGCAGACCGGCATTGCCTGCTCCCCGCAGCGTGATGTAGTTGCCCTCCATGACACCCGGAGGCACGGCAATGGCAATCGTCTCCTCACCCCTGACCCGTCCCTCTCCACTGCACGTCTTGCAACGGTTGGAAATGATGCGTCCTTCACCCTGGCAGATGGGGCATGGCTGCACGTTCATGAACTGCCCGAAGACCGAGCGCGTCACTTGTCGAAGCTCCCCGGACCCGTGGCAGGTCGCACAAACCTCGTAGCCATCCACGCCGTTTTCCGCCCCGGTGCTCTGGCAGGCCTCGCAAGCCATGAACTTGCGCACCTTGATTTTTTTCTCTACCCCGTCTGCGATCTCTTCCAGGGTGAGCGGCAACTTGATACGCAGGTCGCTTCCGACACGTCCATGCCGCCGCGTCCGTCCGCCCCGGCCCGTGAACACATCGTCAAAGACACTGCCGGTTCCTCCTCCGAAAATATCGCTAAAGGCGCTGAAGATGTCTCCGATGTCCTGGAAACCCTGGCCGTTGCCGCCCATTCCGTTGCCGCGCACCCCTGCGTGCCCGAACCGGTCGTAGCGCTGGCGTTTCTCGGGATTGGAAAGCACCTCGTAAGCCGACGCCGCCTCCTTGAAGATAGCCTCAGACTGGTCATCGCCCGGGTTGCGATCCGGATGGTGCTTCATCGCCAGCTTCCGGTAGGCGCGTTTAAGCTCTTCCTGGCTTGCTGTACGGTCAACGCCAAGTATTTCGTAATAATCACGCATAACAGATCTATGTAGCAGGCGCTCGGAGCGCCTGACCCCTTAACAAGTTTCGTCTAGCTTTGCAGGTTTCCAGCGATGCAGTTCAACCGGCCACCACTACCCGCGCATGGCGCACCACCCGTTCTCCCATCCGGTAACCCTTCTGGAACTCGTTGATCACCGTGCCCGGAGCCGTGCCTTCAGGGGCCGGCTGTTGCAGCATGGCCTCGTGCAAGTTCTCATCGAACGGCGCTCCCACAGCTTCAATCGGCTCCACGCCGAGGCGCGCCATTTCATCCATGAACTTGCGGTAGATTAAATCTACTCCCTGTTTCAGCGTCTGGTACGCCTGATCGGGCCGGGTTTTCTGCTCTATGGCTTCGGCGGCCTCAATCGTGCGGTGAAAATCATCCAGCACATCCAGCATCTGCCGCACCACGATTTCCTTTCCCAGGTCCACCAGCGTCGCTTTTTCCTGCTCCGTGCGGCGCCGGTAATTCTGGAACTCGGCGGCCTGTCTCAGCAGCTTGTCTCGGGTTTCGTTCAACTCTCCCTGGACCTGCTCCACGGAATCGGTCTGTTCCCCCACAGCAGCGCCTCTGTCCTGCGCGGGAGACGACGTTGCTTCCTCTACGACCGCCGCCTCATCCGAGGGATTTTCCGAAGGCGCCGACGCGCGCCCGTAAGATGCCGTGTTCGACTGTGTCTGTGTATAGTCTTCCATATATGCTTATTTCGTATCAGTCCTGGTTTTCTTCCGGCGAACGGCTCAGCACCGCTGCCATACCTTCCACGAGCGCCACTACCCGCGCATAATCCATACGCTTCGGCCCTATCACCCCTACTGTGCCTACCGTATCGCCGAGCCGATAGCGGGCCGTGATAATAGAGTACTTCTCTGCCTTTTCTTCTGTATTCTCACTTCCAATTTTAATCATGGCCCGCCCTATCCCTTCTTCCGCGCCGTGGGTTGGGTCTTCCAGCAGGTGAACCACGTATGATTCGTCTTCAATAAGTTCGATCAGGTTTCTCAGATCAGCGGGTTCCTGAAACTCAGGCTGTAGCAACATGTTCTGTGCGCCGCCGTGGCGAAGGCGACGGCCCTGGGCCTGCTCGCTGAACAGCACTGAGGCTTCATTCAGAATAAGACGCACGACACCGGTTGGATTATCGTCCAGATCCCGGATTCTCGGTTCGTACGTACGCTGGATCTCCTCCAGCGTCAGACCGGCCAGCCGTTCATTCAGAATCGGCACCACCCGGTCCAATTCGTCGCGGGTCATACCGGATTCCAGTTCAAGCACAATGGTCTTAACCAGACCGCCGCGCATCCCGATCACGAACATGACGCGAGAGATAGAAAGTGGTACGATTTCCAGCCGGGCCAGCACGCCGCTCGAAAGTTTGGGAGTCAGCACGATGCCCAGCAGGTTGGATAGCCGCCCCAGCAGGCGGGATCCTTCCTGAAGCACGTCATCCGTGTTGCCCATCAGCCGGTCCAGTTCTCCCTTGAGCGCCTGTTTCTCTGCCGCCGTCAGTTCTGTGGACTCCATCAGTTCATCTACGAACTTTCGATAGCCTAACTCCGTGGGAATGCGTCCCGCCGAAGTGTACGGATGATCGAGATACCCCAGTTCCTCCAGGTCGCTCATGGTGTTGCGAATCGAGGCCGCACTGAGGCCCAGCGGATAGCGCTTTGCCAGAAAACGCGATCCGATAGGCCCGGCCGTGTCGATGAAGCTCTTCACGACCAGACGGAGAATAGCCTTCTCTCGATCAGACAACTGTTCCTGATTCGGCATACCTGTATCCTCGTGCCTTCCACCAAGCAAAACGCTTGCCGGGTCGGCAAGCCTCTCTGTGACAGACGAAACGACACACTTGGCGGGCGCTCCGCCGCGCTTGCCAGGACGTTCTTTCCTCCGGCCTGGTGAGAGATGACCTCACCGATATGTCAGAATGACACAAGCGTTCTTCTATCAGAGTTATGGTCGCAACTCTAAAGATTGCGCCGCACGGGTCGAAAGTCATGCCTCTTTGTCCGTAACGATGTTTTTACAACCCCGTTGTGTGGCTCCGGTTTCGAGCAGGGCGGACATCCTCAAAACGAAAGCGCCGCTCCCTGAGGAGCGGCGCTTCCTGATGCACCCGGTTGAGAGGGCCGGCGGTGCATTTATTTAACGGCAAACAGGATGCGATTATTTCAGCCGGTTGATTTCAATCTCCCGCTTCAACCGGATATCCGCGCCGCTTTCCGTGTGAAACTCCCGGTCATCTTCCTGGCGAAGCAATTGCGCGTCTCCGTTACCGGGCGCGGCCGAGGAGGGGTAATCCTCGTCATAGTCTGTGCGCGAGCGCGGATCCCTGACTTCGCCGCGTGACAATTCCCGCGCATCGTAGCTGGAGCGGTCGTAGTCGTCATCGTACTGATCTTCCATGCGCCCGCCGTAGTAATAATAGTCGTCGTCTCCGTAGTAGTGCGAGCTTACAGACCTGTCCCCGTAGTCGACGAGCCAGCGTGCATCCTCCGGAAGCAGCGAGATAGGAGCGTACCCGTCGAAGTTATACGGATCGAACAGGCGGCTGCGGCGGATGGGGGCCACGCGCTCACGTCGCAGATCCACGCGCCCGACGCGAA
>CBDUBU010000124.1:0-11683 GCA_965365465.1 uncultured Rhodothermaceae bacterium
CGTTGACGCGCACATGCTGTGGGTATGCTTCACTGCTAATCTTCGTCTGGCAGGTGTATCTTTGCAAAGAAAGCTTTTCGCCGGACGGTGCGTTTTTTACTTCAAGGGGAAATCTCGTACATTTACCCGGCTGTTTCCGCAGGCTCGTTTAACCGCCTAACGTTGTATTTGTATGCCGCAAATCTTTCCAAAGAAGGCAAACCTTGTCCCTACGGTGTCGCTGGTGGGATCGCTCTTTGGAAGCGTCCTGTTGGTCTTTCTAGTCTGGTACTACTTTTCTCCTGAGTTTATCGACGTGGGATATGCGCCGGAACAGCCTGTACCGTACAGCCACCGCTTGCATGTGGGACAACTCGGAATGGACTGCCGATACTGCCATAACTGGGTTGAGGTCTCGTCTCATGCCAACGTGCCTCCCACCGAGACATGCATGAACTGCCATAACCAGGTTTTGACGGAATCTCCCCGGCTCGCTCCTGTCCGTGATAGCTGGGCCTCCGGCGACCCGGTGGAATGGGTCAAGGTCAACTACCTGCCTCAATATGCTCACTTCAGCCACGCCGTGCATGTGAACAACGGCGTAGGATGCGAAACCTGTCACGGACGGATCGACCAGATGGAGGTCGTGTATCAGGTAGAACCTCTCTCCATGGGCTGGTGCCTGGAATGCCATCGCCAGCCTGAACTTTATTTGCGGCCCAACAGCGAGATAACTACGATGGGTTATGTGCAGCCTGCTAACTTCGTGGATCGCAACCTGGCGCGTGTTCGTGCGGAGGGAATACAACCTCCGTCAAACTGTTCCGGCTGTCACTACTAATCGACTCGACCTGGATGCCGTGTCTCAAAAGCGCGGCTTCTGATGTTACGCACACCACGCATGATTGAACTGCCTATTATAGATACGGAAGCGCCGGCGCAAGAGGCATCCGGGCCGCGGGAAGTTTTCTGGCGCAGCCTCGGCCATCTCAAGCACGATCCTGCGTTCCGGAAGCTCGCGCAACAGGAGTTTATGGCGGGGGCAGGCGATGCGCCCGGCGGAAGCTCGCGCCGCCAGTTCCTGCAACTCATGGGAGCCTCTATGGCGCTGGCAGGGCTGACGGCTTGCAACCGTCCCGTTGCGCACACGCTGCCCTATGCCCGCAAGCCGGAAGAAATCATTCCCGGCATCCCCCTCTTTTATGCGACCGCCATGCCGTTTCGCGGATCGCTGCGCGGGCTTCTGGTTGAGAGCCATGAAGGGCGTCCTACAAAGATCGAGGGCAACCCACAGCATCCTCTGACGCAAGGGGCCACCAGCGTATTCGAGCAGGGGTCTGTCCTGGGGCTTTATGACCCTGATCGCTCCAGGTCCATCGTTTTCGACGGCAACGAAGCTGCGTGGAACGATTTTGTAAGAGCCGGCCAGCAATTTGCCCAGGGTGGGTCCAGGCGCGTCGCCGTTCTCATTGAAGAGACATCGTCGCTTACAGTAAGTGCGATCCGTGAGAAGTTCAGGCAGCAGTTCCCGGAGCACCGCTGGGTGACCTATGCTGCGGAAGGAGATGATCCGGAACGACAGGGAATGCAGCTTGCCTTCGGGCGTCCGCTGCGACCGCTGTACCGGTTTGAAGAGGCAGAAGTCATTCTCAGTCTGGACGCTGACTTTCTGGGGCCTGTGGATCGCAATATGATTCACAATACGCGATCTTTCGCCAGAAGTCGTCGTCTGGAAGGTGTTCGTGATGAAATGAGCCGCCTGTATGTCGTAGAGAGTGCATACACGCTCACAGGCGGCATGGCCGATCATCGCCAGCCGCTGCGTGCTTCAGAGATTCCTGCTTTCGCTGCTGCGGTGGCTGCGCAACTCGGCATCGGAGGGCAGGGGGGCGCTTTTGCCAATGATCCTTTCGTGGTTGCCGTTGCGCAGGAACTGCAACGTGCAGGCGCCAGAGGGCTTGTTCTGGCCGGAGAGACGCAGCCGCCCGACGTTCATGCACTCTGTGCAGCGATCAACAGTGCGCTCGGAAGTGTGGGCAGCACGGTGACGCTTCTCGATACAGGGGAGGAGCCGGCGCAGCAAACGCAATCCGAAGCGCTGCGCGATCTGGTGAGCGACATGAAGGCCGGCGCTATCGACGCGCTGCTGATGATCGGCGTGAATCCGGTTTATGATGCGCCGCCGGAGCTGGATTTCTCCGAAGCGCTTCAGCGTGTTCCCCTTTCCATCCATCTCGGCCTGCATCTCGACGAGACGGCGCGCGCCAGCCGCTGGCACATCCCCCGAACCCATTATCTCGAAGCATGGGGTGATGGTCGCGCCTATGACGGAACGCTTTCCGTCGTGCAGCCTCTTATCGCGCCGCTGTATAAACAGGCCAGGTCGGAAATAGAACTGCTCAATACGTTTGCTACGGGGCTGGATGTTCCAGGGTACGACCTCGTTCGAGAAACGTGGCGTCCGCGCCTTTCAGGTGATTTCGAGCAGGCATGGAGGCGTGTTCTGCATGATGGTTACGCGCCGGACTCAGGTTTCCCCGCTGTCGTTGCGGCGGCAGGTGGATTGACCCTGTCGGCGCGTGCTGCCGTCCCGGAGAATGCATTGGAGGTGGTGTTCCGCCTGGACCCGTCCGTGCTGGATGGAAGTTTCGCCAACAATGCCTGGCTTCAGGAGCTTCCTGATCCCGTCACCAAAGTGGTGTGGGACAACGTGGCTGCCATGAGCCGGGCCACAGCCGAAGAACTCGGCCTTTCCGTCGATTATGAGGAGGGCAAGTTCTATTCGGATGTGATTGAGATCATAGCAGGAGATTGGGCAACGCCGCTTCCTGTCTGGATTGTGCCGGGGTATCCCGACCGCTCGATCGGCGTTTCGTTCGGCTATGGCCGCGACATTAAAACGCTGCGCCCCCCGGTAGACGTGCCGTTCTTTGATTCGGACGTAAACGCGGGACCCTATGGACGTGGCGCGCTGGCGAACGGGGTCGGGCAGAATGTGGCGCCGCTCAGGACGACGCTCATGGAGCGGGTGCTTGTAGGCGCGCAGGTGCGAAAGGGCAGCGCCGACCGCTACATGGTCTCGACGACGCAGGAGCATGGGTCGATGGAAGGCCGCCCTATCGTCCGGATGGCTGCGCTGGAAACCTATCGTCAGAATCCGGATTTTGTGGATGAGGCCGTAGAGCCAATTCCCGGAACGGAATCGTTTGACGATTTTCCCGCGCTCTGGGAAGAAAGGCATCCGACGGGCGAACCGGCCTACCGGGACGACTTGTATTACCGGAACCAGTGGGGCATGGTCATTGACCTGAACACATGCACCGGTTGCAACGCCTGTGTAGTTGCCTGCGTGAGCGAAAACAACATACAGGTGGTTGGCAAGGATGAGGTCTCCCGCGGGCGCGAGATGTACTGGCTGCGTATCGACCGCTATTTCGTGAGCCAGGGGGAGGGAGAACACGGAGAGGATGAGGTGGAAGAGGCGGACCTGAACCCACGTATGGTCGTGCAGCCTATGCTCTGCGTGCATTGTGAAAATGCGCCCTGCGAGCCGGTGTGTCCGGTAGCCGCCACTTCGCACTCGCCGGACGGCATCAATGAGATGACGTACAACCGTTGTATTGGAACGCGTTACTGTGCGAACAACTGTCCGTACAAAGTGCGCCGGTTCAATTATTACAACTGGTCGAAGATGATGCCGCTCGAAGTGGAGATGGCGCAGAACCCTCACGTGACGGTGCGCTTTCGCGGTGTGATGGAGAAATGCACCTACTGCGTGCAGCGCGTCCGTGAGGTGCAGCGCCGCGCCAACGTGGAGGACCGCCGTATTGCAGACGGGGAAGTGATAACGGCCTGCCAGCAGGCATGTCCCGCTGAGGCCATCGTTTTTGGCGATTTGAACGACCCGAACAGCAAGGTCTCGATAGCGAAGCAAAACAGCCGGAAATATGAGGTGCTCGAGGTGCTCAACACGAGGCCGCGCACGTCGTATCTGGGCCGGGTGTACAATCCCAACCAGCGGCTCACCGAAGGAGTAGTATAACGTATTACGTGCGCAGGGCTGGAGCCTTGCAAGCGTTCATCTAAACCCACGATGCCCGTGGCTAAGAAGGTCCCTACCGGTACGAATGTCAGTACCGATCCGATGGTAAGCCCGCACGCCGGAGACGGTCATTTTACTGATCCGCCGCTGGTGCTGGGCAATCCATCTTTTCACGATATTACCGAGATGGTGGCAGGTCATGCTGAAAAGAAGACGCCCAGGCTCTGGTTTGTCGCTTTCGGCATTGCCAGCCTGCTGCTGCTGAACCTGCTCATCATGCTGTCCTATCAGGTGTGGAACGGCGTGGGTGTCTGGGGCAACAACCAGCCGGTGGGATGGGGCTGGCCCATCGTAAACTTTGTGTTCTGGGTTGGCATAGGTCATGCCGGAACCCTCATTTCGGCCATCCTTTTTCTCTTTCGCCAGAAGTGGCGCACCTCGATCAACCGCGCGGCGGAGGCGATGACGCTGTTTGCCGTTATGTGCGCGCTGATCTTTCCGCTGTTCCATACGGGGCGTGTATGGGTAGCCTGGTACTGGATGCTGCCCATCCCTAACCAGATGGAGATGTGGCCGCAGTTCAAAAGCCCGCTGCTCTGGGACGTGTTTGCGGTTTCCAGCTATTTCATGGTATCGCTGCTGTTCTGGTATGTCGGGCTGGTTCCGGATCTGGCTACCCTGCGGGACCGCGCCGTTTCGCTCTGGCGCCGCCGGGTGCTTGGGTTCTTTGCCCTGGGATGGTCGGGCGCAAACCGCCACTGGCGCAACTACGAAAAAGCATACCTGCTGCTGGCTGGTCTGGCAACGCCGCTCGTGCTCAGCGTTCACTCGGTAGTGTCCTTTGACTTCGCCGTTTCGGTAGTGCCCGGCTGGCACACGACTATTTTCCCTCCCTACTTCGTTGCAGGAGCCATCTTCTCAGGCTTTGCGATGGTGGTAACGTTGCTCGTAATTGCGCGGAAGGTTTACGGTATTGAAAACCTGATTACGATCAACCACCTGGAGAAGATGAATATCATCATCCTCGTAACAGGGACCATGGTGGGTTTTGCCTACATCACGGAGTTTTTCATGGCCTGGTACTCCGGCGTTGAGTACGAACTGTATGCGTTCCTCAACCGTGCGACGGGACCGTATGCCTGGGCCTACTGGACAATGATGTCCTGCAACTTGCTGTTTCCCCAGTTCTTCTGGGTGAAAAAGTTAAGGCGGAGCATCCCGTTCATGTTCGTGACCTCTATCATCGTCAACATCGGCATGTGGTTCGAGCGGTTTGTGATTACCGTGACCAGCCTGCACCGCGACTACCTTCCGAGTTCGTGGGGCTATTTCTCGCCGACCTGGGTGGACGTGCTGACCTTTATCGGTTCGTTCGGACTGTTCTTCACGCTGTTTCTCCTTTTCCTTCGCTTTGTCCCGATGGTTGCCATAGCGGAGGTAAAGAACGTTTTGCCTGAAGCCGATCCGCACTTTTATGAAGGTCACGGAAATGGTCATTACGCCGAACACGCGGTTCCTTATGTGCAGCCGGCTGCTGAAAAAGATTCACAAAAGTAAGCGGATCTTGCCGCCTCTATGCAAATGCTACTTTACGGATAGAGAAAGTAATGCTTAAGAAAATATTCGGGGAAATAAAGGCGACGATGGGGATTTATGACAGCGACCCGGGGAGGGTATACGGGCTGCTGGCAGAGTTTTCGGATCCAGGTTCGTTGCACCAGGCGGCGCAGGAGACGCGCAAGGCGGGCTACAAGCGTTTTGATGTCCATACGCCGTTCCCGATTCACGGGATGGATCGCGCCATGGGACTCGGCAACTCAAAGGTCGGCTTTATTACGCTAGGCGGAGGGCTTACGGGCTTGCTGCTCGGGTTGTGGCTGCAATGGTGGACGGGAGGCGTAGACTATCCGCTCAATATCGGCGGCAAGCCTTTCTTTGCCATCGAGCCTTCGATTCCGATCATTTTTGAACTGACGATTCTGTTTTCGGCCTTCGGGGCAGTGACGGGTATGCTTGCGCTGAACGGGTTGCCGCGTCCCTATAATCCGCTGTTTTACTCCAGGCGTTTTTCCCGCGCTACGGATGATGCCTTCTTCATGCACATCGCCGCCAGCGACAGCAAGTTCGACATCGAGCAAACAGGGCAATTTTTGCGCAGCATCGGCGCGTTGCATGTGGAAACCATAGAAGACCGGGAAGTAGCCGAGACGACCGATCCAGATTGAAACGGTTTACAATGACAATGACAATGCCTTTGCCAGAGACGGTCCTACCGCTTGCAAGCTAGAGACAGGCAGACTGACAATCATGCATAGACTTATTATCCTTGTTGTTATCCTGGCGGCAGGAGCCGGATGTCGGGGCAGCATTCAGGGGGATGAACCTATCCACCTGAACCTGAACATGGATTTCCAGCAGCGTTTCGACCCCCAGGAACCCAATCCCTTTTTCGAAGACAATCGTTCCATGCGACCGCCGGTGGCAGGGACGGTGGCGCGCGGGCTTCTGCGCGAAGACGTGCGCTTTTATGTCGGAAGGGAGTCGAACGGCGCCTATGTGGCGGAGATGCCTGTCCCGGTCACGCGCGACCTGCTCGAAAGGGGCCAGGAGCGCTATGATATTTTCTGCGCAGTCTGTCACGGACAGGCCGGGGACGGGCAGGGCATCATCATGACGGGAACCAGCAACGTTACAGGGCGAGGATATGGTTATACGCCGGTGCCTTCCTATCATATTGACCGGTTGCGGCAGGTGGAAGACGGCTACATGTATGACGTGATTGCCAACGGCGTGCGCAACATGCCGCCTTATGCCAAACAGATTCCTGTAGCCGATCGCTGGGCCATTGTTTCTTATGTCCGGGCGCTCCAGCGCAGCCAGAATGCAACGGTGCAGGACGTGCCTGCGGGCGAGGTTGCAAATGCCATGCAGCAGGGCGCGCAGAGCAGCAGCGCCGATGCCTCAGAAGCTGGGGCTGCCCCGGCGGCAGCGCCTGCTGATTCTGCTTCTGGCGGCAACGAGTAAGTTTCCGGTTCTTAACCAGCCAACATTCATCGGGCTTGCGGCATTTCATTGCCAGGCGAAAGAAAGCAGCCCGGGTTATGTATCCATTCATGGCAACAGTTTTAAAGAAAAGCGGCGTATTGACCGCGCTGGTTGATCCCTTCCAGCCTACGAAAGAACACGCTGACCGCAGCGTCCGGATTGATCCGGATACAAGAGCCTGGGGCGTTCCGCTGCTCATCGGCGTAGCCTTCCTCGTGATGAGCTTCGTCGGATGGGCGGTGGTCGAAGATGCCTCCCAGTTTTATTTCTCGTATCTGGTTGGCTGGTTCTTCTGTCTTACCCTCACGCTGGGCGCGCTCTTTTTCGTGCTGATTCATCATATCACCAGGGCTTACTGGAGCGTGGTCGTTCGGCGCATTGCAGAGGCGATCATGTGGTCCTTTCCGCTGCTTGCTGTGCTTTCCATACCGATTCTGATCGGTATGCATGATCTGTACCACTGGACCCACACAGACCTTCTGATTCCCGGTGAACCGGAGTTCGATCCTATCATCTATGGGAAGCGTGGTTACCTGAATACAGGGTTTTTCGTGGCGCGGCTGGCGCTGTACTTCGTGATATGGATCATCATGTCGTACAAGCTTTACAGATATTCCCTGCTGCAAGATGTAACTGCCGATCCCGAACTTCCGGCAAAAATGCGCAAGGTGAGCGCCTGGGGAATCCCGGTTTTTGCCGTTACGACCGCCTTTTCCAGCTATGACCTCATTATGTCGCTGGATCCTCACTGGTTCTCTACCATTTTCGGCGTGTATATCTTCAGCGGCGCGTTCTGGTCATCCATTGCGTTGATAACGCTTACCGCAGCCGCCTTGCAACGGGTGGGGGGAAGCTTGCAGCATATCGTGACGGATGAACATTACCAGGATCTCGGGAAATGGATGTTCGCCTTTACCGTGTTCTGGACATACATCGCCTTCAGCCAGTACATGCTGATCTGGTATGCGAACATTCCGGAAGAGACGATCTGGTACCACCACCGTCTGGATCATGGATGGGGGTACCATTCGGCGGCTTTGCTGATTGCGCACTTTATCCTGCCTTTTGTGCTCCTCCTCCCACGCTTCGTGAAACGAATCCCGGCTTTTTTGAGCGTCATGGGTATTTGGTTCCTGATTATGCAATGGTTTGACCTGCACTGGCTTTCAATGCCGGTTTTGCATGAGCATGGCGGCTTCCACTGGCTGGATCTCACATGCTGGATCGGGCTGTTTTCGCTCTATCTGGGTATCTTCATTTACCGGCTGAGTCGCCATAGCCTGACGCCCCAGAGCGACCCCTATCTCGCCAGGTCCGTCAGATTCCAGAATGTGTGATTGGCCGCACCCATGAAGTGCTTCGGCAAGCGTCGCACGAAAGCATAGCCACTTTCAACCTGTTTACGCTACGACACGATGTCCTCCAGAGACGATAATACGCAAAGACCAGTCTTCGACCCGGTGCTTGTGTCGCCGCTCCAGGCTGCTTCGGTTGACGGGAATTCCGTGCTTTTCTCTTGGGAGCCGGTGGAAGGCGCTACAGAATACGTGCTGGAGGTTTCTCCCGAGCCATCATTCGAGCCTCTAATTGTCAAGCAGAATCTGGAGCGCAGGACGGATGTCACCGTCATGAACGTTTTCCCATGTGACGAAAGCCTGTTCTACTGGCGCGTGCTGGCGAAGGGAGCCGGCGGCTGGAGTCCGGGTGAGCATGTGGAAAGTTTTCTGAGTTGTGAGGACGTACCGGATGAGCCGGCCTCCGGAACGCCGGACGAGAAAGAAGATCTTGGACCCGCCGCAGCGTTGTTCAAGTCTGCGTCTGTAGAAGCTGCCGCCGAAGTTACGGACGACGATGAGCTGTACCGCCAGGAGGCCATCGACGGCGTCCAGCATGAAGGAATCGAAGCAGGTCAGATCCTGGGCATTGCACTGGCCGTTCTTGCGGCCATCGTCATGGCAATCATTGTCGTTTTCCAGATGACCAATCTGCGTTATGAGGCGACGCTGTCTTCCGTAACCAGTTCTGCCCGGTATCCGGAACTGCGCGAAACGGAACGGAAAGCGGAGCAGTTGCTGAAGGGCTATGGCGCTGTGGATGCCGAAAACGGGGTTTACCGGATCCCTATTGAACGCGCCATGGATCTGATGATAAACGAAGCATATCAGAGGGGGGAAAGGGCATACTCAGAGGAACTTTTGCTCAGACCGCAAGATTAGAAACCTCAACTTTTCATGTCAGAAGCGGGTAATTGAGGT
Organism: uncultured Rhodothermaceae bacterium; assembly: GCA_965365465.1. Classification (GTDB taxonomy): domain Bacteria; phylum Bacteroidota; class Rhodothermia; order Rhodothermales; family DASSAV01; genus CBDUBU01. Next base: position 9,322 of record CBDUBU010000124.1, read on the forward strand.
TGTTTAGCAACAAGGCGAAGTTAGCAGCCTGGATGGTCCTCGCGTTTTGCTGCATCAGTGCAGGCATTGCCGGTGCGCAGCCTGCCGGTCAGCTTCCGGCGGCTCTGGAAGAGGTAGGCGTGACGGAGCATCTCGGCGATTACATTCAGCGTGATCTCGTCTTTCAGGACGAGCAGGGAAGAAAAGTTTCCATCGGCTCTTATCTTACCGGGCAGAAACCGGTCCTGTTGAATCTGGTCTATCATAGCTGCCCGATGCTGTGCAACCTTGTGCTGGACGGGTTAACGAAATCGTTACGTGAAAGCGACTGGGTTCCAGGGCAGGAATTTGATATTGTAACGGTAAGTTTCTCATCGCGTGAGGGTCCGGATCTTGCGGCAGCGCAGAAAGAAAAATACCTCTCGATTCTCGGCAAGCCGGAAGCTGCCGGGGGATGGCATTTTTTGACAGGCAGCGAAGCCGCCATTCAGGCGCTGGCACGCTCGGTAGGTTTTCAGTTTCACTGGGTGGAAGCACAGCAACAATTCGCACACCCGGCTGTACTGATCTTTCTGAGCGGCGAGGGCAAGATCACGCGCTATTTGTACGGACTCGATTATCCGACGCGAGACGTACGGACGGCTCTCGTAGAAGCCTCCCAGGGTGAGGTAGGCAACACGATTGACAAGATTATTCTGTACTGCTTCCAGTATGATCCACAGGCTAACTCGTACGTGCCGCACGCCATCAACATCATGAAGCTGGGTGGTTTGCTGACCGTGCTGGCGCTGGGCGCGGTGCTGGCTGTTTTCTGGCGGCGCGAGCGGAAAACGACGCGCGGCTCACTGCCTGAATCGTGGGAGTCAGTCTGGAAACGCACACAATAGAAATCCACAGGCGCTATGCACCGAAGCCGAAAGCTATCCTTGTTTCGCGCCCGTCAGGTAACTTAACCTCCTTATCCGGACAACGAGTTATAGATTCAACACGAAAGACTGCATAGACTATGGGTGATAAAGGTACCGTCTGGTTGCCGGAAGATGCATCTACGCTGGCCCCTGCGGTTGACAGCCTCTTCTACTTTGTACTCTGGGTAAGCGTGATCCTGTTTGTCGGGGTGGTCGCTGCGATGGTATACTTTGCGTTCAAGTACCGCCGCCGTGATCCGCATATGGTTCCGGTCCCGGTCAAGGAAAGCAAAATACTTGAGATCTCATGGGTAATCATTCCGGCGATCCTGGTGCTGCTTGTCTTCAACTGGGGTTTCAGGCTTTATGTAGAACTGGGCGTGCCGCCGCCGAACTCGTACGAAATCCGGGTAACTGCGAAACAGTGGTTATGGGAGTTTGAGTATCCGAACGGAACGAAGACGACCAACGAACTGCACGTGCCGGTCGATAGACCCGTCAAGCTCGTGATGAGCAGCACGGATGTGATTCACAGCATGTTTATCCCTGTGTTTCGCGTAAAGCATGACGTGCTGCCGAACCGCTACTCGGCGGTCTGGTTTGAAGCGACGAAGATGGGAGAGTATACGGCCTTTTGCACCGAGTACTGCGGCACGCAGCATTCGGGGATGCTGGCCAGTGTAGTTGTACACCGGCAGGATGACTTTGAAAACTGGCTGGAAACGGCGGGCGGGTCGGGCGAAGACATGCCCCTTCCGGAGTACGGACAGGTTCTTTACCAGCAACAGGCGTGTTTCACCTGTCACAGCATAGATGGATCGGACAAGGTAGGGCCAACGTTCCAGGGCTTGTTCGGGCGTTCCGAACAGCTTCAGGGTGGAGGATCGGTTCAGGTAGACGAAAACTACCTTCGTGAGTCCATTCTGGAACCTAACGCAAAGATTGTGGCCGGCTATCAACCAGTTATGCCTCCCTATGCTTCGCTCAATGAGAGGCAAGTGTCTGCCCTGATCGAATTCATCAAACAACAGTAGCAATCCCTTTACGGCGCGCCTCCTCAAAGGCGGCTCATGTCTCTGGAACCGAGCCGCATGGCAGGATAGGAAACGGTTACCTACAAGTCTGAGGTAGTGATGATTGAGACGACAAGACCGGCCCCCGGAGCCGAAAAGGCTGCTGCGCTCCATCATGCGCAAGCCAATTACCTGAACCACGATAAGAGCATTCGTTCGTGGTTGTTCACGGTGGACCACAAGCGGATCGGCATTATGTACGCCGTTTCCCTTGCGCTCGTGTTTCTGATCGGCGGGGTTCTGGCGCTGCTGGTGCGGACAGAACTGGTTGCGCCGGGCCAGACCATCATGGGGCCGGATGCCTATAACCAGACCTTCACCATGCATGGCGTGCTGATGGTGTTTGCGTTTCTGGTTCCCTCGGTTCCGGCTATTCTTGGCAACTTTGTTCTGCCCATGCAT
>CBDUBU010000125.1:0-11565 GCA_965365465.1 uncultured Rhodothermaceae bacterium
GCCCAGCGCTTTCAGAATGCGGACGGCTTCCATCATAACTGCAACACCCGTCGCATTGTCCGTAGCCCCCGTCGCGGCGTGCCAGGAGTCGAGATGCCCACCCAGCATGACGACCTCATCGGCTTTGTCGGTTCCGGGAATCTCGGCGAGGTAGTTATAGACCGTCTCGCCTTCGGGATAGCTCTGATTGACGATGTTGAAAGAAAGCGTGACCGGAAAACCGCTCTCCAGCAGGCGGGCAATACGGCCATAGTCCTCGTTGCGCATCACCACAGTCGGAACGGTGGTGGACGGATCATAGCTGCGATTAGCGAAAGCGCGAATGATGCCGTGCGCCATACCGGCGGGGTTGACCTGCACGCGCGCATTCTGTTCCTGCAAAAACGCATTGATGCGAGCGGCCGCTTCGACGGCAGACAACCTGCCTTCTTCAAGCACAGCAGATGCAGGGTTGGAATAGGCAGGGGCTGCGCCGCCAGGCTCATAGAGCGTCTCCATCTCAGCGTCGTCATTGCGCAGCTTCGGAGGGTCGAATGATACCGGCACATCCCGGAACGGCCCTGCGAGGACGATCTTGCCCTGCATCTGCCCCTTGAGGCTGTCGAGGTAGGTTGAGAGTTCTTGCTCCGTGGGGGTTTCCGGCGGAAGCATCAGGAAGGCCGGAGCCACGACCTCGCCATCGGTTCCCGGCGTCCAGGCGAGCACTTCGCATACGAGCGGGTCTTTTACAGGCGACACGATATGGGCAGCAAGGTAATCATTCGCCCAGCCCGGATGCCCCCAGTTCCAGGGTTCCTTATGGGCGTTTTCCAGTCCCCACGTTTCCATCTGCCGGAGCGCCCAGCTTCCGGCGCTGTCGAGTTGCGGCGATCCGGTGAGGCGTGGTCCGTACAGGTCGGTGAGCATATGCAAGGTCTCAAGGATCTGCGAACGCTCCATCGCCTCGGCGCGAATGCTATCGTTCACATCCTGCGCGTGCTGCGCAGAAACAGGGCAGACAAGCAAAGCCGTGAGCCACAAAACCAGCGTGATTCGGAACGTCATACGCATGTGTACACCTCTATAAACTCGCCTCAAAACGATTCAGGGACCGGTTTTTTGCTACGTGTTCGGGGTCGAAGATGCACCCGTTCATCGCGATATATACCCCGGCAGGCTGCGCCTGCACGACACCCATAGCAAAACCGATATTAAAAACGGCATCTGTGTTCTTGAACCGCGCCGGACTTAACGACCCGACCAGCACGATCGTTTTATCCGGTATGCCCCGCAATGCTTTCGCGGTAAGAATCATGGTATCCGTCCCATGTGTAATGAGGATGCGGGAGCAAGGTTCGCGGCGGACGGCTTCGGCGATGAGCGCGCGATCCGCCCCGGTCAGGTCGAGACTATCCTTGCGAAAGAGGGTTTCGACGCTGTACGAAACCGTCGCCCCGGCCTCCCGAAGAATGTCCATTATCTGCGGCTCGCCCACTTCATACTCGCTGTTCGCGTCGAAGTAGACCTTGTCGATGGTGCCGCCTGTCGTGAATATTTTTATGTTCATAAAGTGCAGGTGCGTGATTACGCTCGCGGCGCGTTATTCGAATTGCCTGCGAAATTCCCCGAAGGCAGCTTCAAGGCGTTCGATGCGCTCCTTCAGGGAAGCCACCTGCTGCTCCAACCGCTCCATGGGACTGCCCTCCTCCTGCGGTTCGTCGCCGGCTTCGAGGTCCGGGGCGCCGGAGAGCAAGTGAGCATAACGCGCCTCTTTCTGACCCGGTCGCCGGGGCATCTGGGCCAGCAGCGGCTCCGGTCGCGCCTGGAGTCGCTGCAGCACCACTTCGACCGCATCGAGGCTGTCAAAGTCGAACATGCGTCCGGTTCTGCCCCGAAGTTCACCGACGGTCTGCGGGCCGCGCAACATCAAAGAGGCCAGAACGGCCAGCGCGGGACGGTCCAGTTCGAGCGCTTCCGCGAGCGCGTGGCGGTACTTGACGGCGCGGCTATAGGCGCCGCCCGCCGTTCCGACGAGCCGTTTTCGCTGCAAGCCGTCAATTGCCTCGGTTACCGTATCTTCGTCGTAAGACACCACCGGATCACGGTTCGACTTCTGGTTGCACGCCGCCGCGAGCGCGTTAACCGTCATCGGATAGTATTCGGGGGTGCTGAGTTCCTTCTCGACGAGCGAGGCCAGCACACGCACTTCAACAGGGGTCAGGGTTATCTCCACAGGGGTATATCAGAATGCTGAACAGATCAAGAAGCTCCAGACTCGCGCCAAACTAATACAGACTCCCAGCCCGAATCAAACGCTGCTAATCAAGAACTGGAGCGATGCCTCCGGGCCGTACTCGACGGGGTCCTGACCGCGAACAAAAACACGTACGGCATGGCCGCCGAGAAGACGGACGATGCCGCTTTCGATACGAAGCATACTGCCCTCGCGCAACCCCACGACAAATACACCGGGGTTGGCCTCTACAAATTCTGCGAGTCGTTCGTCCCGTGTTTCTCCCTGGTGGCCTTCCGGGTGAACGTCTGTGTAGTGGGGATTGATCTGGAAAGGCACAAGCCCGAGCGTTTGAAAGCGCGGAGGCTCTACAATAGGCATATCATTCGTCGTTTTCAGCGTCGGGCAAGCCACGTTGGCACCGGCGCTCCAGCCGAGGTAGGGGATGCCCGCCTGAACCCGCTCGCGGATCGCCGCCATGACATCCGCCTCATAGAGATTTTTCACCAGATGAAAGGTATTGCCTCCACCGATCATCAAGGCTTCGGCTTCCGCAACGGCGCGGGCGGGATCGCCCTCCTGATGAATGGACTGGACGGCATATCCGAGTTGCTGAAACCGCTCCTGCACCTTTGCAGCATACGCATCGTAGGAAAGGCGCACGGCTGCAAAGGGAACGAACAGCATGGAGCGAACCTCTGTCCCAAGAAAATCGCGGATTTCGTCCGAGGCATGGGAAAGGAAAGGCTGTCCGCTGTTCGTAGAATTACTGAGCAGGAGGAGGCGCATATTGGATTCAGACATAGACAGACAAAAGGTCAGGACCGTACGTTCCGGCTTCAGATCCCCGAAGCAATCAGCAGTTCGATGTCACGGTGAGGCATACCGAAAAGCGCAGCGAGGCTCTTCTTGGTGAGATGGCGGCGGTAGACGTAAGCGCCGTTGCGCAGGCCCACGTTGCGCCACAGCGCCTCGTTGATCGACCCGGCTTCCCCGATCTGCACGAGGTAGGGCACCAGCACGTTGGTCAGCGCGTAGCTGGCCGTGCGGGCCGCATTCGAGGGCATGTTCGGCACGCAGTAGTGAATGACGTTGTACTTCCGGAAAACAGGCTCGGAATGGGTCGTCGGGCGGCTGGTTTCGACGCAGCCTCCCTGGTCGATGACCGCATCTACGATGACCGATCCGGGACGCATGGCGGCGACCATATCCTCGGTAATGACGACGGGCGAGCGCTGCCCGTCCGACAGCATTGCACCGATAACCACATCGGCTGAAAGCACAGCCTGCCGGAGGTACTGCTCGGAAGCCATTGCTGTAGTGATCCGGCGGTCCAGGTAATGCTCCAGGCCGCGCAAGGCTCCCAGATCCGTGTCCAGCACGATGACGTGCGCGCCAAACCCCAGCGCTGTGCGGGCAGCCCACTCCCCGACCACCCCGGCTCCCAGAATGACCACTGTGGACGGCGGAACGCCGGAGATGCCGCCCAGCATGACCCCCTTGCCTCCTTCGTCGCTCTCCAGGTAGCGCGCGGCGATCTGCACAGCCATCGAACCCATGATCTCATGCATCATGCGCACGATGGGCAGGCTGCCGTCGGGGTCTCGGATAAACTCGAAGCCGATCCCGGTAATCCCCTGTTCCATCAGGCGGCGCAAAAAATCGGGGGTTGTGCCGCCGAGGTGAAGCGCCGAAATCACGATCTGCTTCTCTTGCAGCAGGTCCAGTTCCGCTCCTCCCGGAGGGCCGACCTTGACGATCAGGTTGGACTTGCTGTAGAGGTCGGCAGCGGAATCTACCAGTTCGGCGCCTGCCTCCGCGTACCCACTGTCGTTGAAATGAGCCTGCAGCCCTGCCTCTTTCTCGACAAACACTTCATGTCCATCGGCGACGAGCGTGCTGACCCCGCTCGGCGTCAGGGAGACGCGGCGTTCCTCATTGGACACCTCACGTGGAATGCCGATCCGAAGCGAGGTATGCTGCTCGCGCCGGGAATACGGCTTCTCCATGGTCATCAAGCCCCGTTCGATCGTCAGCCCTTTGAGGGCAGGAATTTCCATAGAAGTTGGTGCGTCAATGGAGATGGATGGGTTTGTCGCTGAAAAATATACGGCGCTGGCAGATAAATCGTACACAGGAGGCTTAACAGACCGGACGCAGGCTTTCAGACCGGGCAGATCAGCCCCCCAGCCACTCATACAGAAGGATGCCTGCGGCGACGGACACGTTGAGCGATTCCGCCCCCCGGCGGCTCGCTGCCGTTTCGACGACGATGCGCTCGTCGATTAGCGTCTGCACGGCATCGCTCAATCCGTGCGCCTCGCTGCCCATCACCAGCGCGGCAGGCGACCGGGGCGACCAGCGCCGGCTCGGCGACCCTTCGAGATCGGCGGCGTACAGCGCAAAGCCGGCTTTCCGCAGCCCGATCAAGATATCCGGCAGATTCTCCGTATGGGATAGTTTCAAGTCCCATAGCCCGCCCATCGCCGCTCGAATCACCTTAGGGTTAAAAAAATCGGCGGAGCCCGGCCCTGCAAGAACGGCTCCGACGCCAAACCATGCGGCTGTTCTGACAATGGCGCCGACGTTGCCGGGATCCTGGATGCCATCCAGCACGACGACCGTTTGCAACCCGGTCAACCGTTCGGGCGGCACCATTTCGGTGCGCACAACCGCCACGATGCCCTGAGAGGTTTTCACATCAGAAACACGCGCCATGTCTCGTTCGGACAGCACATAGCAGGGCGCTGCCGTCCGGGCAAGCAATTGCCGTACCTGCGTTTCTGCCTGATTGACTTCGGACACCAGCAGCGCTGTGATAGGGGCCTCGGCTTCTACGGCCGACACGACAGAACGCAACCCCTCTACCAGCATCTCCCCCAAACGGTCCCTGTATTTTTTTGCGCCAAGCGAAGCGATCTCCTTGCGCCGCCTTTCGGTCAGTTGATTTTTCATGGGCAGATCTGCCGGTGTAAGTTCACGGAAGCTTTTCTCAACAGAACCTCGTTATTTTCCTACCATAGAACAATATTTAATGATAACTTGCTTTTAACCTCCCGAAAAGCGCTTCGCGGAGAGTTTTTTGCAGGGGATAGCTGTTTTACGCTACACCCACTTCATACCAGACTTTCAGGTTTCGACCTATGCCATTCAAACGCAACGTGTACGAGCGGGCTATTTACAAAGAGCCTGCGCCTATCATGGACCGCGAGAACCCGTTCCAGTCCATGATCGAGCGATTCGACATCGCCGCTGAGATCCTGGAACTCGATCCAGGGTTTTACGAGTACCTGGTCACGCCTGCCCGCATCAACATCACGGCCATTCCCGTCGTGATGGATGACGGGCGCATCAAGGTTTTCGAGGGATACCGGGTCATTCACAACGAAGTGCTCGGCCCCAGCAAGGGCGGCATCCGCTACGCACCGGACGTTAGCCTGGACGAGGTCAAGGCGCTGGCGGCGTGGATGTCCTGGAAATGCGCCGTGGTGAACGTGCCCTTCGGCGGCGCCAAAGGGGGCGTCATCTGCAACCCGCGCGAGATGAGTCCGGTGGAACTGGAACGCATGACCCGCCGCTACGCTGCCAACCTGATCGACGTGTTCGGGCCGGATCGGGACATCCCGGCGCCGGACATGAACACGAACGAGCAGATCATGGCCTGGATTCTCGACACCTACTCGATGCACGCCCGCCGCACCGAGAATGCCGTCGTCACAGGCAAGCCGATCATCCTGGGCGGCTCGCAGGGGCGCAAGGAAGCGACGGGGCGCGGCGTGATGACGGTGACGCTCGGCGCGATGGAAAGGCTCGGGCTGCGCCCGACGCAGTGTTCCGTGGCAGTGCAGGGGTTCGGCAACGTAGGCTCCATCGCCGCGAAACTCCTCAGCGAGCAGGGCTGCCGGGTCGTGGCGGTAAGTGACATTTCGGGAGGTTACTACAACGAGAAGGGGCTTGACATCCAGGGCATGATTGAGTACTCCGCCGCCAACAAAAACTCCCTGGAAGGTTACCAGAATGCACAGGTGATCTCGAACACAGAACTCCTTACCCTCGACGTAGACGTGCTGGTTCCGGCTGCCAAAGAAGATCAGATCACCAAGAAAAATGCGGCAGACATCAAAGCGAAGATCATCTCGGAGGGCGCTAACGGCCCAACCTCCCCGGAGGCCGATGACATTCTGAACGAGAAGGGAACGCTCGTCATACCAGACATCCTTGCCAATGCGGGCGGCGTAACCGTGTCCTATTTTGAATGGGTGCAGGACCGGGTAGGCTATTTCTGGACCATCGACCGCGTGAACCGGCGCCTCGACCGCGCCATGCGTTTCGCGTTTGAGAACGTGTACGATTCTGCCCAGAAATACAACGTATCCCTGCGAATCGGGGCCTACGTGCTTGCCATCGACAAGGTCGCCACGGCCCTTCGGATGCGCGGTATTTATGCATAGCAGCACAGGCAGAGACATGGGGGAGCGGAGCAAATCGGCGCATCGAAACGGGCGCCGATTTGCTCCCCTGTTCTCAGCCAGGCGCCTTTCCTGGCTGCGGCGCCGGATGCTCATCGCGCTGACAGGGCTGGTTCTTCTGCCTGCGCTGCCGGCTCAGGCGCAACAGACGAATCTGTCCGCTTTTCAGGATATGGCGCTGCAATGCCTGGCCTCTGCGCCGGACACGGTGAGATCCTTTCGCCTCGACGCACCTGCACAGATGCCCTACCTTCGCACGTCTCTGGTCGAGCGCTGGCGGGCGGATAGCCGCGTCATTTTCCTGGCCGACTCGTCGCTGATGCAGCAGCCTTTGCTTCCGCTGCTGACCTACGAGATCGAAGAAGCACAGGTAGTCTACACCCGTGAGAAGCGGAAACGCCTGCGCCGGACGGTTGCGCTGGAGGTGCGTTACGCGCTCACTTCCGCAGAAGGTCAGATATGGGATGAGCAGCATTGCCGACGTGTGTTCACGGATACGATACGCAGCGCTGATGTTGCGGGCCTAGAGTCGGAGTCTTTTCCTGAGACACGCGCGGCGCTTCCGGAAGCAGGCTGGATCCGGCGCTACCTGGAACCTGCGGTGCTCACGGCAGCTGCCGGCATCGGCATCTACCTGTTTTTTTCCTTGCGCAGCTCCCAGTCCGAGAGCAGCAGGTAAAGGATGGTTTCTTTTGATCCATGCTGATCCAGAACGTTTCTGTTTATGTTTCTCTCTGCCCCGGTTCGCTTTCTGACTCAGGTGTCGCCGGTCCTCATCTTGCTCGCCGGGTGCGCAAACCCGGTGCTGCCGGCCGGAGGTCCGCCAGACAGAACGCCTCCTGAAATTGCCGGGATGACCCCTGCGGCGAATGCCGTAAACGTTACGGCCGACGTCATTCAGATCGTTTTCAGCGAGTACGTAGATCAGAATGCTTTTACCCGCGCCTTTTCTATTACCCCTCAGTTCGACGAGCCGGTGGACTTCCGCTGGCGCGGCCAGACGGTAAACATCTCGTTCCCCGGCCCCCTGCGCGACAACACCACGTACATCCTGACCATCGACACTAATCTCCGAGATGAACACGGGGTAGCCCTGACGCAACCGGTGACCGTGGCGTTCTCGACCGGGCCTGAAATCAACAAGGGGCGTCTGGCCGGGCGCGTCGTGGACCCGCAAACCGGGAAGGGAGCAGCCGGCATGGATGTATATGCCTATGCGCTCCCAGACTCCACGCCCCTCGTCTCGCTTCCGGAAAACCCGGATTACCGCACCCAGACGGGCGCAGACGGTCAGTTTCAGTTTGACTATCTGAGCGAACAAGGCTACTTCGTGCTTGCCCTGCAAGATCGCAACCGCAGCCGTCGCCCGGAGTCCCTCGAACCTTTTGCCGTTCCACCGCGCTATCTAATCGACGCGGATACCCTTCAGCAGCAGGAAGTCCGGCGCTGGTATGTCACGGCGCTGGATACGATTGCGCCGGAACTTCAGCGGGTGCGCGCGCTTTCGAGCCGCCGCCTGGAACTGCGCTTCTCCGAGCCGGTCCACCTCACCACACGCACGGCGGAAGAATGGGTCCTCCGGGATTCGTTGCAGAACCAGCCCAGAACCATCCGGTCCATCTATACGCTTTCGGAGAATCCGAACGTGGTATTCGTGACGACGGATTCGCTTAGCGGGGGGATTCATCTTCTTCGTCCTGCCTCGCTGGCCGATTCGAGCGGAAACAGCGTTTTGCCTCAATTCTTCAGCTTTACACCTTCGGCTGCGGCAGACACCGTATCCGTGCGTTTTATGGGTTTCGCGCCGGACACGGTTCGGAGCGACGCACAGGCCGCCGGTGGTCTGTTTCCCGGTGAAGATCCAGGAGTCCGGTTTAACCTGCCGCTCGACCCGAAGCGTCTGGAGGCTGTTGTTTCCGTGCGGGACTCCACAGGCGCCCCACGCCTCTTTACGGCGGAAACCTCGGACGGCACGACCTATCGGATTCTTGCAGACCCGGCATTTGAACCTGGCCGGCCCATACAGGTGCTGGTTAACGGCAGAACGCTGAATGGAGCCGATACTGTCTACACACGCACGTTTCAGCGTATGTCTCAGCGAAACCTGGGCGAGTTGAGCGGGTACGTGCGCGGCGTAGACTCCCTGACGGCCGTCGTGGTGGAACTACAGCGGGCCGTTCGGGATGCCCGCCCGGAGCCTCTGAAAGCGCGTGCGGACGCGGAGGGGCGCTTTTTCTTTCCGTCGCTTCCGGAAGGCAACTACCGCTTGAGAGCCTTTCTGGACCCGGACATGGATATGCGCTGGGATGGAGGCCGGATTTCCCCCTATCATCCGGCGGACCTGCTGACATGGGGGCCCGACAGCATCCGCGTTCGCGCCCGGTGGGAAACGGCGCTCGAAGATACTTTGTACTTCCCTCCCCGTGCGCCTTGAACCCCGCTCTTTTCTGTGCAATACCGCAAAAACCTTCCTGTCCCATGCCATCCGATCCCAACCTTGCTGCCCCTAGCGCCCTTGCCCTTCCCGTCCTTACGGCGGACGCCATGCGCACAGCCGACCGCTTTACCATCGAGGAGTTCGGGATTCCAGGATTCACCTTGATGGAATCCGCAGGACGCTGCGCCGCCGATGCCATCGAACGGGCCTACGGGCCGGTCACCGGGAAACGTGTGGCCTGCCTCTGCGGCAAAGGCAACAACGGCGGCGACGGGTTCGTAGTTGCACGCGTGCTGCTCGCTCGCGGCGCCCGGCTACAGGTATACACGACAGGCGATGCCGGGGAGATGCGAGAAGAAGCTGCGCAGAACCTGCGCCTGCTGGAAAAACTGGCTGCGCGCCTCCCCGACCACATGCTCGCCCTGCACCGATTCACCGGGATCCGGCAACTGGCTGCTGCCGCCGCCCCCGACCTGTACGTGGATGCCTTGCTGGGCACGGGGCTTACAAAGGAACTGCGAGAACCCATCCGCAGCCTCGTAGACTGGCTGAACACCCAACCGCAACCGTGCATTGCGCTCGACCTGCCCACCGGCCTGCACACGGATACGGGCGAAGTTCTCGGAGCCTGCGTCAAGGCCGATCTGACCGTCACGATGGCAGCCCTCAAAGCGGGGTTGCTGCTCCATGACGGGCCGGACCATGCAGGGAGGATAGAAATTGCAGAGATCGGCATTCCGGGTTTTGCCATAGAACAGGCAATAAACACAGCAGGCCCCACGCACCTGACCACCGATGCGCTCGTGCGGGCGTGGTTGCCCCGGCGTTCACATCAGGCTCATAAATACAGCGTGGGCATGGCGCTGGTGGTTGCCGGATCGCCGGGCCTGACGGGAGCGCCGGTGATGGCGTCCAGCGCGGCGGCGCGATCCGGGGCCGGAGCGGTCGTCTGCGCCTGTCAGGAAAAGGTACAGCCGGTCCTCGCCACGAAAATGACGGAAGTGATGACGCTGGCCCTGCCCGAATCAAACGGCGGCGGGATAGATCCTGAGCGCGCCCTAGAGACGCTGAAAAGCCGCATGGAGCAATCCCGTGCGTTGCTCGTTGGCCCTGGCTTGGGCCGACATCCGGACACACAACAGTTTGTGCGGCAATTGCTCTGGCAGACCGACCTTCCCGTTGTAATCGACGCGGATGGGCTAAACGCCCTCGTAGGCCACACAGATTTGCTCTCCGGGCGCGCCGGAGGGAACCAGGTGCTCACGCCCCACGCAGGAGAATTCAAACGGCTGGCCGGCGGCGAGGTAGATCTCAGCAACCGGATCGCGGTCGTACGAGCACACGCGCAGCAATGGAACTGCGTGCTGGTCATGAAGGGTATGCCGAGCATCACGGGCCTGCCCGACGGACGGGTTTACGTCAACGGGACGGGAAACCCGGCGCTTGCTACAGCAGGCTCCGGCGACATCCTGGCCGGAATGTGCGCCGGCCTGCTCGCACAGGGACTTTCCGCGGAACAGGCTGCCGTCTGCGCCCTCCACCTCGGAGGCGCAGCCGCCGACCGGTACCGCAGGACGCAAAACGAACGCACCATGCTGGCGATGGACCTCCTGGACCAACTCCCTCACGTACTCAAAGAACGTTTCAATGACCTCTGAACGGCGCAAGCGCCTGTTTGCTCTTGCCTGGACGCTGATGATCGTCCTTGCGCTCTCGGTTCCCGGCAGCGGCCTGCCCAACGTAAGCGTAGCGCACTTCGACAAAGTGGTTCATTTCTTCTTTTTCGCAGTGCTGGCCTGGGCATGGATGCAAGCCTTGGAGGCCCCCATCAACCGGAGGGCGCTGATTGTGCTAGCCGCCGGGATAACCTTCGCCATCCTCACCGAGGTATATCAGGGCGCGCTGATCTCCGGGCGGGAAGCAGATGGCCTGGACGCGCTTGCCGACAGCCTGGGCCTGACCGTTTCCGTGCTTGCTTTCAGGCTCCGGCGCATGAAAAAACAGCGTGCTTCCACATAATTAATTCAGAAGTCGGAGCAACTTCTTGCTGCTACGAAAGTCTTGACTAACAAAGTATATGCATAGGAGAAGAGCTTCGTTGTTTCAGAAGCCTGAAGATTTGGAACCTCTTCCAGGGTATGCTTGTAAATATGACATACGAAGCATTACTTTCCGAGCGCAAAATCTTTAGCGATAGACTGTCCCGGAGTGTCCCTAGTATAAGAGCAGTAGGAGTGTAAGAACATGGCTATCAGAAAAACCGAAAAAGCTGACTTGCGTAAGCGCTACCCGCTGTACGTCGAGCTTGGGCTCGTCGTAGCGCTGGGTTTGCTTATCCTGGCTTTCAAGCTCGATATGACGAGCGAGGGCGACTTTGAAGTGGTTCTCGACGAGCAGGAAGTCGTGCAGATGGAAGAAGTAAAACAGACCAAGCAGGAAGTGAAACC
>CBDUBU010000126.1:0-11436 GCA_965365465.1 uncultured Rhodothermaceae bacterium
CACAGCCCCCCGTGTTTGCTCCAGCAGGCGGGACAGGGAGGCCGTTCGAGCCGGATCTGAAGGTTCCACGTTTTCGCACTCCACCAGCAATGCGCTATTGCTCAAGGCAGATTCTCGCTCCCACAGGCGGATGAACTGGTTGAGGTCGCCCGGAAGGCTCGGCAGCGCATCGGCGGGCAGCCGCATCACCTGAAGGCGCAGCGCTGCGCAAGCCGCCGCCGCCACGCCGCGCATACTCGTAGCGTCTTTTCCGCATAGTTGTACGGCCGGCACCGGCATTCCCGGTCGAATGCGTGACCATAACGCAGTGATTTGCTCCACAAGCTCCTGATGCGAAGGCGCCAGATCCGCTTGCAGCGGCACGGGCGTGACGAGGTCCGACACGCGCTCGTCCACATGAGGCACGCCGGCCATAAAGTGCAGGATGCGCTCGTCGATATGGAGAGGGCTTTGCGTCAGGCCGGCGCCGGTGTCGAGGCGGACGAGTTTCCAGTAGCGAAGCGGCGCTGAAGGAGCCAGGGCGCTCCAGTGCGCTCCAGGCAATGCGGCAAGGGCCAGGCCGAAGGTTGGCGCAGCAGAAGTCTGTTTGCTCTGCGCCCGGCTGCAAAGGCTGGCCAGGCCCGCGTCAAATTCCACGCCTGCGCACAGCAGCAGCACGCGCCGCTCGAAAGGGGAAAGCCGGAACGTAGCGCACAGCGTTTCCAGGGCCGGCGGCGCGAGACCCGTCATGTCCGGATAAGCTGCCGCAGCAGGCGCTACAGCGTTTTCCAGACCAGCCTGGCCTTCGGAGGCGCCTGTGGATGCTATGAACTGTTGAAGCACAAGGCACATCTCGTCCATAGCCGCCGAAAGGTAGCGATGGTTTGCTTCGTACCAGCTGTTTGATGAACGCTGGGAGGAAGCGGCAGAGGGGTGTCCTTTATGCGTTTCCATTGAGGACTACTACAGATACCTTGTACGCGGCAGACGGACGGAACCGTGCTTGCATCGCCGACCACAGACGCGACATTTCCTCGGTGCTGAGAAACTGGGGGCGGATGGTTATCTCTTCTATCTGTTCGGCCAGAGGAGAGGTTGCAAGGGCTGCAAGCGCGGGCGCTGCACGCCCGTTTCCCGTTGCTGCAAGAGAAGCCAGCGTTGTCCGGATAGCGTCTGCAGGCAAGGCGGGCGTCTCCTGGAACATCTGAAGGGTATAGCCGAGCAGGATTTCCGCTTCCAGATCATGCGCGCCGTACGCCGTCAGCAGATAATGGAGGTCCAGCGCCAGTCCCTTTGTTTTCGCTGCCTTCTTGTCATCGCCGCGCTTGAGCGGGTGCAGGCCCGTATTCGGGGTAGCCTGATACAAAAAGAGGTTGAGCTGTGGGCGTTCGTCGGCGCCTACCGCGATGCGATCCGGTGAAAGGGCCGAGACGGTTATGTCGCTGCCGATGCTGCTTGAAATGGCGCGATCGATCAGGCCGTTCTCCAGCCTGTGTTTGAGAATTGCAGTAACCGATGCAAGTGCCAGCTCGCCGCCCATATCCCCTCCTGGAATCACATGGATGCTGTGCTTCCCCTCAACAACGCCCGGCGCGGATAACCGCTCTGGTTGCGCTGCACATCAAGGTCAGTCAATTAATTTAATTAACGATATTTTCAATATAGGCGCAACATGATACTTTTTAACGACATTTTATGCTTATATATCATAAGAGGTAAGGTGCGGTGTGCCTGGTGTGTCGGGTTTTCACACAGGTTGCGCCTATAGGGTTACGGGGGGACTGGTTGTAGCCTGCACCGCGATTTCCCGAACTGCATGGTCTATTCCTGAACTCGGGGTATCCAGTATGTAGCAGACTTCCCTGTATCGCCCTGCCTGGCTTGCTGGTTCATCAAGAGGGAGGAGGCGAAGGGAATGGATTTTATGGAAGCGCCTCTGCCAGCTATTGTGACTGTGGAGGGAGGCGATGGACTCATCACGCAGCACCGGTTCACCAGGGCTTTTACAATAGGCCGCGAGGACGGATGCGACCTACTCGTAGACCACGGTTCCGTAAGCCGGTCTCATGCGCGTATTTATTGGGAACAAGGGCGGTGGTGGGTCCAGGATCTTCAGAGCACGAATGGCACGTTTCTGAACGGAAACCGCGTGGAACAGGCTCCCATCGACGGCTCAGGCGACATACGCCTCGGCGTCAAGGGGCCGCTTGTGCGGATTGAAGCAGGAGGGCTGGAGGCCACGTTTGTTCAGAGAAGTGAGACCCGGCAGCAAGATCCGGAAATCCAATCCTCCAGATCGAAGGGAATCACTTCGCCCGAAGGAGATGCCGCGCAGGCCCCGCTGTCGTTTTTTGCGAGGCATTATTTCCAGCAGGAAGGAGAGGCAGGCGAACGCACGATGATGATTCGCCGGGCTTTTCAAAAGGTTGAGCAAAAGCAGCGTCGGCGATATTCGAGTATCATTCTGGTCATTGCCGTTCTTGGCGCAGGGGCTGTTCTGTTCGGGGCATACAAGGCAATCCAGTTTCAGCGGCAGCAGACGCATCTGCGTGCGCAGCAAGCCCGCATTGAAGCGCTGGAAGCGCAGGCCCGCCAGATCTTTTACCAGATGAAGCAACTTGAGGTGGCTGCCGGCGCTTCGCCTGCCGTGAAGCAACTCAACAGGCAGTACGATGACTTTGTGGGTGAACTCGGCATCTATGATTCTCTGAGTGAAGAAGACCAGATCATCTACCGGATGGCCCGAATGTTCGGGGAATGCGACGTAGACATGCCGGACGGCTTTGTTCAGAAAGTGCATGAGTACATCGGTTACTGGAAGGCAACCAATCGGTACAGGCTCGGGATAGAACGCGCCCAAACGCGCGGTTACACCGATACAATCACCCGGACGTTGCTTGAAAACGGCCTGCCTCCGCAGTTTTTTTATCTGGCGCTTCAGGAGAGCAACTTCGATGTGAACGCCGTAGGCCCGCAGACCCGGTTCGGGTATGCCAAAGGGATGTGGCAGTTCATACAGAAGACAGCCGACCGGTACAACCTTCAGACAGGACCGCTGGTTTTTCAGAACCGTCCTGATCCGCTGGATGAGCGTCACGACTTTGAGAAAAGCACGCGGGCGGCGGCGCGCTACCTGCACGATGTTTATTACACGGATGCGCAGGCATCCGGCTTACTCGTAGTGGCTTCCTACAACTGGGGAGAGCAGAATGTGCTGCCTCTCATGCGCAGTTTACCGGATAATCCCAGGGACCGCAATTTCTGGAAACTGCTGGAAAAATACGACGCGCGCGTGCCGCGAGAGACCTACCATTACGTGTTTTACATTTTTGCCGCTGCGGTGATCGGCGAAAATCCGCGTCTGTTCGGGTTCGACTTTGATAACCCGCTGGCAGCTTCTATTGCCGCCGCCGAGCGCGAATTTGCCCAAACTGCCGCTTATACAAGGTGAGCAACGGAGACTGCGGGAGCAGGCATTCCAACCACAAAGTCAAATCGGGCACTGCGTATGGATCGTGTCATAGTGTTCGGATCTCACTCGCACATCGGCCGCCGCCGGCAGGAAAACCAGGATAGCTGGGGGCGGTTTCCCAACGGTTCTGATGCGCAGAATCCGTCCGGTGCGCACCTCTTTGTGGTCGCCGACGGCATGGGGGGACATGCGCGCGGCTATGAGGCAAGCCGAACGGCGGTTGATGTTATTGGACGGATGTTCATGGAGACAGGTACGGAAGAAACGGTCGAAGAGCGCTTGCGGCTGGCGTTCGAAGAGGCTAATACGCAGGTCTTCGAACGAGCCAATCGGGACGGCATCTTCGAGAAGATGGGTACGACCTGTACGGCGCTGGCGCTGGCTGATGATAAGGCGACGGTAGCTCATGTTGGGGATAGCCGCGCCTATCTGGTGAGAGCAGGAGAGATCCATCAGCTAACTGAGGATCACACACAGGTCGCCGAGTTAGTTCGGCAGGGATTTCTGGCCCGTGAGGAGGCCAACAGTCATCCGAGAAGGTCTGTACTGACGCGGGGAATGGGCGTTGCTCCCTTGCTTCAGGTGGATATATCAGAGAGTTTTCCCATGCACAGCGGCGATCTGTACGTGTTGTGCAGCGACGGTCTTCTTTCCGTACCACCCGAGACCATCCGTGATGTCGTGCTGTCGATGGAGCCGCAGCAGGCATGTGAAACCCTGGTCGAGCAGGCAAATGAGAACGGCGGCGAGGACAACATCACGGTCGAAGTGGTTCGGATTGGAAATAGTCCGGAGGAGAACAGTCAACCGGAGAATCGCTCCAAACCAATACGACAGGAACTTCACGACATCAGGGAAAAAAAGGCAGCGCCTGGCCGTCTCTATGCGCTTGGCCTGTTGCTGTTGATCGTGGCGCTTGGAATTGCCGCCTACCTGCTGCTTCGGACTGTATGAGATAAAGAAGAAAACATGACGCAACAGCGAACGATCATTGACCTTCCGGATCCACTCATCGGGAAGACCGTCGCCGGGTACAAGATCCTGGAGGTGCTCGGACAGGGGGGGATGGGAATTGTCTATAAAGCCGAAGATACCGGCCTGGAACGTCTGGCAGCGTTAAAGACGCTTATTCCTGCTCTGGCCAAAGACACCATGCTTCTGGAGACCTTCCGGCGAGAGGCGCGGACGCTGGCGCGCTTGCACGACCGCAACATTGTCACGGTCTATTCGCTCGCGGATGTCCCCGGCATCGGCAAGTTCATTGTGATGGAGTATGTCGAGGGCGAAACCCTCGGCGAGCGTATCAGGCGGCAGGGCGCGATTCCCTGGGCAGAGGCGCTTCCGCTTTTCAAGCAACTGCTTTCGGCGCTGGCCAAGGCCCACGACGCAGGGATCATTCACCGGGACATCAAGCCCGGCAACGTGATGATTACGCCCCAGGGCGTCGTGAAAGTAACCGATTTTGGCCTGGCAAAAATTTATCAGGGAGGAGATCAGACACGAACAGAGGGGATAGCCGGCACGCTCAAATACATGGCTCCCGAGCAGAAGGCGGGCCTTGCATTCACGGATGCACGCAGCGATGTGTATTCGCTAGGCATGACGCTGTATGAGACGCTGGTGGGACGCACGCCGTTCGATTCGGGCGACGGCGCCTTCACAGCGAGGATTCCGCAGCCTCACCTTGCAAATCCTGCGATTCCCAAAGCTTTTTCTTCTTTCTTGATGAAGGCGCTGGAGACGGAGCCTGGGAAACGCTACGCGCACGCAGGCGAAATGCTGCAAGAGGTGGAAGCCTTTGAAGTTCAGCAAGACGGAAAAAAGGAACGTATCAGGCTCCCGGCTCCGTGGGTAACTGGTTTGCTGGTGGGAATGCTGTTGCTCCTCATAGTCGCGGGCTACCTGTTGTTTCCGCGTCCTACGCTGCTTTCCGTATCGACAGTGCCTTCCGGAGCAGGCATTTTTCTCGAAGGCCGAAATGCTGGAGTAACCCCGCTGGAAAGGCTGGAAATAGAGCCGGGAATGGTTGCATTGCGGCTGGAAAAGCCCGGCTTTGCGCCCTTCGACACAACCTTTTTTGTTTCTGACGGACGAAGCATTACCCTCAACGAAATTCGGCTTACCGGGGAAAGCAATCCACCTGCACTACATGTAGGGTCTTTGCCCGTCGGGGCAAGAGTATTAGTGGACGGCGCATTTGTCGGGACCACGCCGATCTCTGTTCCCGTGGAAGACAGCGCAGGCAGTATGTTGCCGGTGCGTGTCGAGCTTGCGGGGCATGTTCCCGTAGATACTGTGCTTGTGCGTGGACAGGACAACCAGTTTTCGCTGCGTCTGGCATTGGAGAAGGTCAATACGCCATCGCAGGACTTGCCGCCTCCCGTGAGCCGGGATAAAGGCACGCTCGTACTCAGAGCCGTCCCGTCGGGTAGTCTGCAACTGGACGGCAAACGTGTGCAGAGCGATGCACATTCGGTCAGCGCAGGCGCTCATACGGTAATTTGCGGCGAAGCCGGCTACCGCGCAGAGACCTCCGTCCGCGTTTCGAGTGGTCAGACGGTTACGCTCAATTGCTATCTGGAAGGCACGTTGAATGTGAGCACGGCGTGGGCAGGACAGCAGCAGGGAATCGCCCCCTCCGCTTCCATACGCATCAACGACAACAGCGAGGGATCTTCCCCAACCAGTTTGTCGCGTGGGCCAGGGACGTACCGGATTGCAGCCGGGTTTTTGCCGGGACAGCCTTATGAGGTGGCAGGGGGGCAGTATATCATCAAGAACGAGCGCAACGAAACCAAAAAGACGGTGCGCTTTGAGGGAAATTCCTACACGCTGGAGGCCCGACCGAGCTTCGACCGGGAAAGGCATCTGGTTTCTTTTCTGGTGCGAGAGAAAGCAGCGGCAGCGTACTGAGGGCGAAGCCTGATTTGAACGTAAATGGAATTTTTTACAGTGGAGGTAATGTGATGCGTGGCTTACCGGGTCATTACGTGCAATATGCGAAGTGTAGCATTCTGGCGCTGGGATGCGCAGCTTCCATGCTGGCAGTTGTGCAGCCGGCGGCGGCTCAGGATGCCACCCTGGAGGAGGCCATCGAGGCGTTCCAGATGGCAGATTTCGATAGGTCGGCAGATCTTTTTTCGGAGGTTGCCGAACACGCAGGGGCAGATACGACTGCCCGCAAGAAAGCGCTTCAGTATCTGGGCCGGATTTATGCGGCAAAAAGGATGGATGAGAAAGCCCGTCAGGCGATCTCGGCATTGCTGGAACTGGAGCCGCCCCTCGTGGAGCCTGATCCGGATGTGGAGCCGGTCGCATTCATGAAACTGTACTATGAAGCGCGGAAGGAAGCGTGCTCCTGCTACGCGGTCGAGCATGATCCGGGGCTTCAGACGATGGCAGTCATTGACTTTACGGACAGTTCCATCGGCGAGGGCGACCGGTATGAACCTGCTCGCTGGGGCATTGCCTCCATGCTCATCAACTACCTCAGCGGGACAACCGACCTGAAGGTTGTGGAACGCGAGCGCCTGAACTGGCTGCTGGATGAGATCAAGCTCAACCAGAGCGATCTCGTTGATCCGTCGGCCCGTGTTCGTTCGGGGCACTTGCTCGGCGCCACGACGATGTTGACCGGCGGGTTTATGGTGCGCGGGAAGCGCGTCACCGTCTGGGCCCGGCTGGACAAAGTGGAGACGGGAGAGGTGTTGCTGGCCGAAAAAGTCGAAGGCAGAACCAAAAACCTGCCTGACTTGCTGGAAGATTTAAGCCTGAAAGTAGCGCAGGCCATCAACGTCACGCTGGATGAGAAGCGCCTCGGCGTGCGCAAGGAGACCAACTCGCTGGATGCCATGCTTTCATACGCGGAAGGGTTGGAGTTGGAGCGCAACGGCGACTATCGATCGGCCAACGAGAAGTTCAGAGAGGCGCTGGAGTATGACCCGAACTATACGAGAGCCAAGCTAAAGGTCGATGCAACCCAACTGACCCTTGCCGCCGCCGGTTAACTTCAGTGGCCGCCCTTTACAGGGTCCGGTTGCTGTAATGCCTGTTTTCTGACACATTCATCGAGGTGGTGACTGGTATGCCCGCTTTCCTGATACGATGCAGCGCTTTCCTTGCTGTGGTTTTGTGGCTGGCTTCGTGTGCGAACGTGCGGTACATGGAGCGGCTGGAAGACTACGAGCAGGAGGTTCGCAGGCTCGAAGCGCGTCTGCTCAAAAACACCTCGGACGCTGAAGCAATGCAGCGCCTGGGAGAGATCTACGTTTCAACGCGCCATTACAACCGGGCAAACGACTACTTGCAGCGCGCTTTTGCGCTTGACCCCGGCAATCCCAAGACCCAGTTTTATCTCGGGCTGACTCAGGAGGTATTGGGCAACCGGGAGGCCGCTCTTCGGCTGTACGGGAAGTATGCCGAAGCCTCTCGTCTCTCTCCCTATCGCAAGCTGCTTCAGGGGCGCTACCGGTGGGTGTCGCAAAAGGTGGTGCGGGACGAGGTGCGCCAGCGCCTTGCCGCAGAGGATACGCTGGAAGTTGATATCCGTCGCATCGCCGTGTATCCGCTGCAATACCAGGGCAACGAGAAGCGCTATGCCCCTCTTGGTCGTGGGCTGAGCGATTTGATGACCAATGATATGACGATGTTGCCCGGTCTGACCGTTGTGGAGCGCGTGCGGCTTCAGGAACTGGTAAACGAGATGGAGTTGGGAGAGCGTGGATACGTAGATCCGGCCACACGGCCGCGTCTGGGCAAACTGCTCGGCGCTGGCCGCGTCGTGGGCGGAACCTACGATGTGCCTGGCAGCGACAATCTGCATCTCAATGTCGGCCTAGCCGAGTGGCAACGTGACGATGCCTTTGTCTCGAAAGAGCGAACCGATGCCTTGAGCCGACTTTTCGATCTGGAAAAAGAGATTGTCTTTGATCTGGCCGAGCAAATGGGCATCGAGCTTACCCCGGAGCAGCGCGAGCGGATCGACTTCCGGCCTACCGATAATCTTCAGGCTTTTCTGGCTTATTCAAGAGGGCTGGAAGAAGAAGATGCCGGCAATTTTCGGGAAGCTGCCCGTTTCTACCGCCAGGCGAGCCGGCTGGACCAGCAGTTCGAGGCGGCTGCCGGTAAGGTGGAGGAAATGGAAAGCTTACTCTCTGTGAACTCAGCCCCGGAGGACGTGATTGGCCTGCTGCAAGGATCCCCGACAGTGGATCTGGTAGACAATCGGATTCAAATCCTGAATGAGAGTATAGGTTCAGGCATCGTTCCAGGTCAGGAGACCCGGAAACCCGCGCAGGAGCCTCCGTCCGTTTCCTCCGGACTTCCTGACCCACCGCCGCCGCCGGCAGGGCGCGGCAACTGATGCGCACCGTGCCAGTCAGCATACGAGATAGGTACTATATCCTGGAGCGAGAATGATATGTGGAGCAGAAGAATCTACCTGTTGCTGATGACGCTGCTGGCAACCCAGTTTCCGGTGCAGGCACAGACCCTCCCGGCCAGTGTGTCAGGTTTCGTCTATGGCGCAAGTGAGGAGTCGCTTCCCGGCGCCACGGTGTCCATCACTGGTCCTTCCACGAATCGGACCACCACGACCAACAGCGACGGGTTCTATGAATTTCTTGACCTTTCACCGGGTACCTATACACTTACGGCATCTTACCCAGGTTACCAGTCAGAGCAGGCCGCAGATGTCAACGTATCCTGCTTTATCGGCTCATCATCCATTGTATGCACCGAGTACTCTTTTTTCCTCGAACCCTTCCGTTCCGTGCAGGTGGTGAGTCCGAACGGGTTTGAAGTTTTGTATCTGGGGGACGTGGAGCAGATACAATGGACGGGGCAGAATCTGGGAGTCGATGTGCAGATCGACCTGTACCTGAAAGGGGAATTCCTAAGCACGATTGCTTCTCTGGATTTCGGAAGAAATCAAGAGGAAGAGACGTACGATTGGGCTATTCCCGACGATCTCATCCCCAGCGACGGGTATACGATTCGGGTGTTGGCGCCCAATTACGATAATGTTTATGACGACAGCGATAACCCTTTCGTCATCACCGTTCGGCCCGCTCTCAGTGTGATACGTCCGAACGGGGGCGAAGAATGGGCTGTGGGCACGACCGAAGAGATCCGGTGGAGCACGCAGGATGTTGCCGGAGACGTGGTTATCGATCTCTATCAGGGTCGGCAATATGCCCGAACACTTATAGCGCGCACCGAGAACGACGGAGTCTATCAGTGGGCCATTCCGCTTGATCTACCGGAGCGCGATGATTATAGTATTCGTATCGCCAGCGTCCAGAACCCTGATCTCGTGGACAGGAGCAATGATGTTTTCACCATTCTGAACCGCCCTGCCATTGTCGTGCAACGTCCAAATGGCGCTGAAGCCTGGACGCGAGGCACAGAGGAACGCATCGACTGGTCGAGCAACAGGATTTCCGGAGACGTAAGGATCGACCTGTTGCGTGCAGGACAGGTGGTTCAAACGATAACGGAGGCTACGACGAACAACGGAAGCTTTGCATGGTCCATTCCGCAGGATCTTCCGGAGGATGATAACTACCGCATCCGGATTGCCAGCCTTTCGGACCCGAACATCTTCGACGTAAGCAACGAAGATTTCGCCATTCTCTCCCGGCCCGAGGTGCTGATCGCCGTAGACCCGCCGCAATACGACTTCGGAACCGTTCCTCCCGGCGAGACGGCTCGCCAGACCTTTACGCTTTCCAACACAGGCAATACGTGGATGAATGGTCTGGTTAGCCTGGGCGGCGCAAATGCCGATCAGTTCAGGCTGGTCACCGGCAGGGGAGCCTATGCGCTGGATGCGAGCCAAACCCGGCAAATTTTGATCGAATTCAAACCCACAACGCCGGGAAGCAAAAGGGCAGACCTGATCATCATACACAACGCTTCCAACGCTGACAGTCCGTTGTCCATTCCGCTCACTGGTGAGGCGGGGCAGGTGCAGCGATCCATTACGATAGAGGCGCCGAATGGGGGGGAGGCATGGGCGCAGGAGACCACCCGGCAGATCCAGTGGAGCAGCCAGAACGTGACGGGCAACGTGCGCATCGAATTGCTCCAGGGCGGCTCCCTGGCGCGAACCGTCACCGCTGGAACGCCCAACAGCGGTTCTTTTGACTGGACGATCCAGGCTGACCTGCCCGATGCAGCAGACTACCGCATCCGCATCAGCAGCGTGCAGGACGCTGAGGTTTTCGATGAGAGTGACGCTGATTTTACGATCCGGCAGGTCGAGGAGCCAGTGCTGGAAGTGAGGAGGCCGAATGGAGGAGAAGTCTGGCAGCCGGGGACGACTGAGCAGATCCAGTGGAGCAGCCGGGAGGTGGAGGGCGAGGTGCGGATCACATTGGTGCGGGGAGAGACAGCGGCGCAGGAGGTGGGGTCGGCTGTGGCGAGCGGCGGCGTCTTTGACTGGGCGATCCCGGCATCTCTGGCCGAGGCAGCAGACTACCGCATACAGGTCACATCGGTCGAAGCCCCTGCCGTTACCGATCGGAGTGATGCCCCCTTCGCCATCAGAAGCGCTGAAGTTGCTGCGATCACGATAGAGGCACCGAACGGTGGAGAGGAATGGGCGCAGGAGACCACGCAGCAGATCCAGTGGAGCAGCCAGAACGTGACGGGCAACGTGCGCATCGAACTGCTCCAGGGAGGCTCCCTGGCGCGAACCATTACCGCTGGAACGCCCAACAGCGGTTCTTTTGACTGGACGATCCCGGCCAACCTGCCCGATGCAGAAGACTACCGCGTCCGGGTCAGCAGCCTTCAGGACGCCGAGATCGCGGACGAGAGCGACGCTGACTTTGCAATTCGTCAGGAGGTGCAGGCGGAGCCAGTGCTGGGGGTGACGAGGCCAAACGGAGGAGAGATCTGGAGACCGGGTACGACTGAGCAGATCCAGTGGAGCAGCCGGGAGGTGACGGGGGAGGTGCGGATCGTGTTGATGCGGGGGGAGG
>CBDUBU010000127.1:0-11281 GCA_965365465.1 uncultured Rhodothermaceae bacterium
GCATCGCGCGGTACGCAGCGCTCATCTACGCCTTTGCCTGAACCCGAACGGGCGGCGGGGATCGTTTGGCAAACAGCTTTCGTAAGAGTCAAGGTTTGCCTGCGTTAGCACTGAACCATTCAACAACAGATGGCCCTTGACGCCCCACATCTGACGCGGTGGCTGGAGTTACCCCGTTATTATCTCGGCGGTATCTACAAGCAGCTAAACGAGAAGCCGGTGTTCCTGTGGGGCCAGGCTATCGCGTTCAAGGTGCTGGTAACGATCGTCCCACTGGTGATTCTGGCAACCGGTGTGGTCGGTCTGCTCATCCGGGGCGAAGAGACGTTCTGGAGCATTTCCGGCTTTATCCGCAACTTCCTTCCGGCTTACCAGAGCGATCAACTGATCCGTTCGCTGGAACAGTTCGGACGGGCAGGCGGCAAGATCACCATCATCGGTGCAGGCGGGCTGATCTTTGCAGCGATGACGCTTTTCACGACGTTGCGGATCGTCATAGCCAGTGTGTTCAGCGAAGAGTGGCACAAGGACCGGACGATCATCGGCGGGTATCTGTTCGACATTCGCATGGCCGCGCAGGTCAGTTTCCTTTTCCTGCTGAGCATGGGCATTACGGCAGGGATCCAGACCATCAACAGCAGAGGCGCGGGCTTCCTTGAGGGAATAGGACTTGACGGCGTGGTGAGCACCGGCTGGCACTGGATTTTCGATATGCTGGCGCTGCTGTTGCCTTTCCTGCTCAGCGTAGCCATGTTCTTTCAGTTGTTCTATTTCATTCCGAAGCCGCATCCTCCGAAGATGAGCGCCCTGTGGGGAGCTGGTATAACGGCCCTCATGTGGGAACTGGCGAAGTATGCCTTTACGTTTTACGCAACGAGTATAGGCGGGTACGACCGCTATTCGATAGAGCCGGCAGGCGGCGGCGTCATCGACAGTATTCCTGCGGCGGTAGGCAATGCTTTCGGCCTTATCATTGCATTTGTGTTCTGGGTTTACTATTCAGGAGTGGTGCTGTGCATCGGGGCGCTTTTTGCCCTGATGCATGAAAAACGATACAGAGCAAGACGGAAACGCGAACATATTCAGCAGATGCAGGAAGAACCCCCATCGGACCCGGCGCAGGCTCCTCCCGTGAACAACGGCAGTCTGGCGCTGGAAGACAGGGAACTCGAAGAAGCCGGAAGCGCCGAAGAACGGTAGCGCATCCGCCCCACATAGCCGTTAAAGAATCCAAGTCCAGTGTTCAATCCTGCCTGATGACGAGCATGGTGCGTTTCTTGCCGCAATGGAGTGCTGTGCTTGCACTGGTTTTGTGGGCGCTGGGCTGCGCCGGAAGGGTCTACGGACAGACCCCGCTAACGCTGGTAAACGAGCAGACCGCCGTTCGCGCCATCTCTTTCAAGTTTCAGAGCACACAGACCTTCGAGGTGGACCGGCTCAAGTTGCAGATTGCAACGACGGAGCCAGGCTTCTGGGATCGCCTCAAGCGCGTGCTGCCGCTGCTCGATCCGGCTCCGCATCCGTTCGGCCCTGTCGAACTGCAGAAGGATGTCGTCCGGCTAAGGAATTTTTACAACAACAACGGATTTCTCCACCCGGAGATCATGTACGGCGCGTCCCAACTCGACACCGCTTCCAATACCATACACATCATTTTTGCCATAGAAGAAGGCCCTCCGCTCGTGATTCAGGATGTGGGATTTCTGGGAGCGGACAGCGCTTACGCTTTCTACCAGTTTCCTGAAGCGCGGCGCAGTCGGTGGACCGATTTCCGCGAGAAGGTGACCGTTCGCACCGGAGACCGCTACACCGAATTCGACCGCATCCGCATTCAGGACGAAACACTTTCGTGGCTTAAAAACCAGGGTTACGCCTTTGCGCAGGTCAGCGCAGAAGCAGACATCGACTCGACGGCAAATACCGCCGATCTCAGGTTTTTCATAGATCCGGGGCCAGTCGCCTATTTCGACAACGTGCAGGTAGAAGGCACGCGGTCTGTTGATCGGAGTGTGATCCTGCGGGAACTCCCGTTCCGGACGGGGCAGGTATTTTCAAATGACAAACTCGTGCAGGGGCAGCGGGAGTTGTTCTCGCTCAACCTGTTCCGGCTCGCGCTGACCGAAGTGCCGGACCAGCCGCGCGACAGCACTGTCGATGTTCGCATCCGCCTGCGGGAAGCGCGGCTGCGCTACATGACGGCCCAGACCGGCTATTCCAGGGAGAACGGGATCAGCCTTCAGGGAGAATGGTCGCACCGCAACTTTCTGGGCGAAGCCCGCACCTTTTCCGCCACGGCGGTCGCCAATTCAGGCTTTCTTGCCAACCCGTCGGGTCAGGTCCTGACATCCCGCCTTTTCCGCGCGGGCGTCTCGCTGCGGCAGCCGTACCTGTTCACGACCAAACTTTCCGGCATCGTGGCGCCCTTCGGCCAATTCGAGCGGGACCCGCAGCTTCTGGAAAGCGAGGAAACGCTGGGCATCAATACGCGCGAGTTTGGGGTCAACACGACGCTGCTCTACGAATTTTACCCGTTCCGAACGCTGAGTCTCCAGCACACGTTCAGCCGCGCCCTTCAACTAACGGCTCCGCGAGCGGGAGTCGAACGGACGCGCGACCTGTTCAACAAGAGCGTGTTTTCCCTCAGCGGGCTTTTCGGCAAGGCAGGCAACTTCCTGAACCCGAGCCACGGCTATCTGGTGCGGCCTTTTGCCGAACTGGGCGGAGCGTTTCTCGGCTCGGACGTAGAGTATTTCAAGCTGGGGACGGAGGCGACGGGCTATGCGCCGGTAACAGACCGCTTCAATGTGGCGGCGCGGCTGTATGCAGGCCGGATCTGGCCTTTCGGCCGGAGCGAAGGGGTCTTGCTCGGCATCGGGACGGGCGCAGACAGCCTGGGCAGTTCGTTTGAGAACCGCTTTGATCCAATTGTTTTTTACGCGGGCGGCAGCAACGATCTGCGGGGCTGGGGCAGCAAGCTGGCGGGCGACAAGGAACCCCGGCTCCTTACGACGGGCAGCGCCGCGCGGTATACGTTCGAGCCGGTCGGCGGAACGGCGAAGCTGGGGGCCAACCTGGAACTGCGGATGCCGTTTCCGGGGCTGGGCAGCGCCTGGACGACCGCCGCGTTTCTGGATGCCGGCATGGTTGCCGAGCGGCTCAACAGCCTCGAAAAGATGCGCTTCGGAACCGGGGCCGGCCTCCGGTACGAATCCATCATCGGCTTTGTCCGGCTGGACCTGGCTTACAAGCTCAATCCTTCGGACGAAGACCTGCGCAAGCTTTCGGACCTGTACGAGTACGAGACCAACCCCGGAACCCCCTTCCCGGAGGCAAAATGGTACAGGCGCTTTAACCTTCACCTGAGTATCGGACAGGCATTCTGAGGCTGTGAAAACAGCGTCAGGGATTGCATTTTGCGTTTCGGCTCGCTACGTATGCTGATGCTTCCTGTTCCTGATCATTCAATCCGTAAAAAGCAAGGATCTCTCTTTCCTGCCGATGCTGTCCGGGCAGCGCTTGCGCGTATTCATGCGCAGAGGTAGTTTCAGTCAAAACAACACCCTCCACGCATGGACCAGCAGGATCAGCACAGCACAGGGGCGCCGGAATCTGCCGGAGGTCGCGCCGGCGACTCGCCGCAGGGTGTGCGTCGTGTGCTGCGGATCGCGGCCTATGTGGTCGGCGGCGCAATCGGGCTGGCAGCGCTGGTTCTCCTTGTTTTTACGCTGTTCCTGCAAACCCGGCAGGGCCGCGACTTCGGAAAGCAGTTCATCATCGACCGACTCAACGCGCTGGTAGACGGGGCGGCGTTCACCGCAGGCGACCTGGCAGGCAACTTCGTGGGCCGGCTCTCTCTCCATGACGTAGCGCTGGTCCGTCCGGACGGGGAAATGCTGGCCCGCATGGATACCCTTTCCGCCCGGTACAACCTGCTGGGATTGTTGCATAAGCAACTGCACCTCCGGGACGTTCGCCTCGTTCGGCCCGTCATCCGGATGGAACAACAGGCAGACAGTTCCTGGGACCTGCTCAACGTGCTCGCCAGAGATGACTCTGTCGCCATAGATACGTCGGCCTCGTTCTTTTCGAGCCTCGTGATCGATCTGGACCAGCTCGCGCTCGAAGACGGAAAACTCACGGCAGCCTTCTACACCCCCTCCGGTGATTCGACGCTGCGGATCGACGACCTGGACCTCAAGCTTGGCAGCGTCTTGCTGGACGATAACGTTGCCGTAGTCGTGGACACACTTCACGCAAGGTTTTCACCGCCCGGTTTTTCGTACTGGGCCGACGTGCAGGCCGGAGGATCGTTCGCGGAAGGGGTAATTACCCTGACCGGCCTCAGACTCGAATCGCCCAACAGTTCCGTCAGCGGGTACGGCACACTTCGCCTGCCGGACGAGTCGGCAGCCGAAGCGCGGGACATCGATTTTTACCTGAAGGCAGACCCGCTCGATTTCGAGGACATCAGCCCCTTCCTGTCGGGGCTGGAGCCGCGCGGAGAAATGACGCTCGAAATACGCGCCGCCGGGTCGGAGCGTCTCCTGGAGGTGGCGGCGGACGCCGCCTTCACAGAGGGCGGAAGCCTTGCCCTGAAAGGAGAACTTTCGACGGGAAAAGGTCCGCTGCGGTATGCGCTTCAAGGTCAGGTGCGCGAGTTTGACCCGTCGGTAATTACCGGCGCAGGCGGCGAAGCTTCGCAGATCAATGCAGACCTGCGCGTCGATCTGCGCGGCGCTACGCTGGAACAGCTTTCAGGCGAGGCTGCGGCGACGATCTTCGAGACGAACTATGGCGGCTTCGGCTTGCAGGAGGTCACGCTGACGAGCACGGTCGAGGACGGGCTTGCCGATGCCGATTTGCGGGTAAGCCTGCGGGGCGGCGCTTTGTCGGCAAGAGGCACGGCCCGACCCTTCGACGAAGTTCCCAGCTACGACCTGGAAGGGCGCTTTCGCAACCTGAACCTGGGACAGTTGATCGAAGACCCGGCGCAGACCAGCGACCTGTCGGGTGCGTTCACTGCCACAGGGCGGGGTTTCGATCCCCGCGCCGCGAGCGTGACGGCTGACGTTACGCTGGCGCCCTCCACCATAAACGACTACCTGATCGAAGATGCCCGTGTGAATGTGCGCATGGTCAGCGGCGCGCTGGATTTCGGTATGCGGGTGCTGTTCCCGGAAGGCAATCTGTTTGCGGAAGGCGCTGTGCGTTTCGGAGATGAAATGACCTACGAGATCACGCGGGGGCGCGTTGAAAACCTGGATGTGGCGGCGCTGATCGGGGAGGCCGTCCCAAGCGCGATCTCTGGCGCCTTCTCGCTCGAAGGAAGAGGTGCGGACCCGCAGCAGCTCAGGTTGCAGGCGCATCTGAATCTTTATGACTCCCACTACGGCGCTTACGACCTGGCGGCAGCCGACGTGCAGGCACAGATGCGAAACGGCCTGCTCGGCCTCGCGGCAACGGCTGACCTCTCCGAAGCAGGCCGCTTCGATTTTGCGGCAGAAACCCGCCCGTTCGACGGCGTTCCTACATTCCGCATCACAAAGGGAGAGTTCCGAAACGTCGATGTCGGGGCGCTGACGGACAATCCGGAACAGACCAGTAGCCTGAACGGGACAGCCATCTTTTCCGTGCGCGGCTTCCAGCCGGAAAGAATGGTTCTGGACGGGCGGATCGACCTGGACCCTTCGCGCATCAACCAGCAAGCCGTCCAGTCTGCCTACCTGATTGCCTCGCTGCGGCAGGGGCAATTGCAGTTCAACACACGGGTCGATCTTCCGGAAGGAGAAATACAAGCGGCGGGAACGGCGCGCCCGTTCCTGGAAATGCCAGCCTACGAAATCGAGCAGGGGGTGTTTCGCAACCTGAACCTGGGCGCTCTTACGGGAGATGCCGGGCTGCGCTCCGACCTGGACGGCTCGTTCCGCCTGAACGGGCGCGGTCTTGAACCGGAAGCGATGTTCCTGGAGGGCTTGCTTGCCCTGAATTCTTCGTGGATCAACGAACAAGTCATCCGTTCCGCACGCGCTGAAGTGGATATGCAGCGCGGCGACGCTGCTTTCGATGTGCGGCTCGTCATTCCGGAAGGAACCACCCGGCTCGTCGGGAACGCACGGCTGTTCGATGAAACACCTACCTACACGGTGCGCGAGGGAACCTTCATGGGCCTCAACGTAGGCGCCCTGCCGGGCAACCCGGACTGGCAAACCCGCCTGACCGGCAGGCTCGAACTGACGGGTTCGGGATTGGACCCGGATTCGATGAGCCTGAATGCCTGGCTTCGCATGGACCGTTCGGAGATCAACGACGCGACCTTGCTGGACGGGCAGGCAACGGCAGCCCTGGAAGGAGGGCTGGCCCACGTTACGGCAGCCCTCAACTTCATGGAGGGCGCCGCACGACTTGAGGCGCAGGGCCGGTTTTTCGACGAACTTCCCTCGTACAGGGCATCCGGCGCATTGGAAAACGTAGATGTGGCGAAGCTGCTGGGGACGGACACCTTGCAGGCCAGCTTTTCGCTTGCCTTCGAGGTGCAGGGCGAAGGGCTGGACCCGGAAACGATGACGCTGGCCGGAGAAGTGCGCGCCGACACGGCCCGTTATCAGGAAGCCGTTGTCAGCCGGCTGCTTGCCGGATTTCGCCTGGATGAGGGCGCGCTTCGCCTGGACACTCTGTTGCTTCGCTCCAACGTCGCCGACATGACCGGCAGCGGCCGGATAGCAATCTTCGACTCCCTCGCGTTGCAGGATTCCGATTTTCGTTTTGAGGCCGACCTCCGAAACCTGACACCGCTCCGACCCTTTATCGGGGCAGAGGCATTGTCCGTCGAGGGAGGCCATGTTGAAGGGCGTATGCGCGGGCGGCCCGGCTCGATCCGGTTTGAGGTCAACTCCGACGTAAACAGCCTCGTCTACAATGACATCCGGGTTGCAGGGCTTGAAGGACGCGCGGTAGGTGAGATCGGGCCGAATCGGAAGTTGGAGGCTGTGGAAGCGCGGATGAACCTCGACTTCTTTTCCCTACCCACCCTGGACGTTCAGGAATCGGCGCTGGAGGTAGTTTATCAGGGAGACCAGATCACGTTCTCTTCGGAAATGACCCTGGATGAGCGCCGGGATGCCCGGTTGTCGGGCAGCGTGGACCTACGCCCCGATAACCGGCGGGTCGTGATCGAGGAACTGGGGCTGCGCCTGGACCAGGATCAGTGGCAATTGCTTCAGGAAGCGAGCATCACCTATGATGAGGAATACCGCGTCAACAACCTGCTGCTGTATTCAGAGGATCAGCAGATCGCCGTGGACGGCGTCATCGATCCGGATGGCGAGCAGAACCTGGTGCTAACCATCGAATCGTTCCGGATCGGCGGCGTGGCTGACTTGCTGGACTATGAAGGCCTGGACGGAACGCTCAACGGATACCTGGACCTGACGGGGCCTGCCGCTGCCCCGCGCATCGAGGGGCGACTCGATCTGGGCATCGTATCGCGCAGTCGTCCTGCCGGAGACCTCACGGTGCAGGTCGGCTATGACAGCCTGCGACTGCATCTCGACGCACTCGTGACGCATAAGAACGGCAGCACCCTGGCCGTAGACGGGTATCTGCCTGTAGATCTGTCGATTGCGCCTGCAGATTCTGCCACGATTGGAGAAGGCGTACAACTGGAAGCCGGTCAGGTAAGCGGGCGCAGCCGGGTAAGCTTCACAGCAAAGGCCGATTCGTTCGCTATCGGCTGGATCAATCCCTTTCTGGATGACGAGACGATAGACGACCTCGATGGCAGGCTGACAGCGGACATTGCCGTCACCGGAACCCTGGACAACCCCGAACTGGACGGCGCTCTGCGCCTCTCCGACGGGCGTTTCCGCCTGCCCGAATTCGGCGTGACTTACCGGGACCTCCAGGCGCAGGCCGTGCTGGAGCGCAACCAGTTACAGTTGAGCCAGGCAACCTTACGTTCGGGTTCCGGCGAGGCCGTAGCGGACGGCACGGTCAGCTTTGCCAACCTGACGTTGGGTGAGTTCGACATCAACGCCCGGCTCAAGGATTTCCGCGCCGTTGCGTCGGACGAGTACCATGCCACGGTATCCGGGAATCTCCAGTTAAACGGTTCGACCCGCGCCCCGGTGGTCACCGGCAACCTCGAAGTGGTCAGCGCCGACGTTTACCTGGAAAACATCGCTGCCGGAGACATCGAAGTGGTCAAGCTGACAGAGCGCGACCTGCGTATGCTGGAAGAACAGTTCGGCTACCGGGTAGGCGAAGAGGACACGACGACGTTCGATTTCTACGAGGCGATGGAGATGAACCTGAACGTCGAACTCGAACGCGACACGTGGCTCCGGCAGTCGCAGAATCCGGAGATGGCGATTCAGCTCACAGGCCGACTGTCCGTGCAGAAGCAGCCTGCCGCCGACCCGCAGATGTTCGGCACGATTGAAGTGCTTTCCCAGCGGAGTTACATCAACCAGTTTGGACGCCGGTTTAACATCACGAACGGCAACATCACCTTCAACGGCCCCGCCGCCAACTTCGTCATGGACGTAGAGGCCGAATACCAGGTGCGCTCACGGCAGAATGCCGGACAGCCCGAGGCGACGATCATCCTTTCGCTCTCCGGGCGGCTGGAGAACCTGGAGCTTGAACTCAACTCCGACCCGCCGGGCATGGAGAATACGGACATCCTTTCCTATATCGCAACCGGGCGGCCCGCCGGGCAAACCTTCCAGCTTGGCGGAGGATTGCTGGCAGGCGGAGCCGATCTGGCCGCCAGCCAGATTGCGAACATCGTTGAAGGGGTTGCTGCCCAGGAACTGGGCCTCGATGTGATGGAAATCCAGCAAAGCGGACTCCGGGGGGCCGAACTCATCGCAGGCAAGTACGTTTCACCCAAACTGTTCGTCGGAGTCAGCCAGCCGGTAACCTTTACCAGCACCGCCCGAGATCCCAACCAGAGCGGCGCCAATGCCACCGAGATTACTCTGGAGTACGAAATCATAGACTGGCTCTTGCTGCGTTTTTCGGGAGGCCGAACCTCGCTTCAAGGGAATTTGCTCTGGGAATACGCGTACTGAATCCGGCTTCCGTATCATGCTCACGGCGTGAAGTACTTCACGTGTTTCCTTCCGGGTAAAAGAGGATCGAGGATACCCTCATGCAATTCAGGAACGTCCTGTCGGGTGATACGGGCACGATTCAGCGAACGCTGGTGCGCACGGGCGAACTGGCCGAGTTTGTCCTGGAGTTCTTCAAGCGTTTCTGGCGCCCTCCCTACGAATGGAGAGAACTGATTCACCAGATGGATGAAGCGGGCACGAAGAGCTTCCTCCTCACCGGCGTGACGGGCATTTCCATCGGGATCGTGCTCGCCATGCAAAGTCGAGGCACACTGGCTCGTTTCGGCGCAGAAGCGGTGCTTCCCAATATGCTGGCGCTATCGGTCTTCAAAGAGATTGGCCCGGTGATCACCTCGCTCGTGCTGGCAGGCAGGCTGGGCGCCGGGTTCGGAGCCGAGGTTGGGTCGATGCGCGTAACCGAACAGATCGACGCGCTCGAAGTGTCGGCGCTCAAGCCGTTCCATTATCTCGTGCTCACGCGGGTGCTGGCCTGCGTCATCATGTTTCCCATTCTGACGATATGGACTGACATGATTGCCATGCTGGGTGGATATCTGGAATCCGTGCTGGCAGCCAACATGGACTACCGTATTTTCATCAGCACGGCCTTCGAGTCGTTGCGGTTTTCCGATCTGATCGTGGACACCATGAAGACCAGCATCTTCGGCTTTATTGTAGGGATCGTCAGTTGCTATCTGGGGTACACGGTTCGGGGCGGCACGCGCGAAGTGGGGCAGGCTGCCATGCAGTCGGTTGTGCTGTCCTCGCTGTTTATCCTGCTTGCGGACGTTGCCATCGTGCGGTTATCGCTGGCGCTCTTTGGAGACGTGGGCGGTTGAGGCGCCGCTCAGCACCCTTCTCCTCACTAACCGTTTCTGCAATCAAAAGGTATGGCTGAAACAGATACCGTAGAAGCTGAGGTCCCGCGCAAGAAAGGAGCGCCTTCCGACGGGGTGATGATAGACTTGCGCGACATCTACAAGAGCTTCGGAGACAATCACGTGCTGCGGGGGGTATCCCTGACCGTACCGAAAGCGACAACCGCTGTCGTCCTCGGAGGCTCGGGCACCGGCAAGAGCGTGCTTATCAAGCACGTAGTGCAGTTGTTGACACCGGACAAGGGGGAGGTGTGGGTAAAAGGGGAGCGGGCAGACCTGCTGGAAGGCGATGCGCTGGACAAGCTGCGCCTCTCGATCGGCTACCTGTTTCAGGGAGGAGCGCTCTTTGATTCGATGAATGTGTACCAGAATCTCGATTTCATTCTGGATCGCCATACCAAACTTTCGCGCGACGAACGCCGGGAACGGATAGAGCAGGCGCTGGCATGGGTGAACCTGGAGCAGACGGGCACGCAGTTTCCGGCTGAATTATCGGGCGGACAGAAGAAACGCATCGCGCTGGCACGTTCAATTATCCTCGAACCTGACATCCTGCTTTACGACGAGCCGACGACCGGGCTGGATCCAATCTCCGTGCGCATGGTTTCGGAATTGATCGTGCGGCTGCGGGACGAACGGGATATTACTTCGGTTGCGATTACCCACGATTTGCTCTGCGCCGAAATCATTGCAGACGAGGTTTATTTTTTGCACGAGGGTGAATTCGTCGCGCAGGGATCGCTGGACGAACTCCAGCAAGCGGATCACCCGGAAGTGCGCAACTTCTTTGGTCACTAACTGTTGAAAATGAGGATTTTAGCGCACATGACCGTTTTGTTTTGTGCGGCAAGCGAACTGCGCCGGGCGGGATAATCTCATCCTGCTATACAAGGGGTACATCCATAGAACGATTCAGGTATCGCATATGTCACGTCAAGTACGGGTGGGTCTGCTCGTTGTCGCAGGGGTCGTCCTTTTTTTCATCGCGTTGTTTACCATCGCGAACCGGTCGTTTCTTTTCAGCGACACCTTTTTTATCCGTTCCCAGTTTGGCAGTGTGGCGGGCTTGCAGCCGGGCGCGGGGGTCCAGTTTCAGGGAGTCAACGTCGGGCGCGTGGAAACCGTGAGCCTTCCTGACGAGCCGGGAGGAAAGATCGTGGTAACGATGGCTATCGGCGAGAGCGCCCGCCCGCTGGTCCGTGAGAACACGCAGGCCCAGATCAAGACGGACGGGCTGGTCGGGAACCAGATTGTTGTGCTCGTCAACCCGGCCAACGAGCAAATTGCAGG
>CBDUBU010000128.1:0-11175 GCA_965365465.1 uncultured Rhodothermaceae bacterium
GGATGAGCTGGATCGTGTCGCCGGCGTTCCACTCCGCCTCGGCGGAGAGCGAGGTGAGCGTGGGTGATGGCCTCCTGCGCTCCTGCTGCCTCGAAGGCAGCGTCTACGCCGCGTCCTCCTGTTTCGTCAAAGATCCATTCGAGCACATCGCCTTCGCGGGAACTCATTGCTCCTGTAGCGCCCATTTTTTGCGCGAAAGCCAGGCGTTCCGGAATGAGATCCGTCATGAATACTTTGTCGGCGCCTGCGGCCCGTGCGGCAAGCAGGGTGACAAGTCCGATGGGACCGGAGCCGAAAATGGCGACATTCTCACCGATTTCGAGGCGGGCAAGCTTTAGTGCGTGCAGGGCTACGCCGAAGGGTTCCAGGAGCGCAGCCTCAACGAGCGACATTTCATCCGGTATGGGAATACAGCAATGCTCCGGCATGATATGATACTCGTCGAAGATCCCGTTTATCGGGGGCGTTCCCAGAAAGCGAACATTCGGGCAGAGATGGCTCTGTCCTCCCATGCAGAACGCGCAATGGCCACACGGAATGGCCGGTTCGATAGCAACACGGGTTCCGGGAGCCAACTTGACGCCTTTGCCGGCCTTTTCGACGATGCCTGACGGCTCATGCCCCAACTGGATCGGGTACTCTACAATCTGAGGCCCGATGCGGCCTTCTGCGTAGTAGTGAACGTCGGATCCGCAAACACCTATGGCGGCCACCTTCAGGCGCACCTCGCCGGGTCCTGGTTCGGGCGGCTCGGGTTGGTCTTGAATTTCGATGGTATGGGGACTGACGAGAACGGCGGCTTTCATAAAAAATGACTCCGAATGCTAAATAGCCTGTATCTTGTGCAAGATCGCACTTGAAATTGACCACCTGCGATCAATTAATTGAACCGTTTCTAAATTAGGCGGGGGCGCAGCTTGAAGCAAGTTGTTCTCCCGTTAACATGGTTCCTTCCCGAAACCCCTTCCATCAGGTAGAGAAATATGACAAACGGAGCTTATCAACCCGAACCCGAACACAAATTTACCTTCGGACTGTGGACGGTCGGCAACCCCGGACGCGATCCCTTTGGCGAGCCGGTACGTGCTGCCCTCTCTCCTGTAGAAATCGTACATCTTTTGGCAGATGTCGGAGCCTATGGCGTGAACCTCCACGACAACGACCTCGTGCCCATTACCGCGACGGCGTCTGAGAAAGACCGGATTGTAAGCGACTTCAGAAGGGCGCTGGAAGAAACAGGTTTGAAGGTTCCGATGGCAACCACCAACCTGTTCACCGATCCCGCTTTCAAGGACGGCGCCTTTACGTCCAACGATCCTGCGGTAAGGGCCTACGCGCTCCAGAAAACCATGCGCGCCATGGATATGGGCGTGGACCTCGGCGCCGAGGTCTACGTCTTCTGGGGAGGACGTGAAGGAACCGAGTCAGACGCCACGAAAGATCCGGTCGAGGCCATCAAGCGCTTTCGGGATGCTTTGAATTTTCTGTGTGCGTACGCGACAGATCAGGGATACGACCTCAAGTTTGCGCTTGAAGCCAAGCCCAACGAACCGCGCGGCGACATCTACCTTCCGACGACGGGGGCCATGCTGGGTTTTATCGCCACGCTCGATAAGCCGGAAATGGTTGGCGTGAATCCCGAAGTAGCGCATGAGCAAATGGCTGGCCTCAACTTCCTTCATGCTGTGGCGCAGGCCTGGGATGCCGGCAAGCTCTTCCACATCGACCTGAACGATCAGAACGCAGGGCGGTACGACCAGGATTTTCGCTTTGGCGCTCATAGCTGGAAGCAGGCATTTTTCCTCGTCAAGTTCCTTGAGGATGTAGGATATCAGGGGTCGCGCCATTTCGATGCCCATGCCTACCGCACGGACG
Organism: uncultured Rhodothermaceae bacterium; assembly: GCA_965365465.1. Taxonomy (GTDB): domain Bacteria; phylum Bacteroidota; class Rhodothermia; order Rhodothermales; family DASSAV01; genus CBDUBU01. The sequence goes on from CBDUBU010000128.1 coordinate 1,876, forward strand.
ATGCCGAAGGGGTCAAGGACTTTGCGCGTGGCTGTATGCGCAGCTATCTGATCCTCAAGGAAAAAGCGCAGCAGTTCAGGGAAGATCAGGAAATACAGGCGCTGCTTTCCGAAATCAACAAAACTCCGGAGGGTCTCCCTGATTTCAGCGGCGCCTATAGCAGGGAAGGATCTGCCAGGCTAAAAGATTATTCTTTCGACCGTGGCTCCCTGGGCCGGCGTGGGCTTCCCTACGAGAAACTCGACCAGATGGTTTTCGACCTGTTGATGGGAGCCCGGTGAACCTGACATGGGATAGCAGGAAAAAGAGGATGGACGAAGGGGGAGGGGCGCGCATGGCGCGCCCCTCTCTGCGTGTGAATCCTGCTCCATAATTCTAACCTTTGCATAGCGGCCGCTATGATTTACCGATTATTCAGCTGGTTTATTCTGGGAGCCTGCCTCATGTGCGTCGGCTGCAACCTCCCGGATCGTACGGAGCAGGCGTCTGGTGAAAGCGTTTTGTACACGTTTGATCTGGCGCAGGTCGCCGCTGAAAACGCTCAGTACGCAACGTACGCCGACGAAAGCCCGCTGAACGCGCCGGGTCTGCGGCTGCGTGCGGAAGTGGGCAGTCCTTCCTTTAGACTGCCGGAGGCCGGGAGTGCGCCCTGGGCCGAGGCGAAGTATCTGGTGGCAGATATCTGGCACAATGACCGGCATAGCGATATACTGACCGTTCATTTCTACGGAGAGAGCCCGGATACTGCCAGGATCTCAGGAAAAATGGGCATCCTGCCCGGTCTAAAAACACGTCTGGTTTTACCGCTTGAATACTTGGACGGGCAGACCTTTTTTACGGCACGCAGGCCCCGTCAGTTGAAAGGCACGATGCCGGGACGCCGCCTTCCCCCGGAATTGATTTCAGCAGTTACGCTCAGCCTGGACCCTGTGGCAGATGACTTTCACCCGGAACTCTGGATCACTGGCTTGCGCCTGACCCGCGATCTGCCTCCGCCTCTTCCTGATGAGAAACCGGTAGTGGATTCACTGGGTCAATGGACTGCACGCAACTGGCCGGGAAAAACCACGAGTGAAAGCGAACTGGTAAGCCGGCTAAACACGCTGTATGAGCAGGCGCAGTCCGCTGCCTTCCCCGATGACTGGAGTCGTTACGGAGGTTGGAAGAAAAAACAATTCAACGCCACTGGCTTCTTTCGCACCGAGCATGACGGCTCACGGTGGTGGCTCGTTGATCCCGAAGGGTATGCCTTTTACAGTGTGGGCGTCGATGTGATGAATCCGGGGTCGGAGGGACCGTACGAGGGCATGGAAGACCTCTTCTCCTGGATGCCGCCTCGTGACGGTGTGTATGAAGCATCCTATGGGAAGAGGGCTGAACAGGGTTCAGTCAGTTTTCTTACGGCAAACCTGATACGCGCATTCGGCAGTGAATGGGAGTCGCGGTGGCAGATAATGACCAGCGGCTTGATGAAGCAGTGGCGTTTTAACACGATTGGCAACTGGTCCAACCCGGACTTCATCCAGGCTACCGACATGCCTTTCGTTTTGCCCCTGAGCGGCTTCCCCGAAACAGAGTTATCGCTCTACCGAGATTTCCCCGACGTGTTTTCTCCGGAGTACGATTCAGCCTCTGTCGTTTTTGCCGCGCAGATGGAGGCTTACCGAGATAATCCTTTTCTCATTGGCTACTTCTTGCGCAACGAGCCGCTCTGGGCCTTTGGCGACAACATCATTGCTTCCGAGATGCTGGCTACAAACACGCCTTCCTACACGCGCCGGGCGCTGGTTGCCTGGCTGCGGGAACGCTATCAGAGCGACGCAGCGGCGTTCTCTCAGGCATGGGCGCGTCCGTTTGATGCTTTTGAAGCGCTGGAAACCGAGGCAATCCTGGACGCTGCCTACCTTTCCGCGCGTGCAGAAACCGACCTGCGTGCCTTTTCAAAGGTCATGGTAAACGAATACCTCAAACGCCCTTCCGAGGCGCTGCGCCGCGTCGCCCCCAACCACATGAACCTCGGCATCCGGTACGCGTGGATCAGTTCGGAACTGTGCTACGAGGGAGCCGCGTACGTGGACGTGTTTTCCATCAATGCCTACGAGGAAAAGCCTGATGCAGGAGTCATTGAAGAAATAACCCGGCGAACGGGCAAGCCGGTAATGATCGGGGAGTTTCATCACGGCGCCATCGACCGGGGGCTGCCTTCAACCGGGATCAGAGGTGTAGCCTCGCAGGAGGATCGCGGCATTGCTTACCGGTATTACGTGGAGCAAGGCGCTGCCCTGCCGGGACTGGTCGGGCTGCATTTCTTTCAACTCAACGACCAGCCCGTGCTCGGTCGTTTCGATGGAGAGAACTACAATATCGGCCTGGTCGATATTTGCAATGTCCCTTACAAGGAACTGACCGAGGCAGCGACCGCCACAAATGGAAGCATTTATAGCGTAGCTTCCGGAGAGCAACAACCTGTCCAGCGGCGCGCAGAGAAAATCCCTGATATTTATTTCTGAGCGAACCATAGTTGCATTGATGGCATCCGGAGCATGATTGGCAAATCGAGCGTATATGCCTCTGAAACGCGTTCGAAATTCAGGAGCCTTTTTGCCGCCAGATAGAGAATAGTATGGTGCCTTACGTCGCAACCACCGAAGAAATAACAATCACCGTTCGCCCGGTTTACCTGGACAGCCAGTCCGACTTTGCGAGCAAACGATTCGTGTTCGGGTATTTCATCAAGATCGACAACAACAGCAATGAGGAGGTGCAGTTGCTCCGTCGTCACTGGGTTATCAAGGAAACCCTGGGGCGTATGGAAGAAGTGGAGGGGGAAGGGGTCATAGGGCAGCAGCCCGTGATTCTTCCAGGTCGTGCTCACGAGTACAACAGCTACGTCGTGTTGCAGTCCTTTGAAGGAACAATGGAAGGTACGTACCTGATGCAGCGCCCCAACGGTTCCCGTTTCCGGGTTGTGATTCCCTGCTTTTTCCTTCGCGCTGCCGCCAACTGACCGGACTTCCATCAGATGATTTCCACGTCGATCACATAATCGGCGGTTTGCAACTCGATCACGCTGTTTCCTTCCTTCAGGCTGTAACTTTCGATGGATTCAGGAAGCAACTCCTGGGGCGTGTTCATCTTGAAGAGCGTATCTGCAACGACATACCAGTCCTCCTGCGTCAGGTGAACCGTCGCCTTGCCCTCGTTCGCAACGAAGGGCGCATACTGGAGAACTTTGTTGAGGTGGTTGATTCCTTGTTTCTGATGCAGGTTCGCGTCCATATCTTTACCTGGAGGATATACATTGTGCGCTTTGTTGCCGGTCTCCGGAAAACGGTGATCGACCTGAACTCGTTCCGGATGGCCGGGTTGAGTGAGCGCATATTCTTGTCACATTAAAGTCGCCGTGCGAGCATGAAGCAGTATCTGGATTATTTGCGACACATCCGAAGCCATGGGGTGCGAAAGGATGACCGGACAGGCACCGGAACGCTCAGCGTCTTTGGATACCAGATGCGGTTTGATCTGAAGGAGGGTTTTCCGGTAGTAACGACGAAGAAACTGCATCTCAGGAGCATCATCCACGAACTGCTCTGGTTTTTGCAGGGCGACACCAATATCCAGTACCTGAAAGAGCATGGGGTGACCATCTGGGACGAATGGGCTGATGCCGACGGCAATCTGGGTCCCGTCTACGGCAAACAGTGGCGCCGGTGGGAAGGGAAAGACGGCGCCGTCATCGACCAGATGCAGCAAGTCATCAGCCAGATCCAGAGAAATCCAGACTCTCGCCGTTTGTTGGTAAGCGCCTGGAAAGTAGACGAGTTGCCGGCTATGGCGCTTCCGCCGTGTCACGTGCTTTTCCAGTTTTACGTTGCAGAAGGCAGGCTATCGTGCCAGTTGTACCAGCGCAGCGTCGACAGCTTCCTCGGACTCCCTTTCAACATCGTTTCCTATGCCTTACTTACCCACCTTGTAGCCCAGCAATGCAACCTGGACGTTGGAGATTTCGTCTGGACAGGGGGAGATTGCCACATTTACCTGAATCACCTGGAGCAGGTGGACGAGCAGCTTTCGCGCCTCCCTTTTCCGCTTCCGAAACTGCACATCAAGAGAAAGCCGCCTTCTCTTTTCGCGTATCGGCATGAGGATTTCGAAATCGTTGACTACAAATTTCATCCCCCAATCAAGGCCCCGATCGCCGTTTGATTTGTGGCAATAGGTCTTTTGGCTCGGCAAAGGGCTGAAACGGCGGAGCGTAATACATCTCAAGGCATCACAAAGCATATGAGCATAGGGGAGAAGAAGTGGTCAGGCGAGGTTGTCTTATTGGGGCTCGTTTTCCTGCTCGCCGGGTGTGCGAGCACCGGAAAACGGTATGAAAAAGCTGCCGAACTGGAGGCGGCAGGCCGGTATTCCGATGCAAGCGAGTATTACATCAAGGTGCTCAAAAAGGAACCATCCTGGCAGGAAGCCCGGACGCGCCTGATGAGTTCCGGCGGCAGGGCTGTGGATCTGTATCTTCAGGAAGCGAGAAGCGCGGAGCAAGCCCAGAACTATGAGCAAGCATTGCGAATGCTGGGTAAACTGGACGACCTGCGAGACCGTGCGCGGGAGGTTAGCGTCACGTTTCCGGTCCCGGAAGACTATGCCGGTTTCCGTGAGCGGCTGGTCGGAAATGCACGGACGGCGCTTCTGGATGAGGGAGCCAGAGCAGAGGCGGCAGGCCGGTGGCCCGAGGCATTGAAGGCGTTCGAGCGGGTGCGCGCCCGGTATGCGGAAACACCGGATCTGCGACGCGAACTGGATCAGGCTCGTGTGAGAGTCTACGGAAAGTGGAGCGAACAGGAGATGGCATCCGGGCATTTTCGCGCTGCGTACGAACGCGCCGGTCAGGCGCTCGCCCTTGCAGGTCATGATGCCCCGGAAACGCAGCGCCTTCAGGAACTTCAAACTGAGACCCTGGAAAACGGAACGCGCCGGCTGACCCTGCTGCCGGTCTGGGCAACGGAGCGTATCTCCCGGCAAACCCCCTCCGGCTTTCTCGAAGACCTGAACGATGCGCTCGTCTACCGTCAGGGGTCGGAGCCGCCGCTTTTTATCGAGATGACGAGCCCACTTGAACTGCGCCGGGAGCTTCGTCGCTTGCGGTATGACCGGAGAGGGATTACGCGCAGCGAAGCAGCTGAAGTGGGGAAGGTGCTGGATACAGATTATGTCGTCCTGCTTGAAGCGAAGAGTTACAAAGAGGAAGAGCGTAATGTGCGGGAAGAGGCGCGGAAAGCTCCGCTTCGCGGAAGAACAGGCGGGGATACCACTTACGTAATGCGTCGCGTGACGCTTGCGCTGGATGCTTCCGCTCAATACCAGATTCTCGATCCGTATACCCGTGGCGTGGTCGATATCGGCGTCGTGAAAGCTGATGTTGCCGGTGAGGTGCGTCATGGGTTCTATGGCGGGCAATACCGGGATCTTGTGCTGTCTGACGACGAACAGCGGCTTTTCGATGAAGCAGCGCAGCGGGCAAAAAGACAGGAACTGGAGGACCGTCTGGTTGAAAAACTGGCGGAACGTCTTTCAGATCGTCTGTTCGACGTGATACTGAGTCGTATCCGATAACTCTTTTATGCTTAAGTGAATGCATTCTGCTCCGATACAAGCCTGACGAGCTTCTTTACGAATCCTGTCATTGGAAACCATGAAACCAGGCGCTTCTTCTACCCGAACCGGAAATAAACCCCCTGCAGCCGGAGCACCACGCATTTTCTGGTTGTCGCAGGCAGTCGTAGATATCCTGGTGACGGTGTTTATTGCGGTAAGCGCTGGCATGGACCTGCAATGGGGGAAATGGGTTCTTTTCGTGTACACGCCCTTCATGGTGCTGATGAAAGGGGTCGCTGCGTTCAGCGGCAGCGTGACAACCCTCCCCAAACGTAGCCGCGCGGAAGCGCCGGCCTGGTTTTACCATGTGCTCTACGGGCTTAACGTGGCGATTCTGCTCTTTGCCGGCTGGTGGTTGCTGGCGGCAGGATGGCTTGCCATCTGGGCGCTTTCTGCCTACGCAGCATCTCGCATGAAACTTCCTGCGAAAAGTAAGGCCGGCAGGCGCCGCTGATCCAACGGCTTGGCGCCAATCGCTGATAAGCGATTTCTTCTTCTTCGGAGAGCAGGCATTTGCTGGATTCTTGCGCGTGCGAGCCTGAGCCAGTATACTGTCGCTTCCAGAGTGACGGAACAGCAAGGAGAGCAGGACTATGCAGAGGCGCGATTTTGTCAGGAAAGCGGCGCTGGGAGCCGCCGGGGGCGGCCTGTTCGCGGGATGCGGCGACCGGGACACGCAGCAGGAGGGCGCTCCAAGTGTCGTGACCCGTTCCAATGTGCAGTGGCGGCTCGTATCCAGTTACGGGCGCGCCCTCGATACGCTTTTTGGCGCTCCGGAAGGTCTGGCTCGCCGCGTAGAGGCGCTCACCGAGGGGCGGTTCAAGATCCGGGTGTACCCGGCAGGCGAAATCGTACCGGCGCTTGAGGTGCTCGGAACTGTTCAGAACGGCACAGTCCAGATGGGCCATTCGGCCAGCTATTACTATGTAGGCAAAAATCCTGCGCTGGCTTTCGATACGTGCGTTCCCTTCGGGTTGACGGCGCGTCAGCAGAATGCCTGGTTGTATTACGGCGGAGGGCTGGAACTGATGCGGGAGCAATTCGCCGATTTCAACATCATCAACCTCCCTGGCGGCAACACCGGGGCGCAGATGGGAGGATGGTTCCGGCGCGAAATCAATGCGCTGTCGGATCTGCGGGGGCTTAAGATGCGCATTCCCGGCCTGGGAGGAGAGGTGATGAGCGAACTCGGCGCGACGGTGCAGGTGCTGGGAGGAGGCGATATCTATCCGGCGTTGGAGCGCGGCGCCATTGACGCGACCGAATGGGTGGGGCCGTACGATGATGAGAAGTTGGGCTTCCATCGGATTGCAAAAAACTATTACTATCCCGGATGGTGGGAGCCTGGCCCGAACGTATCGTTCTACGTCAACCGGACGGCCTGGGACCAACTGCCGAAGACCTATCAGGAGACCCTCGAAACGGCCGCTGCGGAAGCCAACCAGCGTATGCTGGCGCAGTATGACGCTCGTAATGCCGAAGCATTGACCCGCCTTCTGGAAGCAGGAGTGCGGCTCCGTCCTTTTCCACAGGAGATGATGGGGGCTGCCGAACGGATCACGAAGGATCTGTTGAGCACGCAGGCAGCCGATGCCTCCTTCAACAAGGTTTACACGGCCTTTAATAAATGGAAGGCCGATGCTTTCCAGTGGTTTGCTACTGCCGAGCATTCGTACGCGGCATTTGCCTTTGCCGGCGCCTGCCCGAGTGGAGCGCCGGCTGATGAAGAATGCGCCCTGTGACGGGAGGCTCCATTCTCGAATAAAGCCCGGTAAGTGAATTGGAATCAATGATTCTGGCGGCAGGCCTGGGCACGCGACTGCGCCCACTCACCGACAACATTCCCAAGGCGCTCGTGGAGGTAGGAGGCGTGCCCGTGCTGGAACACGTGGCGCGGCGGCTCATTGCCGCCGGCTCGGAGCGTCTCATCATCAATGTGCATCACCATGCAGACAAGGTGCGCGAATTTGTGAGACTGCGTGAGGGATTCGGCATCGATGTGCTCATTTCCGAAGAGTTGGGCCAGCCTCTGGAGACGGGGGGCGGGCTAAAACACGCTGCCTCGCAGTTCCGGCGCGAAGCGCCCTTCTTCATGCACAATGCCGATATCCTTACTGATCTGGACTTGCATGGCCTCTATGCGCATCACATATCCTCCGGGGCGCTGGCTACACTGGCAGTCAGATCCCCCGAAACCCCTCGCTACCTTGCTTTCGACGAGGCGGATAACCTGTGCGGCTACGGAAACGTCGAGAAAGACTACGAACATCTGGTTCGAGTGCCTGAAGGCGGGCTGAAGCGCGTTGACTTCTGCGGGGTGCAAGTCATCTCACCGAACTTGCTTGACCTCATTACTGAAACAGGAGTCTTCTCGATCATAAAGGTCTATCTCAGGCTCGCACAGCAAGGAATGTTGATACGACCTTTTCACGTAAACAATGTCCTCTGGGTGGACATCGGGAAGCCTGAGCGACTTCGGGAAGCACGGGCAAGGTTTGGCTGAAAACGTCGGTAGTTCCCTTTGCGTAAAAGAACGTTCTGCAACGTGGCTATATGTCGAAAAATATCTGTGTCTACTGCGCGTCCAGCAACTACATACGTGAAACCTTTGTTGAAACAGCGGAAACGTTGGGGCAGTTGCTGGCCGAAGGCCGCCATACCCTCATCTACGGCGGCGGCAATGTTGGACTGATGGGTGTTCTGGCTCGTTCGGTACACGAGCATGGAGGAACCGTGGTCGGCTATATACCGGATGCGCTCAAACGCATCGAAGGAGTAGCCTACGACGTAGCGGACGAATTGCACATTACGGAAACCATGCAGGAACGCAAGGCGCATATGTTTACCCGCGCCGATGCGTTTGTTGTATTGCCGGGCGGCTTCGGTACGCTGGAGGAGTTTATGGAGGTGCTAACCCTCAAGCAACTCCGCTACCATAACAAACCTATCGTACTGGTTAACACAGAGGGGTTTTACGATCCGCTGATCGATCTTTTCGAGCATTTCTACCGCGAAAGGTTCGCTCGCGAGAAATACCGCGCCCTGTACCATGTGGCGATCACTCCATCGGAGGCGCTCGCCTATGTATGTTCCTACATCTATACCCCCACGGCAGATAAGTGGACTTGAGATGCCGGATCGCCTGTATTATTGCTGGAGGGTAATGCTGAAAAGCCTTCTGACGGCGTAAACCTTGCCGTCCTCTTCCCGTATGGCGGAAGGACCGGTGTCCGGAGCGACAAAGTCTTTCCGGTTTATGGTTTTGGCAATGGGTTCAGGTACGATGTAATATGTTCCCTCAGATGGTTCAGGCAAACCTTCCACGGAAGTAATGAAAGTAACCTCAATCGGAACGTCATCTACAACGATCTCTTCGCCTACAACGATCTCTTCGCCATGCATTTTTAGGGCGAGACCATTCTGGTCAGGCTCGAAGCTTTTATAAACGCGGTCGTTTTCGTCGGCCAGTCGGATCGTTTGTTTCGTCAGGTTTACAATCGGCATCTTTTATTCACATCAGGTTCAATCTCAACTGATTCGTCATTAAAAACCTGTCCGGGCAACGTCCGTTCAGATCGGAGCGCCGATAGTTCGAGAATGTTACAGACCCCTGAAGTGCGCCTATCGAATAGTACAGGCTAG
>CBDUBU010000129.1:0-11092 GCA_965365465.1 uncultured Rhodothermaceae bacterium
TTACGGGCAGCGGCGATGGTTCCGGCGCTGTCCTGTCGCCTGTCGCTGCTTCGGTCTCGTCCGGGGCGGCGATCACGAGGTCCGGTTCACAGGCCAGATCTATTTCCGTTGATCAGATTCTCGATGAGGTCGATGCAAGCAGCGTCCTTTTCGATCCCGGGAGGCCGCTTGCGTATACCGTTACGCGCTACCGTTTTGAGTCCTTCTTTCATCCGTACGTCTGCTCTTTCATGCAGCACGTCAACCACGGAGGGGTAGAGGCCCTGCTGCGCAGAACGACCCAGAGCGTGGTCAAGGACTACTTCGAGAGTCGGCACGAGCCTACCGGAGAGGTAGATTCCAGATATCCGGTCGACGAAGTCGACTTCTCCGCAGGCGGGGCGTACGGCCTCTACAATGAAGAGTTGTTTTTTCATGCGCCGCTGCTGATTGCCGAGCGGCTGCGTCTGAACCAGCGCTTCGAGGAGGCGATGAAATGGTACCATTTCATTTTCAATCCCATGATCGGCTCCGACGGGTCCGGCGCTGGCCCGGAACGGTTCTGGATCTACTACCCGTTCTACCAGGAAACGGCAGGCGAGACAACCTGGCAAATGATGCTCGATCTCGCTGCCGGAAACCGGGCGCTGGTAGAGCAGGTGGAGCAGTGGCGTAAAGACCCGTTCCAGCCGCACGCACTGGCCCGGCTGCGCCCGCAAGCCTACCAGAAGTCGGTGGTGATCAAGTACGTGCATAACCTGATCGGGTGGGGCGACCAGCTTTTTGCCAGGGACTCCATCGAATCAGTCAACGAAGCGGCGCAATTGTATCTCCTGGCCGCCAACGTGCTCGGCGACCGGCCCGAACTGCTGCCCGCCCGCGATGCGGAAACTCAGACCTATAACAGCCTGAAAGACGACCTCGATGCGTTCTCGAATGCGCTGGTGGATCTCGAAAACTATGTGGGCGCTGCGGAGGCAGGTCCGGGCGGCGGAATCGAGCAGCTTCCGCTCACGACGCTGTACTTCTGCGTTCCCCCGAACGAACAGCTTCTCGCGCTGTGGGACACCGTGGCCGACCGGCTCTTCAAGATCCGGAATTGCATGAACCTGGAAGGCATCGTGCGGCAACTGCCCCTGTGGGAGCCGCCCATTGACCCCGGCTTGCTCGTCCAGGCTGCGGCGGCGGGCGTGGACATAGCGACAGTCCTCAGCGACCTGTATGCGCCGCTGCCGCCCTATCGGTTTCAGGTCGTGCTGCAAAAGGCAATGGCCTTCTGCAGCGAAGTCCGGGCGCTTGGCGCCGCGCTTCTTTCTGCGCTCGACAGGCAGGACGCCGAGGCGCTGGCCTTTCTCCGCGCCGGGCAGGAGGTCGATTTGCTCACCGTGGCCCGGCAGGTCAAGGAGCAGCAAGTCGATGAAGCCCTGGAAACCTGGCAGGCCGTCGAACGCAGCCGCGATGCCGCTGCGGCGCGGGAGGTCTACTATGCGGGATTGATCGCAAAGGGGCTGAGCGAGTACGAAGAGAACCAGCAAGCCCGTATGCAGGAAGCGAATGGGGCGCAGATGACAGCTAATATTCTTCATCTCGCCGCCTCCAGCGGGTTTGCCGGGGCTGCCGTCGCCAAAGGCAGCTTCTTGAAGGTCGGGGATGCGGCAGAATTTGCTGCAAAGGCCACGGAGTCTGCCGCGCAGGCGGCAAGCGCCATTGCCACGTACTTCACCTTCAGAGCCTCCATGAACGCCATCAGCGGGGGGCATGATCGCCGCAGAGAAGAATGGGCGCATCAACTGGACCTGGCGAGAAAAGAGAAAGCCCAGCTCGACCGGCAGGTTGCCGCTGCGGCCATCCGTCATGCCATCGCTGAAAACGACCTGCAAAACTTCGACCGGCAAATCGACAACGCGCGGGAGGTGTATGATTTCGTGCGGGACAAGTACACCAACGAGGCGCTTTACGGCTGGATGACCTCGCAGATTTCGGCCACGTATTTCCTGAGCTACCAGCTTGCCTACGACCTCGCCCGACGCGCCCAGCAAGCCTATGCGTACGAACTTGCCATCCCCGATCCCGGCTTTATCCAGTATGGTTACTGGGATAACCTCAAAAAAGGGCTGCTGGCTGGTGAAAGGCTCCAGTATGACCTGCAACGTATGGATGCCGCTTACCTCGACCAGAACGAGCGGCAATACGAACTCACCCGGCACGTCTCGCTGGTCATGTTCGATCCGGTAGCGCTGCTGATGCTGAAAGAAACGGGTTCGTGTTACGTTTCCCTGCCCGAAGCGCTGTTCGACCTCGACTATCCGGGCCATTACCTGCGGCGCATCAAGTCCGTCAGCCTGACGATTCCCTGCGTAACAGGTCCCTACGCAAGCGTCAACTGCACGCTGACGCTGCTGAGCGGTTCGGTCAGAACAAGCGCCGATCCAACCGGAACGGAAGGGAAATACACACGCGACCTCAACGGCGACGACCCGCGCTTCGACGACAGCTATGGAGCCGTACAATCCATTGCCGCCAGCGGCGCACGGAATGACGCGGGGCTGTTTGAACTCAACTTCCGCGACGAGCGCTACCTGCCGTTCGAGGGCGCAGGTGTTATCAGCCAGTGGCGGCTCGAACTGCCGGCAGCCTTCCGCCAGTTCGACTACGACACCATCTCAGATGTCGTCCTCCATCTGAACTATACAGCGAAGGAGGGAGGGAGCGCGCTGAAAACAGCGGCGCTTGCCTCCCTGACCGCCCGAAGCGAAGAGGCGGTCAACACGATGGGCCTCGGTGAGAACGGGGTGGAACGGGAAGGACTGTTCCAGTTGTTCAGCGCCCGGCGTGACTTTCCGGGCGAATGGCATCGGTTCCTGTATGCCGTCGCTGAAGACGGCACGCAGACGCTGGAGCTTGATCTGTCCCGGGAACACTTCCCTTACCTTTTCAGCAACGTCGAGATCGACATCGAAGCCATTCATGCGTTCGTCAAGCCGAAAAGCTATGCGCCGGGTGGCGACTATGGGTTAGCCTTTGATCTGTCCGGAGATTCCAGCGCCTATGCAGGCGCTTTCGACAGCGCAGGAAGTCCTGTTGCAGGCTTGCCCTACAGCCGTCCCGTATCCGGAGCCGTCGCTCCAGGCGCGTGGAACTTTGCAGTCGCCGCCGACGGCTCCGGATCGGCGTTGCGAAGCACAGAGAACGGCCGGCTCGATCCGGAAGCGCTGGAGGACCTGTTTTTCGTGTGCGAGTACCGCCTTCCTGCAATATGACCCCTCGAAATCGTAGGGGCGTTGCCTGATCCAATCCCGGCTTTACTGCGTTTATGATGATGCGCAGGAGTGCCTTGTGTCGCCCGGCGCCACGTTCTTGTTTCTGCGATCCTTTGCATTTACCTTCTCAGACAACCTCCCTGTTTGCGCAAAAGTCCGTCGGATCAGCATGGAACTTCACCTGTACCGCGCCCTCTGGGGTGTAACACGACCCTGGATCGATGTCGTCAGCGCGTTGCCCGGCGAAGGATTTACCGGCGTCGAGGCTCCGCTGGAACACCTGAACCAGATAGGAGCGGACTTCATCGACGCCTGCGGCGCACGCGCCATCCCACAGATATTCACCGAGGGCAACACGGTAAGCGAACACGTCCAGTCCTTTGCGGCGCAGTTGGAGGCGAGCCGGATTCATGCGCCGGTTTTCGTGAACTGCCACGGAGGGAGAGACAGCTGGGACGAGCAGCAGGCCGTTGCCTTTTACCGTGATGTGCTGAGCGTCGAGGCAGACCTGGGCATTCCGGTTTCGCACGAGACCCACCGGGGGCGTGTGCTGTACAATCCGTGGATCACGGCCCGCCTGCTGGACCGGTTCGATGCGCTTCAATTATGCTGCGATTTCAGCCACTGGGTCTGTGTTTGCGAGCGGTTGATCGACGATCAGCAGGCTGTCCTGGAACAATGCGCGTACCATGCATTGCACCTGCACGCCCGGATTGGCTTCGGAGAAGGACCACAGGTTCCTGATCCCCGCGCTCCTGAATACGCAGGCTTCGTCGAGGCGCATGAACGGTGGTGGGACCTGATCTGGAAGGCGCAGCGGGCCAGAGGGTTTGCCTTTAGCACGTTGACGCCGGAATTCGGCCCGCCCCCTTATCTGCATACGCTGCCCTACACAGGCGCCCCGGTTGCGGATCTCTGGGAGATCAACGACTGGCAGGCCGAGCGGCAAGCTCGCCGGTTCAAGGCGTTTTCGGCTTCGCTGTGAGGACGGCCCGCCGGCAGGCAGGAGAAGCAGGACCAGAGGGAGGAATCCCTACAACGCAAATGGGGAAGTCCTTACAAACCGGGTGGGGCTGCTCTGGCGGCGTGCGCGTCGTAGGATGCGTATCCTGAATGCTGGCGCAATCTATACCTCAAACATCCATCCGTCATGAAGCCACATGAGATCCGAGCATTCCGGCGGGCAGCCGACGAAGAGCAGCTGAAACCCGCGACCTCCGTCCTGCACCCTTTCGAGGCGGAACTCCGGTTCACGGAGACCTACAAGCGCTACAGGGAAGCGCCTGTCGCCATCCGGGAGGCGATGTGCCTGAAGGAGCAGCACCCCGGCGCGTTCTGTTCCATCGAAAGCGGCGATTTGATTGCGGGACGCATCAGGCCGCGCCTCGTAGGGTTCAGTCCGGACGAATGGGGTTCGTGCGCATTCGGTTTTTACCACCTCCCCAGCGCCATTCGGGAAACGGCGGCGCGCCTGGGGCTGGATGGCGAACTGCGGGAACAGGTGGAAGCGATGGCGGCTTTCTGGGATCAGGAAAGCACGGCGGCCAGGGTTCGCCATGCGTATCCACCTGAAATGGCAGCAGCGCTGCCCTCCGATGACTGGATGAACGCATACGGGATCGCCTTTCCTCTGTACCGGCTCACGGGGGGAAACGTCGATTACGGCAAGCTCATGCAGCGCGGCATTCCGGGGCTGGTTCAGGAGGTGGAGGTCCGCCGTGAGGAAGCCGCCGGGCGGGGAGAAGATGCTTCTCTGTACGAGGGTCTATGCACCGCCCTGGAGGTGCTGGTAGACGTTTGCCGGTTTTACGAGCAGCAGGCCCGCGCCCTCGCCGCCGCGACACGTGATGCAAACCGGGTGCAGGAACTGCTGGATATGGCAGGCACGCTGGCCGGGCTTACCGTATGTCCTCCGACCACCTTTCGCGCGGCGGTTCAGCTTTTCTGGCTGTATGCGCTCACCGGCGACATCCGCAACCACGGCAGGATGGACGTGTATCTGGGCGATTTTCTGGCGTACGATCTGGAGCACGGCGTTATTACGGAACAGGAAGCCCTTGCGCTCCTGCAATCGCTGTGGCGTCTGATGGCGGCCCGGGCAACCCGCGTGCATAACCGGGTCATCGTCGGAGGGCGAGGGCGACCGAACGAAGCGCACGCCGACCGGTTTGCCCTGCTCGCAATGGAAGCAACCCGGCGGGTACACGCCGCAGAACCTCAATTGTCGTTGCGGTTCTACGTAGGGCAAAACCCGGCCCTGAAGCAGAAGGCCCTGGATGTGCTGGCCGAAGGACGAACGTTTCCCATTTTGTACAACGACGACGCTGCAATCCCATCCGTGGAAAAGGCATTCGGGTTCCCGCCTGAGGAGGCAGCACAGTACGTGCCCTATGGTTGCGGCGAGTACATCCTGGAGCACCGCAGTTTCGGGACGCCGAGCGGCGTCATCAACCTGCTCAAGGCGCTGGAAGTGACCCTTCATGACGGGGTCGATCCGATGACCGGGCAAAAAATGGGCTTGTCGCTCGGCGCCTTCCGGGACTTCGGCTCTTTCGAGGCGCTCTGGCACGCCTATACCAGACAGGTCGAGCATTATGTGAGCATCCTGGCCGATCAGGAGGCGCTCGAATACCAGGTTGCCGGCGAGCAGGCTGCCTTTCTGTATCTTAGCCTGTTGTATGACGACTGCCTGGCGCGGGGCAAAGGCATTTTCTCCGGAGGGATTCGTTATCTCGGCGGCACGCTCGAAACCTACGGCAATACGAATACGGCCGATAGCCTCACCGCCATCAAGTCGCTCGTGTATGACAGGAAACTGCTGGAGCCGGATCAGATGCTACACGCGCTCGACGAAAACTTCGCGGGATACGAAAAAGAGCGAAGGCTGCTGCTGGACGCTCCGAAGTATGGCAACGACGATGACGTTGCCGATGGTATGCTGGTAAAGGTTCACGAACACGTCTGCAATGCCGTGCGAAACCAGGTTGGGCGTGTGCCGCTGCATTCTTACCTCGTGGTGGTCATCAACAACAGCGCCAACGCCCTGATGGGCCGCTGGACCGGAGCTTCCGCAGATGGAAGGCTCCAGCGGATGCCCATGAACAACGGAAATGCGCCTTCCAGCGGTAATGACGGCAAGGGCGTGACGGCACTGCTGAACTCCCTGCTGAAACCCTCTCACGCAATTCACGCGGGAGCCGTGCAGAACCTCAAGTTCAGCAGAGATCTGTTCACGAATCATCGTTCGCAATTGCTGGCGTTGCTGGACGTGTACTTCGGGAGCGGAGGCGCGCAGGCAATGATCACCGTCGTCAACCGGGGGGATCTGGAGAATGCAATGAAAGAGCCGGAAAAGTACAGGCACGTTTTCGTGCGCGTGGGCGGCTTCAGCGCCCGCTTCGTGGACCTTCCGCGCGACGTGCAGTTGGAAATCCTGAACCGGACCTTGTATTAGTCGCCGGGAGAGATAGGGTAATGGGGATCGTTTTTGACATTCAACGTTTTGCGATTCAGGACGGACCTGGCATCCGGACGACGGTTTTCCTGAAAGGGTGTCCGTTGCGCTGTCTCTGGTGCCACAATCCGGAAGCGATCAGGCCGGTCCCGCAGCTATCCTACAACCCGGATCGGTGTACGCACTGCATGGCTTGCGTTCCTGTGTGTGCGCAGAGCGCCCATGCGGTGGTGGACGACAAACACGCGCTGGATTTCAGATCATGTGCAGGAGACGCACATTGTGTAGCGGCGTGCCCGCACCAGGCCCTTGAGATGATCGGCGGCGAAATGACGGTCGAGGCCGTGTTGGAAGAAGTGGAGCGAGACAGGCCCTATTTCGAGCGTTCAGGCGGGGGCCTGACGGTTTCCGGTGGAGAACCGTTTTCCCAGTTTCCTTTTATGCTGGCGCTTTTGCAGGGCGCCCGGCAGCGTGGCATTCACACCTGCCTCGATACGAGCGGCATGGTTTCCCGGCGAAAGCTGGAAGCGGCAGCCGGATGCGTGGACCTCTTTCTTTTTGACTACAAAGCCACCCCCGACAGCCTCCACCGCGAGCTTACAGGGGCGCCGAGTAAGCAGATCCTTGAGAACCTGGCTTATCTATACGAAAGAAAAGCAAGGATTCGCCTGCGCTGCCCCCTCGTTCCCGGAATGAACGATTCCGCAGAACACCTGACTGCAATCGCTGCGCTCAGCATACGCTATCCTGATCTGGAAGGCATCGAGTTGCTTCCCTATCACAGCATGGGGCGGGAAAAGGCAGCCCGGATCGGCTGCGAAAACGTGCTGTCCGCTTTGCCGGGGGCCGATGAACGAACGCAGGCCCGGTGGATAGGGTCATTACGCGAAATGGGCTGCGAACGAGCAACGTTGGGATAGTCTCCGTTGTGTGCGCCTGTTAGCGCTTTTCCAATCCAGAAAACCTGATTTCATGCGGAAAGGGGGTTGCTTATCAAACATATGAATGTTATTCTGAAAATGCGCAAACGTTTGCACGGACGTTGGCCGAGACGCTGCAAGGATTCCTCTTACAAAACCAGCCCTGTGGGTTCACCATGAGTACGCAGACACAATTTGCCCTCACCGACGCGCAGAAGCAGCAGTACAGGCAAGAAGGCTACATCTTCCTCGAACGTGTAGTGGCTGAAGAGACCCTGGAGATGCTGCGCACCGAATGCGACCAGTTGGTCGAAGCGCAGAATACCGAAATGGATCGGCTCGGCTCGGACACGCTGAACCTGAGCCGGAGGGGAAGCCGGTACTTCATCTTCCTGCCGTACAAAGATCGCCCCCAGCTTGGCTCCTTCATTTTCAGCGACACGATGGAGGAAATCTGTAGAGCTACGTTGGGAGAGAATGCGCTGTTTTTCTGGGAACAGTTTGTAGTCAAGCAGACCCGCGATGCCAAAAAATCCGTTTTCTCATGGCATCAGGATGCCGGGTATGTCGATGGACTGCCGGTCCCGCCTTATGTCAATGCGTGGGTAGCGCTGGATGACGTGAGTGAGGAGAATGGCACGTTGTATGTCTTGCCTTACTCGAAGGCCGGCACACGGGAGCGGATCGAGCACAGGGTGGACCCTGATTCGGGCGACCGGGTCGGGTATTTCGGGGAGGAGCCGGGCATTCCGTTTATCGCCCCCGCCGGCTCGATCTGCGTTTTCTCCAGTACGGCTTTTCATCGTTCAGGGCCGAACCAGACGGATCGGCAGCGCCGGGCCTACGCGCTCCAGTATTCCGCAGATACGGTTTACAATGCCGATGGATCGGTGATGGGAATTGGAGAACCGTTCATCGTGGAGGGCAACCGTATTCGTTAGGCGCAATGCCACGGCAGCGCCGTTTCTCAATCAAGCAGCCGGTATCTCTGTATGCTTACACGAAGCGAGGTAGAACGGGCGCAAGCGCGGGCCTTCGAGATGCTGCGTGAGGCGGGCATCGCCCTGACGGAGACGGAGCGCGGCCAGATCGAAGTAGCGGACTTCGGCCTTGAGGACTTGCAGCGCACCGGTCTGGAACTGGTCGTCTACGTAAACAACGACCGGTACTGCGCCAAAGAACTGGTCTTATTTCCGAGGCAGACCTGTCCGGAGCACCGGCATCCTCCGGTAGGCAGCGATCCCGGCAAGCGCGAGACGTTTCGCTGCCGGCAAGGGACCGTGTGGTTGTATGTGGAAGGAAAACCAACGGCTTTTCCGAAGGCAATCGTACCGGCAGGCGACGAAGCCTATTATTCCGTCTTCCATGAGATCGAGCTTCATCCCGGCGATCAGTACACCATTCCCCCCGATACCTTGCACTGGTTTCAGGCAGGAGCGGAAGGCGCCGTCGTCTCGGAGTTCTCGAGCACGAGCCGGGACGAGTTCGACATTTTCACCGACCCCCGTATCCGCCGGATTCCGGAGACCGCCGCCGACTGAAAAGCCTGCTCGCGCCGGATTTGCCAGAGTTGTATGCCTGTAACGCTCAACGATATTGCTGAAAAGGCAGGCGTCTCCGTTTCGACGGTTTCGCGCGTGCTGAACAAGAAAGGGGAAAAGCATCGCATCGGGAAAGATACCCGCGAGCGGATTCTCAAAACGGCGCGTGAACTGGCGTACCGTCCCAATCAGCTTGCACGCGGGCTGCGGCTGAAAAAGACCAATACGCTGGGATTGATTGCGCCCGACGTGTCGAACCCTTTTTTTGCGTTTATCATCAAGCGGGTGCAGAGCATTGCGCACGGGCTGGGTTACAGTCTGATCGTCTGCAACACGGATGAAAACCTGAACCAGGAAATAGATCATCTGAACCTGCTCTCGCGCAGCCGGGTAGATGGCCTCGTGGCGATGCCGGTCGGGCAGAGCTACACGCATTTTGCCGAATGGCATGAAAGAGGGATTCCCCTGGTGCTGCTGGACCGGTGTTTCGATGAGGCCAGCGTCAATAGCGTCGTCGTAGACAACCGCAACGGTTCAAAAGAGGCCGTCGAGCATCTCATTGGATTCGGGCACCAGCGCATCGCGTTCATTCAGGGTTTGCCAAACACACTGACCAATACCATGCGTCTCCAGGGGTATCGGGAGGCGCTGGAAGCGCATGGAATACCCTATGACGAAAGCCTCGTCGTGGGGCGCGATTTCCGGCAGGAAAACGGCTACATGGAGACCAAACTGCTGTTGAGCCGGGTCAACAGACCAACCGCCCTTTTTGCGACGAGCGATACGATTACGCTGGGAGCCTTGCAGGCCATCTACGAGGAAAACCTGCTCATTCCGGAAGATATCTCACTGATCATGTTCGATGATGTCGATTATGCGCCCTACCTGCGGTGTCCGCTCACGGCAGTAAGACAGCCGAAAGAGATGATGGGCGAACTGGGCGTAAAGTTGCTGATCGAAGAGATCAAAGGGGGGCAGCAGGGGGGCAAGCGGATCATGCTCAAGACAAAGCTGGTGAGGCGACAGTCGGTGGGAGCGCCGGGAGCCTAGACAGGGAAAACTTGCACAAACGTTTGTACCGGTTCAGGAGAAAAAGCGGAGGCATTCTGTAAAGATCCGTGGAAGGGGCGGTTATCTGCCCTTGCTATGCTTCCTGATTGTTAATAATTTGTCAAAGAAGCGCTTCCGGACGCGAAAGAAACCACAGACCTGTTGTAAAACCACGGCGAGTTCACTCGCAAATGCGCAAACGTTTGCCTGACATTCAGAAAAAGCGCTCATGAGATCACTTCATCCGGCTTTGCTGCTTTTGGGGATCGCGCTGCTTGGAGGGTGTGAGGATGCCTCGGACTTGCTTGCGCCTTACGAGGCAGAGCGTCCCCTCACCTTCCTGGCGATCACGCGGAGCGCCACACCCGACATTCAATGGGTAGGAGGGCGCGTTGCAGCCGTTGGGGTGAACCGGGGAACCAGGGCAGCGCTGGATTCTACGTTGGTCTGGGTAACGACTTCAGACGGAAATGATATCAACTCCTACGTTACGGTTGGCGCCCGGACGGATGAAGCGCTCATACGTTCGCTGCAAGGCACGCCGGTGGAGACCCTGGAGGACGAGACGACCTACACCTTCTGGATAGCGGAAAAAAGCGCCCTGGATGCGCAGTTGAATCCTGGCGGACTGTCTTCCCTGTCATTTGCAGACTCTACCTTTACGACCTCCCTGGTGCTCAGCGGCCGCAGCGGAGGAGACCCAGGTCTGGGAGTTGTCATCAAGGTGACGCGGGACGAGCGGTTGCTGGGGAGCCGGTATATTATCGACTGGACGCCCGGCGACGTGCCGTTTCGCCGCATTGCCATTTCAGCAGCCTCATCAGGCCGATTCACCGATCTGATCTGGCACGTTGCACAGCCGGAGAGCGAACCTGATGCCATATATCC
>CBDUBU010000130.1:0-11069 GCA_965365465.1 uncultured Rhodothermaceae bacterium
CGAGGTCGACGTAGTTCCAGATGGGCGGCGTGTCGGTCGGGTTGTCGACGCCGTCGTCGAGCGCGTTGTCGGGGAGCGCGCGGATGTCGAACCGGTTCGGACCCCAGGCCGCCTTATCCCTACAGCATCGAGGAAGTAGCTTTCAAAAACGATGTTGCCGGAGTACAACTGGCTGGCGCCCTGACACTTCCTGCTGGTGAGGGTCCTCATCCCGCCGCTGTTCTCATTTCCGGTTCCGGCCCCCAGGACCGTGATGAGACTGTGTTCGGGCACCGTCCTTTCCTGGTGCTGGCGGACTACCTGACGCGGCGCGGTATTGCGGTACTGCGTTACGATGATCGCGGAGTTGGCGCTTCAACCGGCAATTTTGGGCAGGCTATTATTCCTGATTTTGCCACAGATACGGAGGCTGCCGTTCGGTATCTGAAGAACCGGCCCGAGATTGACGGCGGGCAGATAGGATTGATCGGGCACAGCGAGGGGGGACTGGTGGCGCCCATGGTTGCCGCCAAACACACAGATATTGCATTTGTAGTCTTGATGGCAGCACCGGGTGTAGCAGGAGACGAAATTCTTTATGAGCAGGCGGCTCGCATTATGAAAGCCAGTGGGATGGATGAGAGTGTCATTCTGGCGAACCGAGCGAACGAGGAGCGTATTTTCGAAGCACTGAGAACGTCGAAGGATAGCGCAGAGGCTGCCGTCAAAGTGGGCAATATTCTGTCAGATGCAGGTATGCTTCCGGAAGGCGTAAAAGCTCAGGTAGCGGAAATGACCACTCCCTGGTTTTTCCATTTCTTAGAGTACGATCCGGCTCCGGCGTTGCGCGGAATCAAGGCTCCGGTGCTCGTTCTGGCAGGATCACTGGATCTGCAGGTAGCTCCGGATCAGAACATCCCGGCAATCAAAAGGGCGCTGGATGAAGGCAACAATACCAGATATAAAGTTCAGGTGCTGGAAAACCTGAATCACTTGTTTCAGCCGGCAGAGACAGGTTCTCCGAATGAGTACGGACAGATAGAAGAGACGATAGCGCCTGTCGCGCTTGAGGCCATCGGAGACTGGATCCAGGCTCAAACAGATGATTCAGATTCTAAATGACAAAAAGGCCCCGGCAGAACAGAATTCCTGCCGGGGCCTTTTCTTACACCAGGATGCTTATGTTAGCTGATCTCGATGCGGCGAGGCTTGCTTTCCTCGGCCTTGGGCACGCGGATGTTAAGCACACCGTCTTTGTAGTTCGCTTCAATGTTGTCGCTGGTGACCGCCTTCGGCAGAGTAAAGGAGCGGTAGAATTGCCCGTACTGCCGTTCTACGCGCACGTAGTTGCGTTTCTCTTCAGTTTCCTCAACTTTGCGGTTCCCGCTCACTGTCAGAACGCCCTCATGCAGGTTAATCTCAAGTTGCTCTTTCGACAGGCCCGGAACGTCCAGGTGAATCAAGTAGGCATCTTCCGTTTCTGCCAGATCAACGCGAGGCGCCCAGACAGCCGTTTCGTGCTCATTTCCCTCAGCGTTTCGCGAAGGAGTCAGGCCCTCGAAAAGACGGTCGATTTCGCGCTGCAGACGGCGCATTTCAGTAGTCGGGGAAAAACGAACTAATCCGTTCATGGTGCATTTACCTCCTTTTTTACAGGTCTATTTCTTGTGCTTATTGTGACTGGTTTACTAACCTCTTCTGTGATTAGAGATAAACAAGGCCCGTGCCACAGCGTTTTCTATGACATATCGACAAAAGAAATGCGCAGGTTTGACAGAGCAGAAAAAACAGTCTGAAGAAGTGACTTACACGCTCGCTTATAGTTGTGACACGTCAGCAGAGCAACAGGCAGAGACCAGTTCTATTTGTCACACAAACTGACGAGATTGCCGGGAGTACTCAGCTTTTTCAGAAAGAAGCTCAAAAGCGGGCAGGGAGAACGTGTCCACGGGCCTCGCCGAACCCCACGCGGTATCCTTCTCCCTGCGCCCATCCGCTCAGGGTGATTGTGTCGCCGTCCTCAAGGAAACGCCGGGATGTTCCATCCGGAAGAATGATGGGTTTTGTTCCGCGCCACGTTAGCTCCAGCAGGCTGCCATAATTTTCCGGCTTCGATCCGCTGATAGTGCCCGATGCCATCAAGTCTCCGGGGCGGATGTTGCAACCGTTTACGGTGTGATGAGCCAGTTGCTGATACATGCTCCAGTAGAGGAACTTGAAATTAGAAGTGCATAGTACGTAAGGATCCTCCATGTCTGTGTTCCGAAGTGAAACCTCAAGGTGGATGTCAAAAGAGGATGGTTTTTTCGTCTGTAAATAGGGCAACGGCAGAGGGTTTTGGCGAGGTCCCGGACACTTGAAAGGCTCAAGGGCCTCCATGGGAATAACCCAGGGCGAGATGGTGGTTGCGAAGTTTTTCCCCAGAAAAGGTCCTAGTGGAACGTACTCCCATTTCTGAATGTCGCGGGCGCTCCAGTCATTGACGAGCACCATGCCGAAGATGTGATCGCTCGTTTGGCTGACAGGTATGGGGTCGCCGAGAGCGTTTCCTGGACCTGTGAAGAACCCCACTTCCAGTTCAAAATCAAGCAATCGACTCGGGCCGAGAAAGGGAGGGCCGTCATCAGGTTTGATTTGACCCACGGGACGCCGTACATCACGTCCGCTTACGACAATGGAACTGGCCCGACCGTGATAGGCGACGGGAAGATGCAACCAGTTCGGCATTAACGCATTATCTTTACCCCGGAACATGATGCCGACGTTGGTGGCGTGTTCGCGTGAAGAATAAAAATCCGTATAGTCGCCGATCTCCGCGGGGAGAAGCATCTCTATCTCACCCAGAGGGAAAAGGGCCTGTCCCCTGAGTTCGTTATTGTCGCGCAGGGTAGGGGTGTCGGCTGTGAGCAGGTGGCTGATGAGTTCACGCACGGAACGCCAGACATTCTTGCCCTGGGCCATGAAGCCGTTTAATGATCCCCGTGAGAACAAACGGTTTCTCTTGGGAAGTATTTCGTCAAATAACCCCTGTTCCTCAAGAACCGCCAGGTCTAGCACATAGCTGCCAATCGCCGTACCGATCCGTGCGGGGCCGCCCTGCCTGGGCCTGAAAACGCCGTAGGGCAGGTTCTGAATGGGGAAATGGGATTCCGGATCCGTTTTAATGAAAGACTTCAGCGACGGCTCTGTCGTAGACTGCATGGGTGGAAATGTGCTCTGTGAGGGGTTAAACAAGGCGCAGCAGCCTCAGTCCTTCTACCGGTTCCTCAAAGCTGCAACTGCCGAACGAAGTGGCAAACCGGCTTCTTGCATCACGGACGATTTCGCGTGCCGCAGAAAGATGTTGCCATGAAAATGAGTTCTCCGTGAAAACAAAGTGGCTTATATCTCTATCAGCAAGAATCTCACAAATGGTGGACTCCGTAAGTTGGTGCGCCGAAGTCAGGATTGCAGCGCCGAACACATTCAGGAAACCGTGTGCTATCACGCCGAGCACAGAATCAAAATAGGGAAGAGGATGATGAAGCCCCGCCGTCGCTTTGAAACGGACGCCTGCCGCTTGACAGGCAGCAATGGCATTGGCGAGGTGCGCCGAGGGGGGTACTGCTGCTGCGTTCGCGCCGCCGCAACGAAACTTTAGCCCTGCAGAGATTCCGGAAGAGGCATACTGCCGTTCTGCAAACTGTTTCATGCCTTCAAGTAACAAAGGCGCTCTGGAGCGGAACTGCGCGTCCAGCGGAACTTCGAGATAGATCTCGATTCCGGAAACTCCGGCGCTTGCAGCCTGATTCCCCAAACGCCCTAACAGATTTTCTACGGTTTCTACGTCCGTGAAATCCCACGGATTAGGAAGCGCTAGTTCCATACTTTCTACGCGAAAAGGATCAGATTCCGACGACAAAGCGGTAAGGATCTTTTCCAGGTCATCGGCGAAAGAAGAAATGAAGGAATCAGCATTGGCGCTTCTGCTGCCGATCACTGAAAGCGGTACGGCAGCCGAAAACAGGTGGGCGCTCTCACAAAGATCCCTGAGCCGGGCAACAGGGCATACGAATCTTCCCAACATCCATGATGCGCTGCTCCGGGAGTAGCTGGTGTAATGTGCTGCTGCGTCCGGGAGCGGAAGCAAGGCCGGAGGGAAAAGTCCCGCATAGTCAATGATGCGCGCAAAAAAGACGCCTGTAGTTCCGGCTGCGTGCTGGTGGCTGTCTGTCATTGCAATACTGACAGGTTAATTATAGATGTAGCGGGAGCGTTAGGGCTGTCTGGAGGTATAATGTCATGCAAAACCTGAAGGCTGCCTGCTCATTGCGTAGGCGCTTAAACAGCGGAACCAGAGGCAGCGCATGTTGTGTTGACCCCATAATGATTGTACTTTACGCTATATTGGCGGCCTGACAAGTTATGTTGCTGTAACCCCTTTGGCCGTTTCAAGCAAAAGGATAGCAACAAAACTTATTATATAATTGAAACGATCTTTTCTACCCACCAACGAAAAGTACCATGAAACGGATTCCCATTTATTTAGCTTTGCTCGTGGGAGGCTTTCTGCTCGTCGGCGCAAACGGGTGCTCCAGCGACCCGAACGTCGAGGGGGCAAAACTCGACCTGCGTAACAAGGACTACGACCGCGCCTTGCAAAACGTCAACACGGCGCTCGAAAAAAATCCTGATAATGCCCAGGCGCTTGATCTGAAGGGGCAGATTCTTCAGGAGCAAGCCTTCGCAACGCAAGATAAGGATGAGCATACCCGGATGCTCAACGAGATGATACAGGCCTATCAGCGCGTCCTCGAACTGGATCCCGGGTTGGCTGAAGATGTCAATCAACGACTCAGGCTTGCTTATTACAATGAATTTCAGCGTGGCGTGCAGGCGTTCAACAGGGGGCGAGAGACTGACAGTGAGTACAGTGTAGCGGCGGAGTACTTTGGAAATGCAGCCCTTATACAGCCTGACTCAGCCGATGCCTTCCTGAACGAAGGTTATGCGCTCTACAATGCGGGTAATGTGGCAGAGGCTGCCGACCGTATTGAGCGGTCAATCGAGATGGGCGAATCGGCGGCAGATACCTACAGCTTCCTTTCTTCCCTGTATCTGTCGAACGACAGGGCAGGCGATGCCGTAACGCTCCTCGAACAGGCGCGTCAGAAGTTTCCGGAGAACGTGGACATTCAGGCGCAATTGCTGAATGCTTACAATGCTGCCGGACAGGCGGATCGCGCCATGCAGATCTACAGCGAGTCGGTAGCAAAGGAGCCTAACAATAAGCTTTTCCGTTACAATTTCGGCTCGCTGCTGCTCAACGCGGAGCGTTACGATGAGGCCATCGAGCAACTAACGGTGGCTACCACGCTGGATCCTGAATATGCGGATGCCTTCTATAACCTGGGTGCATCCTATGTAAACAAGGCATATAGCGTCAACGAGCGCATGGGAGAGATGGACGATGCGCTTCGCACCGAGAGAGCCAACCTTTCACAGGATCAGATTACGGCTCGTGAGAAGGAACTGGATCAGCTTGGGGAGGAACGTCGTTCGCTTTACGAGCAGGCCATCACCCCGCTCGAACGCGCCCGCCAGTTGATGGAGTCAGCCGGAGAGGACGAGGCAGAAGTTGACCGGGTGTGCAATGCGCTCTTTGGAGCCTATGTACAGACGGGTCAGGATGATAAGGCGAAAGAAGCCGCTGCCTGTGCCGGAATCAATATCAATTGAGACCCCGATCTGGTAAGGAGTTTGTTAAGCCCGGACCTTCAAGGGTCCGGGCTTTTTCTTGTTTAGACCACTACACAACGTTGTTTATGAAAAGGAATTCACCGCAAGGCGGTTTCCACTTTGATACGCTGGCTGTCCATGCCGGTCAGGAGCCGGATTCGGCTACCGGAGCCATTATGACTCCGATTTATCAAACCTCTACCTATGTACAGGAAGCGCCGGGGATGCATAAGGGGCATGAATATTCCCGTGTTTCCAATCCGACACGCTCGGCGCTGGAAGGGAACCTCGCGGCGCTTGAGGGGGCAGATTATGCGGTATGCTTTGCTTCCGGGGTGGCAGGGATTGACGCAATCCTCAAAGGGCTGCGTCCGGGCGATCATGTTGTCGCTATGGATGATCTCTACGGAGGAACCTACCGGCTGTTTACGCAGGTGTTTCAGCCCTTTGGGCTACGGTTCTCTTTTGTAGACATGACGAACCTCCAACTCGTCGAAGAGCATATACTTCCCGAAACGAAGCTGATGTGGATCGAGACGCCTACCAATCCGCTGCTTCGCATCGTCGATCTAAAGAAACTGTGCAGTCTGGCCCAGGCGCATCAGATTGATGTGGCTGTCGATAACACATTCGCGTCTCCCTATTTGCAGCAACCTCTGGCTTCAGGGGCGGATCTTGTATTACACTCATCGACCAAGTATCTGGGTGGGCACTCTGATATCATCGGGGGGGCTGTTTGTACGAGCCGAAGCGATTGGTATGAGCGGTTGCAGTTTCAAATGAAATGCACTGGCGCAGCCCCGGGGCCTATGGATTGTTTTCTGACGCTGCGCGGGACGAAGACGCTGCATCTGCGTATGGAGCGCCACTGCGCGAATGCTCGTCGCATAGCATCCTACCTGGACGAGCACCCCAAGGTAGGTCGGGTGTGCTATCCGGGACTTCCGGATTTTCCCGGACATGAGATTGCCAGACAGCAAATGCGTGATTTTGGCGGCATCATCTCTTTTTCGCTTGCTGATGACAGCATGGAGAAAGCGTTGCTTATGCTTTCGGAAACTAAAATCTTTGCTCTGGCTGAGAGTCTGGGAGGAGTAGAAAGCTTGATCGAGCACCCGGCGACGATGACGCACGCTTCGGTTCCGAAGGACCGCCGCGCCGCCATTGGTCTCGATGATTCGTTGATCCGGCTTTCGGTGGGTGTGGAGGATGCTGAAGACCTGATTACAGATCTCGATCAGGCGCTTTCACAGGTCTGAAATTACTGATTGCCGGGTTTTACGCCTGCGCTCCCGTGTAGTGTCAGATAGCGTGATCGTTCCGGCGCTGCGCCTGTGCTCGCTGGTCAATCCCCGTCTCAAGCAGATGCCTGTAGCGGGTAAACTGCACAATGGCATCGTCTACCTGGATATCGCGGGGGCGCAGGGGGGTAGCCAGCACCAGCCCCTCAAAAGTTCGGCAACGGCTCAATGCTACATAGACCTGACCGCAGGCAAAAGCGCCGCCGGTCAGGTCTATAATGACCCGGTCAAAGGTCTTGCCCTGGCTCTTGTGGATGGTCACGGCATAGGCGAGGCGAAGCGGGAACTGCGTGAAAGCGCCGACTACATCTGTTTTAATACTGTCTGTAGTGTTGTCATACTGGTATTTTACCATCTCCCACCGCACCGGTTCAACCTGTACTATTTGGCCGCCGCCGTCTCCCTGGATCAC
This sequence comes from uncultured Rhodothermaceae bacterium, assembly GCA_965365465.1. Classification (GTDB taxonomy): domain Bacteria; phylum Bacteroidota; class Rhodothermia; order Rhodothermales; family DASSAV01; genus CBDUBU01. Next base: position 7,411 of record CBDUBU010000130.1, read on the forward strand.
GACATCAATGGCATCCCTGCCAATGCGATGAATGCGTCCCATCGTTCCATTGACCCATCGGCGGTCTGCGTCGTTTTTGACAAACATAACCTGAGCGCCCCGCTTCAGGGTGAGGCTGGCAGCAGTGGGAAGAGTATGTTCACTTTGATTCTGAAAAGCTCCGGATACCACCCCTTCGAAGCGATATGTTCTTCCCTTGAGCGCATTCAACCGATCTGTATTGATCTCGTCGGCGCGGCGGTTCGTCGTGGTCAGCGTGACATGAGCCTCGTCTTCCGGGGGCCTGAAGTCAGGAAAACAGCGGGCGTTTAGTCTTTCCAGATCGCTCCGGTTAGCTGTTTTGTTGCGGACTGCATTGAGCAGGGAGATGAATACGCTGTCTTTCTGACGGTAAACATACTCCATCTCCACAGTCTTCAGGCCAGCCTCTCGGAGCGACCTGGCGCTGAAGAAGTACGGCGTTTTGTAATTGGCTCTCAGGTATTGCTGCTCTGCCTCTGTGGAAATGACGGGGGGCAACTGAAACGGGTCTCCAATCACAATGAGCTGTACCCCGCCGAAAGGCTCTTTGGAACGCGGCCCGTTCAGGCGCATGAACCGGTCAACCCCATCCATCATGTCAGCCCGCACCATAGAGACTTCATCGATGACCAGCGCATCCAGCGCCCGGTACAGCGACTTATTCTTCAATGCGCGTATCTCGGCTGTTGAGATAGGGCGAGGGGGCAGTTTGAAGAAGGAATGAATGGTTTCGCCCTGAACGTTGATGGCGGCTGCCCCAGTGGGGGCGACGACGGCAACTTTTTTTCGGGTTCTATCCCGGAAGTACTGGAGCAGCGTCGATTTGCCGGTTCCGGCTTTACCTGTGATAAACAAGCACTGCTTGCTCGTTTCCATCAGGTTGAAAGCAGCCTCAAACTCCGGTCGAAAATCGAGGTTGAAAGGAACAGGTTCATTCAATGCCTGGCGAGAAACAATTTCTACCTTTTTCCTGATTCGCATGAGGTCAGGGAACAGCAATGCGCACGGCTGGAAGGGAAAGAAGTATGCGTTTAAACGGGGTGATGCCTGAAGCTGGTCGGAAATCAGTCCTTTCTGACAGGTCATGACTGCCGGACATTGTCGAAGATGCATTCGATGATTGTTCCACGGGGTTCCCCGCGCCGGATGTCAAACGAAGCATTGATAACCGCAGCCCTGTATCTCATGGTTCGTAGACCAATCCCTTCCGCGCCCTTCTGGGCTTCCTCTGAAATGCCCAGGCCATCATCCTGTATAGAGAGCGCAACCCGTCCGTTCTGTTCCGAGAGTTGCACCGTGATGGTCTTGGGTTGTGCATGTTTGATCGCGTTGTTGACGGACTCCTGCGCCATGCGATAGAGGTGAGTAGCCATGATGCCGTCTCTAACCAGAACGCGTTCTTGCGCCTTGAATTTGCAACGTATTCCAAATACGTCTTCTGTTTTCTCTACGAGGGTTTGGAGTGCATCCATCAGCCCGTCTGGCTGCACATCAACGGGTGCGAGCCGTCGCGAAAGGCGGCGCGTGCTCTGACGCGCGTCTTCAAGGAGTTCCGTTATCCTTCTGATATAGTGTAGATGCGGCGATGGTTCGGCTTCCAACTTCTCCCGGAGTAGATCACCGAAAAAGGCAATGGCGGTAAGCTGTTGCCCCAGATCGTCATGTAAGTCCTGCCCTATCCGCCTCTGTTCGCGCTCGCTGATTTCCAGAACTTCACGCTCCAGGCGTTTTCGCTCGGTAATGTCATAAAACATCTCCAGGACGCATTGCTCGCCGATCAGTTCAATCACTTCAGCAGAGACGAGAATATCCCTTAGCTCTCCCGATTGTGTTCTGATCTGCAACTCCCTGTTGTCGTACCGGCGATGTTTCTCAAGCAGATCCCGGACGCGCTGGCGCTGGCGAGGACGCACAAAGATCCCGATTTCAAAAGAGGTAAGTCCGATCACATCTTCCTGGGAGAAACCTGTGAGCTGGGTAAAGCACTCGTTGATGTCCAGGAATCGGTCGTCTGACAAGGTAGCAATGCTGATAGCGACAGGAGCAGCCTGAAACGATTTGGAGAAGCGTTCTTCGCTCTCTCTGAGCGCCTTCTCGACCTGCTTTCGCTCCGTAATATCCGTAAAGGAGGCAACCACCGCATAAGGTTTTGCTTCACCGTTCCGGAACAGCGGCTGGGTGTTGATGGAGATCCATGTTCGCTCGCCTCCCGGCTTATCCAGGCCCATCACCACGTCATGAAAAGAGACGCCATCCCTGAGTGTGACAATAGCCGGGTGCTCGTCGCTTGCAAAGGGCGAACCGTCTTCATGCACGGCTTCCCAGTGAGGGTCCCAGGGCGCCTTGCCCGCCATTTCATCAGCCGTCAGGCCCATGATGCGTTCAGCGCTCGCATTGCAGGCAATGATCGTCCCGTCGGCTTCTCGCATGATGATGCCTTCAGCCAGAGCCCTCACTACCGACCGGTAGCGGCGCTCGCTTTCATAGAGCGCCTCATCTGCCCTTTTTCGCTCAATGGCGTATCGGATGGCACGTTCCAGAAGTTGAGTGTCGATCTGTCCCTTGACGAGATAATCTGCCGCGCCCGCTCGCATTGCGTCGATGTCGATCTCCAGCGTGCCCTGGCCCGTGAGCAGAATCATCGGCATCCTGCAGCCACGATTCTTTGCATCACGGAGAAGATCGAGTCCGTCCCGTTTGCCGAGACGATAGTCGATCAGGCAGACATCGTACGCTGATGAAACGATTTCCTCCAGGCCCTCTTCATAGGTCTTGACCCATTTGAGTTCGCACTGCACATTCACGGCCCTGAGCAGCAGCGTTCGTGTGATGTAATAGTCGTCCTCGTCGTCTTCAACGAGAAGCACGTTGAGGATTTCTTTCTGTGCGACCTCAAACTTCATGTCTGCTTCCGGAGCGCATTCTAGGTATTCCATTCAGAGTAGCCATTTCGAACGTGGCATTGATGTCTGTAACCGGAGCTTACTTCCCATGGGAAATATAAGCAACAGGATCCGTTAATGGGACGTGATCCCCCATCTCAAACAAGCCGCAAATAAACCGCGCCAGGCAACATCCTTTGTTGCTGATTCAGGCGGTTTACATTATTGTAACGTTTCTCTCAGCGCATTCAGCCGGCCTTTATTCAGCATAACGTAAAAGCTCCGGCATGAAACGGCTTTACTTTCTGGCCCATTCTACCATGAGATAGACGGCAAAAGTGTGCTTTCCCCGTTTGTTTTTGGCTATATTGGGCGCACACTACGCAAACCCCAGGGTATGAAACAACTGCACCCGCCATGAAAAAAATTTCAGTTCATGTGTCCACAAAGACCTCCAGAAGAACATTTGTGAAGCGGGCTGCCCTGGGTGCAGGAGTTGCTGCGCTGTCTTTCGGGCGCGCCCCGTATTCAGCCTGGGGAAAGTACAGGGGTGCATCTCAGCGCAAGCTAGGCGTTGCACTCGTCGGCCTCGGCTATTACAGCACAGACGTGCTGGCTCCTGCCTTACAAGAAACCCGGAATTGTATGCTGGCGGGGATCGTTACGGGCACGCCGTCAAAGGCCGAAGCCTGGGCCGCCAGGTATAACATCCCCTCCCGGAACGTCTACAACTACGACAGCTTCGACCAGATGGCC
>CBDUBU010000131.1:0-10773 GCA_965365465.1 uncultured Rhodothermaceae bacterium
GGGTACTTCATGGGCTTCATCATCTACGGCGCCATGTTCTTCTACGGCGCCTACGTCATGCACGGCGTGCTCGACGAGAAGCAGAGCCGGGTCATCGAGGTCATCATCTCGACCGTGCGGCCGTTCGACCTGCTCATGGGCAAGGTGCTCGGCATCGGCCTCGTGGGGCTCATGCAGATGACGATCTGGAGCATCTTCCTCCTCGTGCTGACGACGTTCGCCGGCAGCATCGCCGTCCTGTTCATCGACCCGACCCAGTTCAACCTGCCGGCCACGGCCTCGCAGGAAGCCGTGCTCCAGGCCGCCGAGGTGCAGATCCCGGCCCTGCCCCCGATGCTCTTCGTCTGGTTCATCGTCTTTTTCCTCGGCGGCTACCTGCTCTACGCGAGCCTGTTTGCCGCCATTGGCTCGGCGGTGGAGCAGCAGCAGGACGCGCAAAGCCTCATGTTTCCCATCACGATGCTCATCATCATCCCGATGGTCTTCATCACGTTCCTGGTGGAAAGTCCCAACTCGACGCTTGCCATTGCGCTGTCGATGGTGCCTTTCTTTTCGCCGATCCTGATGGTGGTGCGCATCGCCGTGACGGAGGTGCCTTTCTGGCAGGTCGCGCTTTCGTTCCTGCTGCTGGCCGGGACGTTCGTCGGCGCGGTGTGGGTCAGCAGCCGGATCTACCGCGTCGGAATTCTCCTCTACGGCAAGAAAGCAACCCTCAAGGACCTGTTCCGGTGGCTGCGCTACGCCTGAAAGGTGCGTCGCTCAATGTCCTTATGTATGCCCTGATGCTCGCCAGGGAAATGATGTCTGAGGCGATGCGGGATGGCGTGGTCGAGCAGTATGTTCTTGCGCCGGGATCCGGCATTCGGCAGCTTGCTGTTTCGGGATTTCGTAGTTGACCCGGAGCACCTCTGTCCGGTCCTGTTTCACGTTGTCGGATCGTGTGTTGGTCGAGTGCGCCTTCTTCGGAGGAGATTCGACGTAGTTCCAGTCTCCGTAAAGTTCATCCATGAGCTTCCCGTGGTAGCTGGAAAGCGCAACCTTTGCCTTGACATTGTGGAGCACTTCGGCCAGCGCCCGGTGCTCGCGGTCGTTCATCTCGAAACCGTAAGCGTTCACATCCGAGCGCGAATCATGCGGGTACGGCGGGTCGCAGTAGAAAAGCGTTGCTTCGCTGTCATAGCGCCGGATCACTTCGATGGCCGGCGCGCTTTCGATCTGCACCCGCAGCAGGCGCTGCACGATCTCGGAAAGCCCCTCGACGCTGCCAAGCCACCGGGAGACAGCGCCTGCCATTCCGGCCCGGCTCGTCAGCTTGCAATGGGCCCAGCGACCGGCGCTGGCAGTCTGCGCCAGCCCTGTCCTGACCTGCCGCGCCCGCACGAAGAAACGACGCGCCAGTTCCAGATCGGAAAGCCCCTCCGGCGATTCCTCTGCTGCGATTCTGAGTTCTTCCCTCGAAAATGGCGTCAGGCCGATAGCCTTGACGAACCCGTCCTGCTGGTCGCGCAGAACCCGGAAGAAATTGACCACCTCCCCGTCAATGTCGTTGTAGGTTTCGATGGGCGAGGGCTGCCGGTTCAGCAGGACGGCAGCGCTGCCGCCGAAGGGTTCGCAGTAGTGAGTTGCTTCCGGCAGCAGCGGCAGCAGCCAGTCAAGGTGCGAGTACTTGCCGCCGTACCACCCGAATGCGATCAGCTTTCCCATTTTCCGGTTTCATCCGCCTGAAAATAACCACGAACATACGACCTTTGCGCAAGGAGGTCAACGGCGCGTCGGCGCAAGCACGCGCTCGAAGGCGTCGGTGATGGCGCTGATGTCGAAAGCCTGCTCGGCATAGGCGCGGGCGGCGGCGCCCATGCGTTCGCGCTCTGCCGGGTTGTCGATCAGGGCGGCGGCGGCTTGCAGGAAGCCCTCGGTGTCGGTTGGCGCGACGACGCGCCCGGCCTGCTGCCGCAGCACGATCCGGGCAGCCAGGTTCTCCAGCGGGACGGCCAGCAGCACGGGCCGCTGCGCGCACAGGTAGGCCAGCACCTTCGAGGGCACCGAGAAAACACCGGCCTCCGGCTCCAGCACGGCCAGCAGCACGTCAGCGCTCGCCAGCACCTCCGGCATTTGCTCGAACGGCTGGAACGCCGGCAGCGTCAGGTTCTCCAGGCCATGCTCCGCCTTTCGCGCCCGCAGCCAGTCGGCGCCCAGGCCCTGCGAGACGACCACCACCTGCACGCCGGGCCGGTCGCGGAAACGGAGCGCCAGTTGCAGCAGCAGGTCGGGGTTGTGCTTCATGCCGAGCGTGCCCGAATACAGCAGGCACATCTTGTCGTCGAGACCATGCGCCCGGCTCCAGGCATTGACGCGGGGGCGCACCGGAACGGCCTCCAGCGGCGCCCAGTTCTCCACCACGGTCGTCCGGCTTTCGGGCACGTTCCAGCGACGCATGACCGGGCGGAAGTCGTCGGTGATGAGCACCACCGCGTCGCTCCGGCGCAGCAGCGACCGTTCGAGGTGCAGGTAGTAGCGCCCGATGCCGGCGCCGAGCACTGGCAGCTTCCTGCGCAGGATGCGGTGTGTGGCCACGCCGATCAGGTCCTGCACCCAGAAGACGAAGCGGCTGCCCTGCCGTCGGGCGGCCCGCAGCAGCAGGCGCTGCGCGTCCAGCGGCGCGTTACCGGAGAGGATGACCTCCGGCGCGAAGGCCGCGACCTCGCGGGCAAGCAGGCCCCCGTACTCGTTCTCCTGCCGCCAGCGCGTGACGAAGGAGAACTTGTCCAGCGGCTTCGAGAGTTCGAGACCCCGGATGTCGAGGCCCGGCGGCTCTCCGCCGGGGCGTTCGAGGTTGCCGCGCGGCGTCGTCTGGATCGAGGCGCACCAGGCGTGCAGCACCGTGTGCCCGCGTTCGGCCAGGGCGCGGCTCAGGTCGACCGGGAACGGGTACCCGCCGAAGTCATGGACGAGAATGCGCCGGGGGCGTTCAGCTTGCATGGCGGGCCAGAAGGGCTTCCCAGGCGCCGCGCACGGCGTCGGGACTGTAGGTTTGCAGAAACCGCGCCCGCGCGCCCTCGGAGAGCGTCCGCCAGAGGGTGTAATCGCGCAGCCGCTCGACGGCTCCCGCAAGGGCCTCCGGGCTGCGGGGCGGGACGAACAGCGCCTCCTGCCCGTGGCGCACCATCAGGGGAATCCCGCCGTGGTTGGTCGTGACGACCGGGCTTCCGGCGTTCAGGGCTTCCAGAATCGAAAGCGGCTGCGCTTCGGTGGGATGGTACGAGGGCAGCAGAAACACGTCGGCCTTCTGGTGCAACTGCTTGATCGCCGCCCGGTCCTGAACGCCGCCGTGGTGAATGACCGTCGCTTGCAACCCGTGTTCGGCGACGAACGCCTCGAATCCGCGCCGGTCCTCGTCGGATTCCCAGCGCCCTGCAAAGTGCGCCTCCACCGGAACGCCCCGTGCGTGGAGGATTTGCACGCCGTGAAGCACGTCCAGATAGCCCTTGATCCCGATCATGTTGCTGAGGTAGAGCAGGCGGAGCGCGTCCCGGCTGCGACGGCTCGCCCGGCGGGCCTCGACTTCCGCTTCCGAGCAGAGCACGGCCTCGTCCACAGTGTTCGGGATGATGAAGCGCTGCGCTTCGGGGATCCAGGGCGCGCACTGCGCCGCGTGCATGGCGTTCAGAAAAACGAACCCGGTCATCCGCCGGGCGAGCCGCCGCGCCGTAGGCCCGGTGAGCGGCGACCCGAAAAGGCGGTCGAACGTGCCCCGGTGGAGCACGGCGTAGACCGGATGGGAGCGCCCCAGGGCAGGCAGCGTGGCGACGAGGTCGCGGGCGTGGCCGAGCAGCATCGGGGAGATGGAGGCCCACAGCACCGGCGCCGAGGGCGCAGCTTGCAGCGCCCTTGCGATCTCCTTCCGGATGCCGACGTAATGCCGCACGCGCTCCGGACGAAAGGTGGTCTCCGACAGCACGAAGTCCGCCGCCGGCGGCTCGGTGTTGACGCGCCCGACCTCGTGCGACACGTCCAGCAGTTCGGCCAGGCGGCGCGTGCCGAGCGTCTGCCCGTCAACAGGAGGTGGAAAACGACCGACAACGAAAACCTGCATCTTCTACCGGGATTCCGGCGATCCGGGAGCGTCCGTGTTGAAACGGCGGCTTGTACCGCGCCGGGGCCAAAAGGTTTGATCTGTTCCTGGGGCGTGCGCGGCGTTTGAGAACGGCCCTGCGTCCACGCAGAAGTCCGGGCCAGGCGCCGTATGGCCTGCCTGAGCAACAGGTCGAGCATGGCTGCGCCATGTAATCTGTTGCTATCCGGACAACGTCCGGCTATCCAGCGCTTTGCCGTCCGGCGCAAGCGGTTGAGAAAAACTCACCTCACCCCCTCCTGAAGCTGCCAGGGGGCCTCCGTGCGTTCATTTGAACTCAAACATAATCATGACGGTGGCGCGTACTTCGATCTCGCCGGAGGCGTAGGCTTCAGGTTCGGGCGCGGCCTCTTTGCTCAACGACGCATCCATATCCATGGCCAGGCGCATCATGGGCCGGGGAAAGTCGAAGTTCTGCTCGATAACCTGCCGGGGGCGGCCCAGTTCTACGCCGAGGGCGGAGGCCATCAACTGCGCCTTTCCGCGGGCGCTGCCAATGGCTTCTTGCAGGGCCTGATTGCGGGCCTCGTCGCGGTTTTCCAGGTCGTACATGACCCCGAGCAGCCGGTTGGCGCCTTTCTGCACGACCTCCGCCACCAGGTTCGGCAGTTTGTCGAGGTCGCGCACGGTGACCACGACTTCGCGTACGGCTTCAAAGCCTTTCTGCTCGTAGCGTTGCAAGGTGGGGTTGTACTCCTGCTTCGGCTGGAGCCGGAGCGTTTCCAGCTTGATGTCGCGTTCCTCCACGCCGAGGGCGCGAACGGCGTTCATGGCTTCCCGTGCGGCCTCGGCGTTGCGCCTGCGGGCCTCCTCCGGGTCCTCATTCTCGGTGACGACGCCGAAGCGCATCATGGCCATGTCCGGCTGCACGCGGACGATGCCTTCGCCGCTTACCTGAAGATGCGGCGGCATGGGGTCCGGGGTCTGCGCCCTTACAGATGTCTGGGGAACGAGGGCCAGCAATGCGCCGCCCGTGAGGAGCAGTTTCAGGAGTTTTTTCATGGTATAGTCCTGTGGTCGGAATGATGGATGTCTGAGCGCGCCGTCAGGGCCTGCAAGAAACCACTCCCTACGGCTTTTTTCCCGCAAGGTTGCCGGCGCGGCCTGTGACTGTTTCAAAGCACACCGCTGTCTATCTTGCGGAGGCGGCGGGCGCTCCGGCGGGTCTTTTTCTCGCCTCCGCGCCCGTCTCTTGCTCATGGCAACAATCAGACCAGTCCGGCGCTCACGGGTGCAGGCGGCCCAGCAGACGGGGAAACGGGATGGTTTCGCGCACATGCTCCAGCTTGCACAGCCACGTGATGGTCCGTTCGAGGCCGAGGCCGAAACCGCTGTGGGGCACGGAGCCGTAGCGGCGCAGGTCGAAGTACCAGCCGAACACTTCGGGAGGCAGATGGTGCTCGGCAACCTGCCGTTCCAGAAAGCCCAGGTCGGTAGCGCGTTCGCCGCCGCCGATGATCTCGCCGTAGCCTTCCGGCGCCAGCACGTCCATGCCGAGGGCGAGCCGGTCGTCCTCGGGGTCGCGTTTCATGTAAAACGCCTTGATGGCAGCCGGGTAGCGGTGGACGATGATCGGGCGGTCGAAGTGCCAGGTGAGCAGGGTTTCGTCGCTGCCGCCGAAGTCGTCGCCCCACGTGAAGCGGTCGGCGGAGACCTGCCACTGGGGCAGGTTGCGCAGTTCCTCCTCGATGTCCGTCAGGCGCTGGTTGATCTGGATCTCACGCGCATCCATGCGGCGCTTCTCGCCTTTTTTGGCCTGCCCGTAGCGCTTCTGGTTTTCGGCGAGTTCCGCGCGAAGTTGCTCCTGCTCGGCCCGATTGGAGGCCAGCCGGGCCGACACGAGGTCGCGGGTTTTGTCGCTTTTCAGCAGGTCCACGGCCTCGGAATACGAGAGGCGCGGAAAGGGTTTCTGCACCCGTTCGAGCGGCGCCGTATCGCGGCCGATGGCTTCCAGTTCCAGCCGGCAGTCGCGCAGCACGTCCTCGACGATGCGCACGATGAAGCTCTCGGCCAGTTCCATGTTCATGTCCAGGTCGTAGAAGGCCATTTCCGGCTCGATCATCCAGAACTCCGTCAGGTGGCGGCGCGTCTTGGACTTCTCGGCGCGGAAGGTCGGGCCGAAGGTGTAGATCTTGCCGAAGGCCATTGCCATGGCCTCGCCGTAAAGCTGCCCGCTCTGGGTGAGGTAGGCCGGCTGGCCGAAGTAGTCGATCTCGAAAAGCGTGGTCGTGCCCTCGACCGCGTTGCCGGTCAGGATGGGCGCGTCCATTTGCAAAAATCCGCGCTCCTGGAAAAAATTGTGGATCGAGGTGATGATGCGGTTGCGGATGCGCATGATGGCCCACTGGCGGCGGCTCCGCAGCCAGAGGTGGCGCTGGTTCATCAGAAACTCGATGCCGTGCTCCTTCGGCGTGATCGGATAGTCCTCAGCCTTGCTGAGGAGGCGGATCCGGGCAGCCTGCATCTCGAAGCCCCCGACCTGCCGCTCGTCCCGGACAACCGTACCGGTGACTTCGAGGGCGCTTTCCTGCCCGGCTTCCTCCGCCGCCTTCCACGATTCGGCGTCCAGCGCTTCTTCGTTGGCGACGCACTGGACGATGCCCGTGCCGTCGCGCAGGATCAGGAAATAGAGTCCTTTGGAGCCGCGCTTGTTGTAGAGCCACCCCTTGAGGGTGGCCTGGCGCCCGTCGTGGCTTGCGAGTTCGTCTATGTAGGTTGGAACGGAAGACATGGTTTATGTATGGGTCGGTAGAAGCTGAACGGGACAGGGTGCGGCGCCGGCCGCGCCTCTGAAAACGCCTCAAAATACACGCAGCGCCGGTAAAGCGCCAACGTGTTCTCGATGCAGGCCGCAGGGCGTGGGTCTGGCCTGCTTTCGATCCGGCGGCCCCCTTTGAACCGGTCTTGCTTCAGGGAAAAAAAGCGTCGCAGCGGTTAAGCGCTTGCTTATGATCCGCCTTTTCCTGAACATGCAGCACCCCAGTTGAGGGCGTCCTGTGTTGCGTCGTATCCAGCGCCGGGTCGCGGTGTTGCCCTGTCCCCACCTTTCCTGCTTTCTCCTGGAAGAAAACCGGCCTGCTCTTAACGCAATACCTGAACACGTTCAGCTATGGAGGTGCAGCCTGCCCCCCCTGATTTGAACCGCCTCCGCCGGCGCCTGGTGGGCGCGTACCTGGCAGGCGCGAGCCTCTGGATCCTCGGCTCCGACTTGCTGCTCGCCGACGCAACGCGAAGCAACATGCTAGCCTTTCCCTTCAGCCAGAGTGCGAAGGGCCTGGTTTTCGTCCTGGCTACGGGCCTCCTGCTCAATGTGGTGACGGCGCGGACCTTCCGCCGCCTTCACGATGCCTACGCGCACCGCGTGCGCAGCGAGCGCCGGATGCGCGCCCTCTTCGACCACGCGCCGCACATCATCCTGATAGCAGACGACGAAGGCCGTTACGTGGAAGCGAATCCCGCCGCTGAAAGCCGGCTCGGCTACACCCGCGAGGAACTGCTCCAGCGGCACATCCGCGATCTGGCCTTCGACATCAGCCCGCAACAGGGCGAGGCATTGAAGCAGACGTTCATGGACCAGCACGTCCTCTCCGGCGAGATGCGGCTCAAATGCAAGGATGGCTCGGTGCTGGAAACCGAGTACCGGGCCGTTGCCCACGTCTTGCCGGGCCTCCACCTGTCTTTCCTGCAAGATATCACAGAGCGCAACCGCTACGAACGCGAACTCGTCGCGGCGCGGAACCGGGCCGAGGAGATGAGCCGCCTCAAGACGGCTTTCCTGGCAAACATGAGCCACGAGATCCGCACGCCCCTGACCGGCATCATCGGCTTCGCGGACATCCTCGCCGAGGAACAGGCCGATGGACCGCAGGAGATGGCGCACCTCATCCGCAGGGCGGGCGAACGCCTGCTGCTGACGCTCAACTCGGTGCTTGACCTGGCCCAGCTCGAAAGCGGAACCCTCCGGCTCACGCCCTCTGCGTTCGACCTCGTCGAGGAGACGCAGGCGCTGCTGCCCCTTTTCGAGCGCCAGGCGCGGGAACGGGGTCTCTACCTCCGGCTCGAACACGCGCAGCCGCAGATCCCGGCAACGGCAGACCAGGGCGCCCTCTCGCGCATCCTCACGAACCTCATCTCCAATGCCCTGAAATACACGGAAGCTGGCGGCGTGACGGTGCGGCTCGAAAAAACCCGTCAGGAGGTCGTGATCGAGGTGGCCGATACCGGCATCGGCATCGGCGCTGCCTTCCTGCCCCACCTTTTCGATGCCTTCACCCAGGAATCCTCCGGCGCGGCGCGGCTCTACGAAGGCAGCGGCCTGGGCCTGAAGATCGTGAAAGAACTCGTGGACCTGATGCACGGAACCGTAACCGCCGCGAGCGAACCGGGCAAAGGCAGCGCCTTCACCGTGCGCCTGCCCCAGCCCCTGACCCCATGACACGCCGGGGCGGGTCCTCGGGGTGGCAAGCGCGAGGGTTGTGGCGCCCTTCCGAAGGCCGTGTCCTGCTGCACGCCTGGCCGGCGCTCGTGACGCGCGCGTGACCACGCCGCGCCCGCCTTCTATGCACCCAACCGCCCTTGCCTGAGGCGCCGCAGGTCGCAACCTTGAATACAGAGACCCGTATGCCTATTTTGCAAGTCTTGTGAACCAACGCGATTTCTTTGGCGCTCCCGCCTCTGCTATGCTGCGCAACGTCTGGTATTCCTTTTTGAAGCCGTTTTCCCGCCTTCTGCTTCGGACGGTGTCGCTGGAGGATGCGTGGGAACGGTATCCTGCCTCCGTGCCGCTGGCCCGCTTCGGCGTGGGCTCCCGCCGCGACTTCCCCTGGTATTTTGAAGGGTGCAGCAGTGTTGCCGTACAGTCCCTCGAAGAAGTTCAGACCTGGCTGATGGATTGCGCCTACGTCCGGGACCCCGATCTTTTCCATGAGCCTGACTTCTGGCAGCACCCCTGCACCTTCGAGCAACTGCGCCGGGGCGATTGCGAGGACTTTTCGATATGGGTCTGGCGCAAACTGGTCGAACTGGGCTATGAGGCCGAACTGGTGGCAGGGCGCAGCCTTCAGCAGGGCGCGAGGGCGGCAGGACACGTATGGGTACTCTTCACGAAGAATGATACACGCTACCTCTTTGATCCCGTCGTCCGGGACCGGCAAACCATGATCCAGCCGCTGGAAAAGATCCGCCATGCATATGTGCCCGAAGTGTCCGTCGATAACCGGTTCGACCGATACGCCTATGCCGGATATTATATCCTGCTTCGTGGTTCGCAGCGTAAGGCGGCGCCACGCGCCGGTTTCGCGCAGCCGGTCCTGAGAAGGCCGGTTGCAAACCCTCTCCCCGTCAAGCCCATGTGAGAGGGCGCCGTCGCGGTTTAGCCCGGCGCGCCTTCTGTAGTCCTGGTAGGAAGAACTTCCGTGAACACGCCCACCCCTGTCAAGCCGATCAAGATTGCGCACCTTTCCGATGTGCATTTCGGCCGCATCGCCTACCCGGAGATCGTGGCCCGCCTCGTAGAGGAAATAAACGCGGACGCGGTCGACCTCGTCGTGGTCAGCGGCGACCTGACCCAACGCGCCCGGCGGCGGCAATTCAAGGCCGCCGCCGAGATGCTGGCTTCCTTTACGGCTCCCGTTCTGGTCGTGCCCGGCAACCACGACGTGTACCCGTGGTGGCGTCCGCTCTCGCGTATCTTCTGGCCGTTGAGCCGCTACCGGCGCGTCATTGCCGGAGAACTGACGCCTGAATTCGAGATGGAGGGGCTGGCCGTGCTTGGCATCAACTCGGCCCACGGGCGCACCGTCAAGGGGGGGCGGATCGGAAGGCCGGAGCGTGAAGCGATCCGCTCGTTTTTCTCCGAACGCCCGGCGGATGTGTTCAAGGTGCTGGTCGTACACCACCATCTGGTCCAGATCCAGGCGCTGGGGCCGCATGACGTTGCCCGAAAGGCGCGTCGTGCGCTGCAAACGGCCTCCGGCGCCGGTGTGGATCTGGTGCTCTGCGGGCACCTGCACGTCTCGCACATCGAACCCCTCGAAATCGCGCCGGAGCAGCATCGTATGGTGATCGCCAGCGCCGGAACAGCAACCAGCAACCGGGGCCGCAAATCCAACCGCAGCACCAACTTCTATAACATCATCACCATCCTGCCGGATTATTTCGTCATCGAGGAACGACGTTACATGCTGGACGCCGGACGGTTCGCTCCCGAAAACACCACCCACTTCGACCGCCTGCGGGTGAGCGAGAAATCCGCCCCGGAACCCGGATAGCGCCGCCTCTGCCCGCCGTTGTTACGCAAACGCTGCTTACCTCTGGCGGAAAACCACGCGGCGGTTCTCTGCCTTGCCTTCATCCGTGCTGTTGTCTCCCACAGACTGGCTCTCGCCGTGCCCTGCGGTGTCGAGCCGAGCCGCGTCGATGCCGTGGTTCCCGAGCCAGGATGCAACGGCCTCGGCGCGTTGCTCTGAAAGCCTCTGGTTGCTTTCATCCGAGCCATCGCTGTCGGTGTGGCCTTCGATGAGCACCTGCAGATCCGGATGGTCCTCCAGCATGGCGAGGACATCGTTGAGGATGCCCGTGGACTCCGGCTTGAGCGTGGCGCTGCCCGTATCGAACCGTATGGCGGTCGTGGAGACGAAACC
>CBDUBU010000132.1:0-10749 GCA_965365465.1 uncultured Rhodothermaceae bacterium
GGGTGGATCAAGAGCGTTTCCTGAAAAGGATGAACGCTTATCAGAACAGCAGCGGCTCCGGTCACGGATCGCTGCTGTTTTTGTTAAAGCGAATGCGGATGCATTCTCGCCGCTGTTATTGTATCTTTACGCGGTTTATACGATTAGAAACGATACACTAACAGTTGCAGGAGATCTTGTGAGTATTCTAGCGGTTGGCACAGTAGCCCTTGATTCGATTGAGACACCCTTCGGGTCGGTAGACCACATGCTGGGAGGAAGCGCCACGTATGCAACCCTGGCTGCTCGTTATTTTTGCGACGACGTACGGCTTGTAGCGGTGGTTGGCGACGACTTCCCGGAGCAGGATATGCAGGTGCTCCGCGAGAGCGGTGTTGATCTCGACGGGCTGGTCGTTGAGCCGGGTGGAAAGACGTTTGCGTGGGAAGGACGGTATCATTATGACCTGAATGACCGCGACACGCTGGCGACCCACCTCAATGTGCTTCAGACATTCGACCCGGTGCTTCCAGATCATTATCGGGACAGCCGGATTGTTTTCCTGGGAAACCTGGACCCTGCTATCCAGAAAAAGGTGCTCGACCAGGTGCAAAACCCGGCGCTGGTCGTGTGCGATACCATGAATTTCTGGATAGAGCACACGCCGGACACACTTCGGGAAACGCTCAAACGGGTGGATTGCCTTATCATCAATGATGCGGAAGCGCGTCAGCTTTCCGGATTCCCCAACCTTATCCGCGCAGCGCGGGCTATTCGCGAGATGGGACCGCGCATCCTCGTAATAAAGAAAGGGGAACACGGAGCGCTTTTGTTCGACGATCACATCGTTTTCAGTACCCCTGCCTATCCGTTGGAAGAAATTCAGGATCCAACAGGCGCCGGGGATACCTTTGCAGGAGGATTTGCAGGATACCTGGCCCGCGAAACGTGCATCGACCTTGATTGCCTGAAACGCGCCGTCGTCTTCGGCAGCGCGATGGCATCCTTTACCGTTGAAAAGTTTGGTCCCGAACGACTATTCCATCTCAGCCAGAGCGAGATCAATGAGCGTATAGATGCCTTTCGTGAGATGTCGGCCATTCCCGAAGTTTTGCCCCTGGCCCGGCTCTGAGAAGGACTACTTCTGCTGGAACCGTCAACACTTCGTTAATTTTGCGAACAGGGGCGCGACAGGTAATTATAACTGGTTACTTTTACGTAAGAGCGATCCTTAGCGCGAGTATGACATGCCAATCAGCACCGTACGCCTGGTCAATGCCGTGTTTTATGCTCATCACGGCGTGATGAAGGAAGAGCACCGCATTGGAGGCCGCTATGAGGTAGACGTGTCTATGGATCTTGACTTCGAGGAAGCCGCTCGCACTGATGATCTGGCCTTGACCGTGGACTATGAGAAAATATATCGGCTTGTCAAGGAGATCATTATGCAGAATAACTTCTACTTGATCGAGCGGCTGGCCTATCTGATCGCGCAACGAGTGCAGGAAACTTATGATAAGGTGCAGGGCATCGAGGTGACGGTGCGAAAGCCGAATCCTCCTGTTGGCGGCACGTGCGACCGTGCGGAAGCTGTGTATCGTTTCCAACGTTAACATTCACTCCCGGATGCAGATTCTTAACACTTCAGGATATATTTGCTCATGTCGATGAGTCGCAGTTCTTATTCCGATTCTCATTTAGATAGAGAACATGCGCTGGGTATTGAGCGTGCCGAAACGTTGCTCAGGGGAGTCCTCATTCCTCCGCGCCCCGCTGTGCTGCTTCAGGTGCTGGAAGAGCAGCGGAAACCGGATCCTGATCTTTCCCGCATCACAGACCTTATCAGCAGCGACGTTGCACTGGCTGCGGGAACGTTGAAGGTAGTCAACTCTCCGTTTTTTGGATTGCAGCGTAAGGTCGGATCCGTGCGCCATGCAGTTCGCTTGCTTGGTATAGGCAACATCGTTCAGCTTGTGACTGGTTTGATGTTGCATTCCGCTTTCAGCCAGGGCAAAAGCCGTTTTATGGATGAGTTCTGGGGATGGTCAAACCAGCTAGCTATGCTTTGCGCGCTGGCGGCCCGTGAGGCCCGCATCGTCCCGGAGGATGCTTATACCCTGGGGCTTTTCGCCGATTGCGGTGTTCCGCTGTTGCTGCGGCGCTTTCCGGATTACCCGAAGGTCTTTACCGCTGCGCAAGGAATCGCCGACGCTACCGCAACGGCGTATGAAGATAAACAGATCGGGACAGACCATGCCGCTGTAGGGTATATGATTGGAAAGTCTTGGAAGCTGCCGGATGCCGTCTGTCATTGCATCCTGCGCCACCATGACGCTGTGGACTACTATGGGACGAAGCATGAAGCCGTGGGAGAGGCAACCCCCATGCTGGCAGTTCTGGTTTTGGCGGTGCATTTATTGAGAAGTTTGCACGGCCTGCCGGTAAGCTACGAATGGACCCGGATTGGTGACGCCGTAAAGTCTTGCCTCGGCATGAGCGACGAGCAGATAGCAGCGCTTGCTGCGGAAGCCAGGGATATGTTTTCGGCGATGGAAACTGCCTGATACTGCCTGCCGCTGATCTGCAGCAGGACTGTCAGACGATGCCGGTCGGTATCTGCTGGGTCAGGCAATGAATAGCTCCCAACCCCCATATCACCTCGGTGCAGTCAAGAGGAATGACCTCCCGTGCAGGAAACAGGCGCTCCAGGGTTCGCTTTGCTTTGTCGTCGTTGGCATCGCGATACGTAGGGAGCAGCAGCACACCGTTTCCAACGTAAAAATTAGCGTAGGATGCCGGCATTCGTTCTCCCTTGCTCACCACCGGCGAAGGCATGGGGAGTGTAACAATGCACAGTGGTTCACCGGAGACATCCGTAAAGGTTCTGAGCAACTCCAGATTTTCCTGTAATGGCTCATAGTTTTCGTCCTCTCGGTCTGTTTCGACAACCGTAACGACGGTATTGGGCCCTACGAACCGGGTGATGTCATCAATATGCCCGTCGGTGTCGTCGCCCGCGATTCCCTCGCCGAGCCACAGCACTTTTTCCACGCCCAGATAGCTCTTCAGGCGACGTTCGATGTCATCACGGGAGAGGTGTGCATTCCGGTTCTCGTTAAGCAGGCAGGAATCGGTAGTGAGCAGCAGTCCGGCACCATTGACGTCAATGGAGCCGCCTTCCAGAATCATGTCGCCATCAATGAAGGGAAGTTGCAGCGCTTCGGCCATGCGAGCCGGAACCTGGTTGTCAAGGTCCCACGGAGGATACTTGCCGCCCCAGCTATTGAACCTCCATCCGGTTACCGCTGCTCTCGGTAGGCCGGCATCGGAATCTCGCGTAACGAAGATGCCGCCGTGGTCCCGAATCCAGGCATCGTTGGTGGGAATATGATGGAAGCGCACGGCTCCACGAACGCCGGAATCATCGAGGACAGTTCGGACGTGCTGCTCATGAGCAGCATCATTGACATTGATATGCACCGTTTCATGGCGACTCAAAGCCTGCACGGCATGGGCCATCGTCTTCTCTACGGAAGCCAGTTCGTCGGGCCATGTATCGAGGTTGTGAGGCCACGAGAACCACGTTCCTGCATGAGATTCCCACTCGGCGGGCATACGGCGCCCCAGGGCTGCGGGCGTCTCGTGCTCAGCGCCCGACGCAATTTCGAGAGTGTTGCTTCTATTCATCGATAAAACGTCGCGTCAGTTCGGAATAAGCGTCTATGCGGCGGTCACGGAAAAAAGGCCACTCGGTTCGGAATGCATCGATCCGCCCCCGTGCGATCTCTGCGACCATCACTGCTTCCTCGTCAGCCGGTGCGCGTAAGACGATGGAGCCATCCGGGGCAGCTATGAAGCTTTGTCCCCAGAACTCGATGCCGGAGCGTTCAGTGTTTTGCGGATCGTGAGGTCCCGGCTCGAATCCAGTCCGATTGACTGCGACGACGTAACATCCGTTTGCAATGGCGTGGGCGCGTTGCGTCATTTCCCAGGCATTGTGCTGCGCCGTCCCGAACTGTTCTTTTTCATCGGGCAGCCAGCCGATGGCCGTCGGGTAAAACAGGATTTCTGCCCCTCGAAGGGCCGTCAGTCGCGCCGCCTCGGGATACCACTGATCCCAGCATATCAGCGTGCCCAGCTTGCCGTGCGACGTGTCGAATGCCTTGAATCCGAGGTCTCCAGGCGTGAAGTAAAACTTCTCATGAAAAAGAGGATCATCAGGAATGTGCATCTTTCGGTACTTCCCTGCATATCCCTGCGTCCCGTCAATGACAGCCGCCGTGTTATGGTACAATCCCTCGGAACGCTTCTCGAAGAGGCTGGCAATGATGGTGATTTCTCGCTCGGCGGCCAGGGTTTCCAGCACGCGAGTGGAAGGACCGGGGACAGGCTCGGCCAACTGAAAGTGGGCAGGATCGGCAGTCTTGCAAAAGTAGCGAGACCGAAAAAGCTCAGGCAGGCACACGATCTGTGCGCCCTGATCGGCTGCTTGCCGCGTCATATGCAGCGCCTTGTCGAAATTCTCGTCTGGATGCTCTGAACAACGCATCTGAACGATACCGACGGACATATGCTCTGGTCTGCTCATTTTCTCAGGGATGAGAGCTTGTTAGAAAGACGGCGCGAAGTACGGGTCTGCGCCTGTCAGGATTCCGTTTGGGTCACGAACTTTCGGAGAAAATCGTTGAGCAAATGATCTACCTCGGTGGTCTCGGCAAGGCTCTTCACAACCTCGTTATAGGCGTCATCCGCAGATATCTCGTCATAATAGCTTCGATAGGCGATCAGGCGCTCTTGCACACGTGACGCATCGAGTTCACTATGAAATTGCGTGCCGTACATAGGCCTGTCGCGCATCCGGAATGCCTGGTTGCGTTGTGAGTCGTTGAAAGCAAGCTCTATGCCTTCAGGCGGCAGTTCAACGACCCGGTCGTGATGGCCCATATTGACGCGGAAACTGGATGGAAAGTCGGCAAACAGCGGGTCGCGCCGCCCGGCTTCGGTCAGCGAAACCGTTCCGCACCCAAGTTCTGCGCGTACGCTGTCATGGATAACGAGGCCGCCAAACGCCCGCGCCATCAACTGATGTCCCCAGCAGGACCCGAAGGTGGGAAGGCGCCGGTCATACAGCACATGAATAAATTGCAGGAGGTTTTCCATCCACGGAGCGTTTCCATGCACCACCGAGTATTCTCCGGCGCCGCCGATCATAATGGCATGGATTCCCGAAAGCAACTGTTCATGGAGCTGCTCACGCACCACGTTGACGCAGCGAAGTTGATCTCGCCCCAGTCCGCACCGTTCCAGAAAGCACTCCTGCTCCTGGACCTCTATTTCGGGAGTGTTACGGGCCTGAATGAGCAGCAGTCGTGCTCCTGGTATAGGGTAGATCATCCAGGTGAACCTGTGTAGGAGTGCATGGGGGCAGGCTAATGAGCGAGATCCGTTACTGGCGGCGGGACGTTAGCGGAGCTTCAGCGTTTCATTCGGACACTAAATAGCCGAATTCGACTTGAAGCGTACGGTAAAGACGGTGAAGTGGAAGGCCAACTACATTGTAATAGTCGCCTTCAATGCGAGCGATGTATAGCGCTCCGCGATCATCCTGGATGCCATAGGCGCCTGCCTTGTCCATGGGAGAGCCTGTAGCCACATAAGCATCAATCTCCTGCTCCGTCATTTCTCCGAAGGTTACGTGCGTGGACTCAAAGGCGGTCACGGATCGCTTGCCTTGTGGATGAATAAGGGCAATCCCTGTATACACCGTATGGGTATTTCCACTGAGCCTGCGCAGCATCGCGCACGCATCGCGCTGGTCCGCCGGTTTGCCCAGCACATGACCATCTAGCACTACCACCGTGTCGGCTCCAAGTGTCAGGGCATCCGGATGCATCGCAGCCACCGGCTCCGCCTTTTCCAGAGCCAGCCGCTGTACGATGTCGGAGGGCGGTGTGTTCTCCGGGATCACTTCCTCAGCAGGACTGATCTCGACGGAAAAGGAGAAACCGACTTGTTCCAACAGCTTCTTGCGGCGCGGAGAGCGGGAAGCGAGAATGAAGGACGTTTTCAACAACATGGTTTTTTTGGGACCGAACGCTAAAAAATCACCGGCGCCGTAATCAACGGTTTGTCTGGCTGCGGTAGGCGCTTATTGTTTCAGATAACATCCATCCCGCAAAAAGCGCCGATACTGCAACCGCTATCCAGCCCGGATAGTCTCCGTGCCTGGCATAAAAGGTGCTTTCTCTGAAAAAAGGAACGGAAACGACAGTTGCTTTTCGCTGCATCCATCCTGTCTCCGACCCGATTGAACCGTCAGGCTGGATAAGCGCTGTGACTCCTGAAACAGAAACCTGCACGGTTGCTCGTCTCATTTCGATGGCGCGGAGCCGGGAAAAAGCGACATGCTGACGGTAACCTTGGGATTGGCCCCACCACCCATCCTGCGTAAGGACAACCAGAAAGTCTGCCTGTTGTTCGACATACCGGCGTGTGTAGTTCCCGAAAACACTCTCAAAACAAATTAACACGCCAAGCGATGACTTTTTGATAGTCAAGGAACGCTGCGTCTCGCCCGGCTCGTATCCGGCGACGCCTCCGGAGGGTATAGACAGCGCCTGCAACCACGGGAATCGGTTCATCAGGGGTACGTACTCTGCCAGAGGCACCAGGCGCGTTTTGTCGTATTGCTGCAATGGAGCGCCGGGCTGAAAAAGAAGGGCGCTGTTACGATAGGTAGCCTGCTGCATCCCGGATCGGCTGTGCGTTATTGCGCCGGTGAGCAACGCTAGGTCATGCTCTGTTACCCATGCTTGAACTTTTCTGAACAGTGTATCCTGATTGTCGGGAGGAAGGGCTGTTTCCGGCCAGACGATTAAATCGGGTCGCGTTGGCGATACGGCAAGCAGTGAGTCAGAGAGTGCTAGCAGTTGTGCGACACGTTCATCATTATGAATCCTGGCCCACATCGGCGCTTGAATGGCGGGCTGCGCCATCCCCACGAGAAGGTTTCCGTGTGGGTGCAGCGGATGTTGCAGCCGATTCTGGCTGTAAAGTGCAGGGAGTGCAATACAGAGCACGAGCGCCAGGACGCAGGCAGCACGCTGGAAAATCGTGGAACACCTTACAAGGGTATAGATCAGCCCATTGAGCAGGATTACCCAGAGAGATAATCCGGAGACTCCTGTGATTTCGAGGAACTGGTTGAAATGCAGCGCTTCTGCCTGGGTATGCCCGAGCAGCGTCCAGGGAAAGGCAAGAGGACCACGGCTCATAGCGTGTTCCATAGCCAGGTAAAAAGCCGCCAGCGCCGCCAGGCCAGGCCGGAGGCCGGCTCTTCGTCGCACCACCAGAGATGCGGCAAAGGGAATGCTCATAAGCAGGGGCAGCAGCAAAAGGCCGCTCAGAGAGAGCAAGGCTGTTTTGGCAAAGGTGTGCTGCAAGGGCCAGGAGAACGCGACAGCGAAGGTGATGAGGAAAGCTGCATATACTTCCAGTAGAAGGCGCCGCCAGGACTTTGCGTTTTCCCATCGCCAGAGAATCGGTGTCAGCGCGACCCAGGCGAGGGAGGCAAAGAGGTACGGCGGAAAGCTGAATCCGAGCGCCAGACCGCTGATCCCGATAGCGCCTATAGCCGCTGCGTTGTTTTCGGTGGAGTCCATAAGAGACGGATAAGCAGGAGGGCGCTGCTGCGTGAAGGTTGGTCGCATTCCCGATGGCAGTTGACAGGTGCGGCGCCACAGCCTAATTTGATGGCTGATCTTTTAGTTCCACTACTTTCCATACGATTTTATGATCACGCTCACGGTTTGCAATCACAAGGGCGGTACAGGCAAAACCACATCGGTGATGCATATCGCGGCAGCGCTGGGCCTGAGCGGTCATCGTACGCTGGTCATTGATCTGGATCCGCAGGGGTTTTTGACCCGCATGACGGGCCTGGCAGAACCGGCAGAGGAAGCTTCGTCGCTGCAACTCTTTAACCACGAAGCTGATTTACGCGACATACCCGTCCAGCCTATGAAAGGGTTCGACCTGATCCCTTCTTCCAGCGTTCTTACGAAAGCCCTGCGGCATCTGAACAAGCCCACGGACGTATTCTGGACGAAGGAGGCGCTCGAAAAGGGCGTCGATTATGATGTGGTTATTCTGGATACGGCGGCGGCTGTAACGGTTTACAGCCTGAATGCGCTCGTTGCAAGCCAGTATGTCCTGATTCCTGTTACGCCGGAATACCAGCCGGTGATCGGAGCTGAGCAAACCTACCAGACTGTCAAACTGGTGCAGGACAAACTCAATCCCGAACTGGCTTCACCTCTTTTCCTTTTTACACAGGTGGATGCGCGCAAACGCGATCATCATATGTATCGCCGGTATCTGCGGAAGAATTATGGGGACAGCGTAATGAGCAGTGTCATCCGGACCAGTGCTGCCCTTTCCGTCTCCTATTCCGACGGGACAACTACCTTTGATCATGACCCCTACTCGCGCGGAGCCAGAGACTATGCAAACGCGGCAGATGAATTGCTGCGCCGGGTAAAACCGGGGAGTGAGCATTCTACCTCTCCGCAAGGCGAGAACGAGAGCATTCCCGGTGAGAAAGACGCTGACCCGGACGCGCAGGAATCCGTTGTGGAACTTGGGTGATGAATGAGCAGGACCATCTGGTTGCTTTTTCTCGTACTGGTTGCGTCAGGTATATTATACCTGCTGAGTCATTCTGTAGCAGGTGTACCGGCCATAGGCGCGCTGCTTGATCCTTGGGACGGATTGTATCGTACGGCGCGTAACGCAGAACATGAAGCATCTTCTACCTTGAATCTGCCGGGTCTCGATCAGGAAGTGACTGTAGTTCGGGACGACCGGGGGGCGCCTCACATTTTTGCGCAAACCGACCATGATGCCGTTATGGCTATGGGGTATGTCGTGGCGCAGGATCGGTTGTTTCAACTGGATTTCATTCCCCGTGCTGCTTCCGGGCGTCTGGCTGCTGCTCTTGGATCGGGAGCCTTGCCGGCCGACCAGTTTTTACGCAGGATAGGGATGGAGTTGGGCGCTCGCAGGAATCTGGACCGGATCCTGCAGGCGAATAGGGTGGAAAAAGACTTGGTCGAATGGTACGCGGCAGGCGTGAATGCCTGGATTGACAGTCTGGACGATGGGGATCTGCCCTTCGAGTTTCGGCTTCTGGGCTATCGTCCGGATCGGTATACGCCGATGCAGTCCATGCGTTTGTTGCAGTACATGACGTATGATCTGACCTTCCGGAGTGACGAAGCTGCCTATGAGAAGATTCGTGCGCGTCTGTCCCCGGAGGAGTTCCGGAAGCTCTATCCCGTACACTCGCAGTTGTTCGCCCCGATGGTTCCAGGCAGCGGTGTGGAAGAGCCATCCGGTGCGCATGAGAATCGGGTTCTTCAGAGCCTGTTATCCGGCGCTTCTTTCCAGGGCGCAGCCCCTTTGTTTGAGGGATTGCCGCAAGGCGCCCTCATGGAAGGATTCGTAGAGGGCAAGGGATCCAATAACTGGGCGGTCAGCGGTGCGCTTTCCACCACAGGGTCTCCGATTCTGGCCGGCGACATGCACCTGTCGCTTTCCCTTCCGGCGCTCTGGTACGAGGTGCATCTCGTGACGCCGAATATGAATGTGTATGGCGTTACCATCCCGGGCGCTCCCGTTCTGGTTGAAGCATTCAACGACCATCTGGGGTGGACCTTTACCAACACCGGAGCAGATCAGATCGACCATCTGCTGCTCCAACTGAATGAAAGCAAAACCCACTATCGCTATGAAGATGGCTGGCGCAATCTGGAAGTTGTGCCTGACACTATTTTTGTCAAGGGGGCCGATCCGGTCGTTGATACCCTCTATTATGCGCATTGGGGGCCTGTGTTGATGGGCAGTGATGCGGCTGTGGCGTTGCGCTGGACGGCGCACGATGCCAGCAGAACCCTTCTGGCCTTGTGGGAAATGGGTCGGTCGCGCAATTATAATGACTTTGAAGCGGCGCTCCGCAACTGGGATACCCCCATGCAGAACATTCTGTATGCAGACGCAGAGGGGAACATCGCAATTCGTTCGACCGGCTATCTTCCTTTAAGGAAGTCAGGTCATGGAATGGGTCTGCTTGACGGCAGCGATGATGCATTTGCCTGGATTGGTCGGGCGCCTTTTGAAGAGCTTCCTCACGCAGTGAACCCGGCGCGGGGCTGGCTTTCGTCCACTAATCAGCAACCAGCCGATTCGACGTACCCTTACTACTTGGGCTTTGATTGGAGTGATGCATACCGGTCGTTGCGGATACGCGACTTGATGGAGGCTAAGGAGCGACATTCCGTAGATGATCTGAAACGCTACCAGTCGGACGTTCATGCTGTGCAGTATGACCTGTTTTTTCCTCTCCTGGATACGTTGTCAGGGTTATCCCCGCAAGCCGATACCCTTCGCGCCATGCTTGCACGCTGGAATGGAGAAACGGAAGTTGACCGCCCCGAACCATTGATTCTGGATGAGTTTCTTATGGCGTTGCGCCGACTGGCATGGGATGAATCGGTGTTCTTCGAGGATGCGTATGCACGGGTTCGTGCAGAAGGCAGTGCGGACGCAGGACGGTATGCGGCGCCTGCCATCGGTGCGATCCCCCGTCCAAAGGATGTTCAGTTGCTTTCGCTATTGCGAAAGGAGCCTGATGCCCACTGGCTGGATGTACAGCGCACGCAACAGAGCGAAGATGCCTCTGGTCTCTTGCGGCTCGCTCTGGAAACAACAGCC
>CBDUBU010000133.1:0-10685 GCA_965365465.1 uncultured Rhodothermaceae bacterium
GCCATCAACTGCGAGCCGGCGACGGGCCATATTGCCAATGATCCGGAAGCCGCCGTCCTCTGGAGTCGCACGTATGAGCCCGGCTGGGAACCGGCTGTCTGATCCCTCCGGTTCGTGACCAACAATGCTAAAACCATTTATTTCAATCCCTAAACGATACAACCTGTCTGCCATGTCCAGAAAACCTGAAGGGAACTCCTCCTCACGGCGCGACTTTCTGCGCCTCGCCGCCACGTCCACGGTAGCCGCCGGCTTCGCGCCCGCCGTTCTGGCCTCGCGCCGGACGCAAACCCTGAAACCAGAAACCCGGCGGGGTTCTGCAAACGACCGGATTCAGCTTGCCACGATCGGCATGGGCATCCAGGGGCACATCGATACGCAGTCAGCGCTGCGCACCGGCGACATCGAACTGGTGGCGGTGGCCGACTGCTACGACGGGCGTCTGGCCCATGCAAAGGAAATGTTCGGCAATGGCGTTGCCACGACACGCGATTTCCGCGAAATCCTCGCCCGTCCGGATGTTGATGCGGTCATCGTTGCCACGTCGGATCACTGGCACGCGCAGATCGCCATCGAAGCCATGCGCGCCGGCAAGGATGTGTATCTTGAAAAACCAATGGTGCAAGACATCGAGGAAGGGCCGCAGGTGATGGAGGTAGCCAGAGAAACCGGGCGGATTCTTCAGGTCGGCAGCCAGCGCGTCAGTTCACTCCTTTCTCAGAAGGCGAAAGAGATGTATGAGGCCGGCGCCATCGGCGAGTTGAACATGGTGCAGGCCAAGGTCAACCGCAACTCCGCGCTCGGCGCATGGCAATATACCCTACCCGTGGATGCTTCCCCCGAAACCATTGACTGGGATCGCTTCCTCGGCAACGCGCCGCAGCGCCCCTTTGACCCCGTCCGCTTCTTCCGGTGGAGAAACTACTGGGATTACGGCACCGGCGTCCCCGGCGACCTGTTCGTACACCTGTTCTCCGGCGTTCATTACATCCTCGGTTCAAACGGCCCCTCGCGTGTGATGTCTACAGGTGGTCTGCGCTACTGGCAGGACGAGCGGGACGTGCCGGATATCATGGTCGGACTTTACGACTATCCGGCCACTGATGCCCATCCGGCTTTTAACCTGGTGATGCAGGTCAACCTGGCAGACGGCAGCGGCGGCGGAGATGAATCCCTGCTGATCGGCAGCGAAGGCACCATCTCGGTGGGATGGGGCAGCGTCATCCTCCGGCGGCAACCCCGCGCCGAGGTTTCGGAAGATGAGATCTTCCGGGGCTACAACTCCGTGTTCACCTATCCGAAGGAAGGCGTTGAGAATCTTCTGGCGGACTGGCGGCAGAAAAACCCGAATGCGCCGGTAAAGACGCAGAACGTTGATGTCATCGAAGAGAAATTCGATGCCCCGCGTGGCTATAACGAACATCTGGAACACCACAAAAATTTCTTCGAGGCCGTACGCACGCGCGTTCCCGTCGTCGAGGATGCAGCCTTCGGGTATCGGGCTGCCGCTCCATGTATTTTGACAAACAGGAGTTACCGGGAGGAAAAGATCTACACGTGGGACCCGGAATCGATGAAGGTTGTATCCTGAAGCATCAATTCTTAACCGCGAGGCATACCATGAGTACCAGACCTTCTTCTCGCAGAGCCTTTCTCAAAACCGTAGCTGCGGGCACAGCCGGGGCAGGGCTGGCTTTCAGTATGCCCGCGTCGAGCTACAGCCGGATCGTGGGCGCCAACGACCGCGTCCGTGTTGGGGTAGTAGGCTTCTCCGACCGCTTTCGGGGCGCCCTGCTGCCGTCCTTTCTGAGCCATGCAAAGGAACTCAACTTCGAGATCGTCGCCATATCGGACATCTGGAACAAGCGCCGTGAGGAGGGGGCTGCTTTCATCGGGGAGAAAATCGGCGCTCAAATCAAGCCCGTACGCAACAACGACGAGTTGTACGACGCAAAGCTTACGGACGCTGTGATCATCAGCACGGCGGATTTCCAGCACGCGCTCCATGCCGTCGAGGCCGTGAACGCCGGGCAGGACGTGTACGTGGAAAAACCGTTCGCCAATACGATGGAGGATGCCAACCTGGCGCTGAAAACGGTCACAAGCAGCGACCGCATCCTGCAAGTCGGCACGCAGCGCCGCAGTTCCGGGAAGTACCAGACGGCGGCGGACTACCTCCAGTCCGGCAAGTTCGGCGATGTGGTGATGGCAGAGATGACCTGGAACGTGAACCAGCCGGGCCGCTGGCGGCGTCCGGAACTGGTCGAGGAACTCCAGGAGTCGGAAACGGACTGGAAACGGTATCTCCTGAACCGTCCGTATGAGCCGTGGGATCCTCGCAAGTACCTGGAGTTCCGGCTTTTCTGGCCCTATTCCTCCGGCATTCCGGATCAGTGGATGGTGCATCAGATCGATACGGTACACTGGTTTACCGGCCTGCCGCACCCGCGCAGCGTGGCCGCCAACGGAGGCATCTACCTCTGGCACGACGGCCGCACCAATGCCGACACCATGACGGCCGTGTTTGATTATGGCCCGATGGAGGATCAGTCCAAAGGGTTCCAGGTGGTCTATTCGTCCCGCCAGACCAACTCCGCAGGAGGCGTCAAGGAGATTTACTACTCCAACGGCGGAATGTTGAATCTGGATAACGGAACGATCATGCCGGAGGGGGGCCTCGAAGAGAACCACGCCAGCCGCATGGGCATGGAAGCGTTCAAACTGCCTGAGATGACACTCTCCGAGGAGAAGGGAGCCGTCACTTCAGCAGATACCGGCGGAGATCCGATGACTTCCGCGCACGTCCGTAACTGGATGGAGTGCGTTCGCAGCCGCAACAAGCCGAACGCCGATATCCATGCCGCCTACAACCACTCGGCAGCATTGTGCATGACGATTGCAGCCCTGCACACGGGCAGCCGCGTAACGTTTGACGACAGGAAAATGGATATCGTTGTTAGCTGACGGTTGATTCAAAAGGGCCGGCAGCGTCTATCTGCCGGTCCTGCTTCTGCTTTACAATCCTCTATCCTCACCCTTTGAAGGTTTTCCCATGCATTTACTTACAGCAGCAAGCAAGCGTATGCTCGCCTGCGGAGCGACCGTTGCCCTGCTCTTCGGAGCCACCGGCTGCGAATCAGATACACCCGCCGGAGAGGCGCCTGTGGCCGATTCGTTGCAGGTCGAGGTCGTCCCGCACGAGGATGCCCAGCGCGTCGATGTGCTGGTAGGCGGCGAACTGTTCACTTCCTACCTCTACTCCGACACGATTTCCGTGCTCAAAAAGACGGTTCTGTACCCTATCCGTACGGCAACGGGCCAGTCTATCACACGCGGATTTCCGCTCGAACCCAAAGCAGGCGAACGCACCGACCATCCTCACCATATTGGCCTCTGGTTCAATTACGGTGATGTGAACGGTTTGGACTTCTGGAATAACTCGGACGCCATCGAGGGCGAACGGGTCAGCAAGATGGGTACGATCCGGCAGCGTGAAATCACGGACACAGAAAGCGGCGAAGGGCGGGGGGAACTCGCTGTGACGATGGACTGGTTGAAACCGGACGGACAGCCCCTTCTGCGGGAAGATACCAGATTCGTTTTTCACGCGGCGCCGGAGATGCGGGGCATCGATCGCATTACAACCCTTACCGCGCTCGATGAGCAGGTTGCCTTCAAGGACAATAAGGAAGGCGTTCTGGGACTGCGCCTGACGCGGGCGCTGGAAATGCCTTCCGAAAAGGCTGTGGAACTCACCGACGCGAGCGGCAAGGTAACCGAGGTGCCGGTGCTGGACAATACGGGGGTAACAGGTTATTATCGCAACAGCGAAGGCATCGAAGGGTACCCGGACGTATGGGGCAAACGCGCCCGGTGGACGGAGCTTTCCGGCATCATAGGCGGGGATTCAGTCACCGTAGCCATCTTGGATCATCCCGGCAATGTCGGTTTCCCGACCTACTGGCACGCCCGCGACTACGGCCTTTTCGCCGCCAACCCGCTCGGTCAGGCCGAGTTCTCAGAGGGGAAGGAAAGGTTAGACTTTGCGCTGGCTCCCGGCGAGTCCACCACGTTCCGGCACCGCATCCTGATCTACTCCGGCAATCCGACGCCGGAGCAGATAGAAGCAGCCTACCAGCAATTTGCCTCGGAGACGCCTTGATAGCAGGCGGGCCGGGACAGGGTATGAAAAGCGAGCGGGCTACAGGGGAACCTCTCCTGCAGCCCGCTCGCTTTTGTTTTCGGGTACTTGCTCCTGCTAAGCGCCGACGGCAGCGGCATGAGGGTTGGCCTTCTTCATGAGGCGGCTGATCGCAGCGTACAGGTCTTCCGTGCCCTTCAGAATGAACGCATCGACGCCGGTCTGGTAGCTGAACGCTCTCAGTTCAAAGCTGTCATCCATCGTCATCAGAAGAAAAGGGATCTCCGCTGTCTGGGGGTCGTTGCGGATGTGCTTGAGCACTTCCACGCCGTTCAGGTGCGGCATGTAGTAATCACACACGATCATATCGGGGATATGCTTGCGGGCCATTTCCAGACCCGCCCAACCGTTGGCTGCTTCTATTACATTCATCCCCCGGGAGACAAGCGTCGCCGTGATTGCCTCTCGCATCAGAGGGTGATCTTCCACCACGAGCACATTCATTGCCATAGCCATCCTGCTGATTTGCCCTGCGCCGGCCCCGTGGGTCCTTTGCAGAAGGGCGTGTCTGTGCGGGAACCGGAGTTCCCTGACCGCGCCGCGTGTTTGGCCCGCATGCCACATCTCAGGTAATCTATTCGGGCTACAGGAGTTTACCAACAAGAACGGACAGGCGCCATGTCGGTTCGCTCCCTCCTTCCATTCACTTTTGGATCAAGCAGATATGCACCTCAAGACATGTATCTCCGAAAACACGCGCCGCGCCCGGCGCACGCCGGCCCGGCGGCATACCCTCTAGCTAATGCCGCCGGCGCTGCCTCGGCGTATTGTTAGGGGGGAGAATCATCTTCGGGTCGATGTGCAACGGCGGCGTGATCCGGCGCAGGTGGGCGTTCACGGACGAATCCGGGAAAATGACGATCTCCGGATCAACCTCCGCCGCCTCCATCGCCGAACGCCGCGCCTCAAGCGGAAGCCGTTTCAGGTTGGGAGGAGGGAGCGGGGCGCCGTCGAATAAGGAGTCCGGAAGAGGCTTGAACCAGGAAAGACCATCGGGATGCAAGAACGGCCCGGCCTCGGGCGGCTGAACCCATCTTTCGGGCGGCAACCTGTCTTGCCGGCTTTGTCCGAATCCCTGGCGGGGCTGCCCCACGCCCGAAAGCAGGAGCAGGATCAACACGGCGGCAGTACGCATGGCAGTTCCGGGAGGTCTGATAATCCATAGGACGTTGCTGTCCTATAGAACCGCCGGAGGGTCGCTATTATTGTCTGCGCATGGCCGCCAAAATTGGCCGGGACGCGGCCCTGACGAAGACGAAATGGAGATCACCGGGGCGGCGGCCCGCGCCGTCCCCGCCGGTCAAACTGAAGGCGCCTTCCCATTTCCATACGCCGTTCCAGCCGATCCATCTGTTCTTTCGACAGAACCGTCGATAGCTGCGTTATCGTCGAGTCGACGATCATCCGCACCTCGCGCCGGGAACGCGCCGTGTGGTCTGCCATCCGGCTTGCCGACCGTTCGAGAATTGTTTCTATCGCTGCCCGTTGCGCTTCATCTTGCGGTTCGATGGCATTGTCTATAAAACGCATAAATCCCCGGGAGGTGCGCAAAAAGGCAATGCGTTCGAGGCGTTGCTCCGCCAGGCGAGCGTTCAGCAAGGCTCCGAGCACCATTCCGATCAGCAGCGTTGCAAGCAGCAACAGCCCGGACTTAACACGTGGATTCATGGTTGAGCGTCAATGTTCAAGGGCAGCGGTAAGACGTTTCACATAACGCCGTAGGTCAGGGCATCCATGAGCGATACGGAGGGCAGGCCGAAGACGGCCTCCAGCAAGGAGGAAGACACGCCGAGGTGCTGGTAGTCCATCACGTTGTAAGCGCCCAGAAGGCAAGCCGCCATGAGTCCGGCGACCGCAACACGCAGGAAAAGCCGGTGCTGCAACTCGTACAACGACTCGAAAACATTCGGGGCGATCTCCGCAGCCAGCTTTCGCAACACGCGTTCGCTGAAAAAGGGGGCAAACGAGTCGGGACGGCTCTCTATCAGCGTATCGCGGAAACCACGCAGGCGATCCAGCCGGTCGCGGAGCGCCGGTTCGCGCCGAAGCCGTTCGCGCAGCGCCCCGGCTTCCGCATCGGGCAGCGCGT
This sequence comes from uncultured Rhodothermaceae bacterium, assembly GCA_965365465.1. Taxonomy (GTDB): domain Bacteria; phylum Bacteroidota; class Rhodothermia; order Rhodothermales; family DASSAV01; genus CBDUBU01. Next base: position 6,291 of record CBDUBU010000133.1, read on the forward strand.
CTTCCAGAAGCTGAATCAGCCGGTCATGATCCGTGTTCATGTCAGTTCTCCGTGTATAAGGTTTCGCAGGCGCCTGTTGCGTGCGTCTGCTGCGCTTCATTGCAGAGGCCCGAGCAGGGGTTCGAGTTTCTCCAACGCTCGTGAAAGCCTGGACATGACGGTGCCCGGTGGAATGCCGAGCAGGTCTGCCGTTTCGTTCGTGGTGTAGCCGTCGAGTATCCGGAGCACCACGACCGCGCGATGCTCCGGGCTGAGGCGCTGCAGCGCCTGTTGAACAAACCCCTTGCGCTCGCGCTCGTCAAGCGCATCCTTTTCTTCCGGAACAGGTTCCGTGAACGGCGCTTCATCATCGTCGCGGCTGAAAAAGCGACTTCTCCAGTTTTTCCTGCGCTTGAGGGCCTTCAGCGACTGGTTGATGGCAATGCGCGTCAGGTAGGTTCCCAGCTTTGCCTCGCCCCGGAACCGGTCCAGCGCGCGGTAAAACCGGATAAAGGTTTCCTGGCCCACATCGTCGGCTTCCGGGCCTCTTCCCAACATACTGATAACGGTGGATGCCACTTTACCCTCGTAGCGTTCGACGAGCAACTGAAAAGCCCGTTGATCTCCCTGGCGGGCCAGGTTGAGCAGGTGTTCGTCTGTTTGCGATGCCGCGTGCGGCATAAGGTTGGATCGTTACTTTCGCCGGGTATGATCGCCGCCGCACGCATCAACGACCCGGACAGACGGCTCTGTATCCCGTTAGACCTCGCTCTCTCCCGTTTCATTCCCCCGGCTGCGATTCTTTTTGCACAAGATAACAAACCCGTGCTCCTCCTGCGCCTGCCTGCAGGCCCGATGCGCCCGTTCCGGATAAGGCGGTGGAAGAGGTCTGCAATTTTTTTCCGTACCTGATGGAATGAGCGAAGCTCTGGATAGATCTAAAGACACAAAAGGGGGCGGGCGCTCCGGAAGGCGGCAGCGCAGCTACGACCATCGTTTGCACCCAACCATTCAAACTTTCATAGAGGTGACATGATGAGCATCAAGACGTTTTCATACCTGCGCGGCATCGCGCTGCTTCTGCTCGGACTCGCGCTGGCGTCTCCGGCAGCCGCCCAGCGCCAGCGAAATCCGGAGCGATTCGATCCGGCGGAGCGCATGGACCGGCATCTGCAGCGACTGGACAAAGTGCTCGACCTGACCGATGCGCAGGAAGCGCAGATCCGGGAAGTCATGGCGGCGCACCGGGAAGAAGCCCGCGCCTGGCATGAGGCGCGTCCGGAGGCAACCAGAGAAGAACGGCAGGTATTCCGGACGGAGCAGCACGAGGAAATGCGCGCCGCCCTCGAAGGCATCCTGACGGCGGAACAGCAAAAGATCTTTGCCGGCGTGGTCATGGGGCGCTTCATGGGAGAGGGACACCGGCGCGGAGGAGCCGGCCATCACCGGGGCGCTTTCCTCGACAGGCTGGATTTGACGGAGGCACAGGAGACGCAGATCCGGGAAATCATGGCGGCGCACCGGGAAGAAGGACGGGCGTGGGCAGCGGCGCACCCGGACGCCACGCGCGAGGAACGGCAGGCGTACCGACAGGAACACGCCGCCGCCCTCAAGGCAGCCATTGAAGCCGTGCTCACCCCTGAACAGCGCGAGCAGTTTCGCTCCCGGCAGAATGAGCGCGGAGACGGCATGGGGATGCACTGGAAAGGAAAAGAGCGCGGGCAGGGACAGCCCGGCGCTCGCAACGGAGGCCAGGGGGCAAATGCTGCGCGTTCAGGCTCGGCCTTCTCGCTGGAGAACTATCCCAATCCGTTCAATCCCACAACGGAAATCCGGTTTGAGTTGCCCGCCTCCAGCATGGTTAACCTGACCGTATACGACACGCAGGGGCGCGAAGTGCGCCGGCTCCTGAACGAGGAGCTAGGCGCAGGCAACCACACCGCCACCTTCGAGGCCACCGGGCTGCCGAGCGGGGTCTACCTGTACCGCCTCACCGCAGGCGCGGTGACCGAAACCGGCCGCATGACCCTGGCGAAGTAACGCTTACGCAAACGCGTTCTGTCTACAGCGGCAGTGCGGTAGATTTCTCCTGGTGAGCGTCTGCCGCGCTGCCGCGTCATTTCGCCTCTGTAACAGGTGAGAACGGCGCGGTGCGACCCCGCTGCCTGCCCGCGAGAAGCATGAGCACAGCGGCCAGCACCGGCAACGGCGCCACCCAGGCCGCCGCCGTCAGCCCCCAGGCTCCGCGCCAGGAGGCAGGCCAGAAGCTGGTCAGGGGCAGCAACGACAGGAGCAACACGAGCACAGCCGCATACAGAGCCGCTGCATAGCCGGCGGCAGCGCGTCCCCAGGCGCGCCGGGCGGCAGCGACCAGTCCGAGCGAAACGAACCCGAGCAGCATCAGGTGCAGGTAGAGGATGCGCGCCCCGTGCAGGCTGCCCCACCAGACGCCGGGAAGGAGGCTGACCGTCAACTGCCCTGCTGCCTTGATCGCCAGCAAAGCCAGCGGGACGCGCTCCCGCCAGCCATCCAGCCCCTCGCTCCAGAGCACGCGTACGTTGAGCAGAAGCCCCGTGCCGACCAGTGCGCCTCCCATGCGGGCAAGAGCCTTCAGGCCCGGCGGCGTCAGCGATTCGGGCATACCCAGGGCAAACGTCAGGGGAAGCCCCATGCAAAGAAGATAGATGCCGACCCGGCCTCCGGGGCGATCCGGGTTCTCGACGGCAGCGTAGGCCAGCCCCAGCACGCCCAGCACAAACCAGCCTTCGGAGAAGAGATCCAGAAAAACATGCGTAAGCGCAGAGGACCAGACGGGGTCCTCTATCCCCATCGGCTTGAGAAAGGCAAGGCCCATCGCGCCGAGCATGGCCAGCACCAGAAACGTCAGCGCCAGATCCCAGAGCAGCAGACTGCGCGAGCGAGGCAGCCCGCGTGTGGTTCGCCGGTAGAACACCAGGAAGCCGCCCCAGGCGACCATGTTCAGCGTAGAGGACATGACCGCCAGAGGCAGGCGTTTTTCGCCCAGCGCAACCGGCGTATATCCGAAGAGCAGGAAAAGCGGGTACGATGCCAGCGCGGCTGCCAGCGTGGCGCCCAGGATCCACCGGAGGCGCTCCCGGAAGGGACGTGCGCCCACCGATGAAACGTGCAGCCCTATGAGCGCAAACAGGGCCGGCGTCACCCACCCGAAATACATCAGGTGCGAGTGCGCGTGCCGTATGTTCACCAGTTGCAGCCCTGCCGTCCAGCCGTAGACCAGTCCGAAGCGGTAGAACGCGCCTGTCAGGCCCGCGAGCACGAAGAGGCCCAGACTCACACGCCAGGCCCAGCGCAAACCGTCCTCTTTCGAGCGCCTTCCCTGCGTATCCCGACGGGTCATGCCTGCGTTGCCGGAGCCGCCTGCCCTTCCAGAGCAATCGTTTTGGGAAAAAGAATGTTGTTTTCCAGGTGAACGTGACGGTGCAGATCCTCCTCAAACTCATGCAGCTTGGCGTAGGCCACCCGGTATGTATTGCAGGCGTACTCCGGAGGGGTGAAGTCGCTGCTCAACGCACGTATCTGCGCCATGAGCGCGCCGGCCCTTTCATGCTCGTCCTCCATGGCCTGAACAGGATTGCGCACCGTTCCGAATCCGGGCTGCTCCGGGACGCCGCCTTCCCGTGCGGCAGCGGCCAGCTTTTTTACGTGCGGAAACAGCACCTCCTCTTCCTTTGCCATGTGCGCCGCCATCTCGGCAGCCAGCTCGTCGAACAGACCGGCGATCTGCACCGTTTCCGGCTGAGCGTGCCCATGCACCCGCGCCACCTTGCGAATAAACTCCTGAATCAGGGGCGCGTTTTCACGGACGTAACGGTGATGCACGTTCACAATGAAGTCGGCCAGGAAATCAAGCTCCCATCCTGAAGGATTAACGTTTCCCGCTGACTGCGCCTGCTGCTCGGTCGCGTAGAACTGCGCTTCCAGTTCTGCCGCGTTGATGCCTTTTTTCTTGCAGGCGGCATTGATCGTTTTGCCGCCGCCGCAGCAGAAGTCGATGCCATGCTTCTTGAAGACCGAAGCCCAACGATAGTCCTGCGCCACCAGTTCTCCGACCGTGAGGGTATCGAAGTCCATACGTGCAACTGTTTCCATTTTCCTCTCCAGATGGTTTGATTCTCGCCGACCCGCCTTCTTACGCAGCTTCTGCTCTCCGGAGCCGGGCTACAGGTGAAGATTGGATCAAGTTTTAGGATAATATTGTCTTAAATAAGATAGGGATAAGAATACCGAAATGCACCTGTGCTTTTTCATAGCCTGGAGGAGGAATCTGACAGGTCAGGAACATCGCTGAAGCCTGAACCCCGCGCCCTCGGTTCACGCTTCCTGTGGATTATTTTGCGGTTTACTGCGGGTTTTTAGCGGTTTATTGCGGTTTTT
>CBDUBU010000134.1:0-10606 GCA_965365465.1 uncultured Rhodothermaceae bacterium
ACGCGGTTGCGGGCTTCTGCGAGCGTTGCGCCTGCCACTTCCACGCTGCCCGCCCCCGGCAGCGCCAGGCGTCCGTCCGCCGAGACGGGCAGCGTCAGCAGCACAGGCTCCGGCCCTTCGATAGATACGTCGAACAGGTCGCCCGGCCCGACGAGGTATGCCAGCGAATCGACGGCGCCTTCGAGCGGGAGCGGCACATTCGAGGAAGAGAGTCGCTGGCGAAGTTGTTGCAAGGGGTTGGGCAGCGCAGGGTCCGAGAAACCGCCTGCCCGGTCGCCCGACCGCGTCTGCGCGTGTACGGGGGCGGCTGGGGGGAGGGAAACCCCCATAAAAAGGCAAAGAACGACCGCCTTTTTCAATGCGTCGTGGGATAGCATACGTCGTATGGAGAGAGGAATCAGTAGGACAAATACAGGCACACGACCTGACTACTCGCGGAGAAAGCCCGGTGTCGCGTTGTAGCGATTACGTGTATAGGCGAACAGATAAAGAGGAGAAGAAGCAGGAATTGAGATTATATTTAGCCAAACTACGATATCTCCGGAGACTGCGCAACGGAGAGGCACACAAACGCACCAGGATTTCAATTGATTCTCGAACGGCTGGCGCCCTGCAAAATCAACCTCGGCCTGCACGTTTTGCGACGGCGCGAAGACGGCTACCACGACCTGGAAACGGTGTTCCTGCGCCTGCCCTGGTCGGACCACCTCACCGCCCGCCCGGCGGCGCGGATCACGCTGACGTGCTCGGACCCGCTGCTGCCCACAGACGAGGGCAACCTGTGCGTGCGTGCGGCGCGGCGCCTGGCCGGGGCTTACGGCGTCGCGTCGGGCGCTGCGCTGCACCTCGAAAAGCGCGTGCCCTACGGCTCCGGGCTGGGCGGCGGCTCCAGCGATGCCGCCGCCACGCTGCGGCTGCTCTCGGCGCTCTGGGGCCTGGAGCCTGACGAGAAGGCGCTGCACGAAATTGCCGCCGGTCTCGGCTCGGATGTGCCGTTCTTTCTCGGCCCGCCTGCCGCCTGCGCCGCCGGGCGCGGTGAGCGCCTGACCCCCCTCCTGGATGCTGCCGGGAAGTCGCCCTATACCTTCCCCTACGAACTGGTCGTAGCGGCGCCTGAAGTGCGGGTCTCCACAGCGGAAGCATACCGCCGCGTGCGCCCCAACGCCGAAAACCGACCCGACCTGTGCGCCCTCGTGGCGTCGAACAGTCTGGCGCGGTGGCGTGCGGAACTGGTCAACGACTTTGAAGCCTCGGTATTCGAAGCCTATCCGGCGGTGCAGTCCGTTCGAGATGCGCTTCTCGATGCAGGCGCAGCGTATGCAGCCCTGTCGGGGTCCGGCTCGGCTGTTTTCGGCGTTTTCGACGATCCGGGCAGTGCGACGGCCGCAGCCGAGGCTGCGCGGGCAACCGGGCACGAGGTCTGGCAGGGCGTTCCCTGAGCCGCTGCACCCGATCTCATCCGGCAGCGGCAAAAAACACGAAAACTTAACCGTATCCGTCCCTGCTGAGGCGTACGATAGGGTGGATCTCCTGCACGGCAGAGGTCTTTCCGTGCGTCCCCTATCCGGCAACCCACCTCCATGACCTATAAGCAGAGCAACGCCCGCCTGCAGGCGCTTTTCGACCAGACCCCCGCCCGCATCGACCTGCCCGGCGGCGACATCTCGATCCATAACTTTTCCTTTGCCTCCGCGTCGTGGGACATCCTGCCGGGCGGCGCCCGTTACCGCTGCAGCCGCCACGACCGCAACTTCCCGGCGGCGCCCGCGCCCCGCTCCGGGCAGGCGCGCGGCGCGCAGATCGACGTGGCAGATGCGGAAGTTGCCGAAAACCGGCAGTTCCGCTACTCGGTTTTCGCGCCCACCGGGGCGGCGCCGGTTCAGGAAGCTATTCTCCTTTTCCACGGTCTGAACGAGCGGAGCTGGGGCAAGTATCTGGCCTGGTCGCAGCGCCTCGTCGAGCAGACGGGCAAGGCAGTGGTACTCTTCCCGATTGCCTTCCACATGAACCGCGCTCCGGCGGCCTGGGGCAACCCCCGGCTGATGCAAAAGCTCTCGGACCAGCGAGTGGAAGCCTCGCCCACCATCGCCAACGCGACGTTCGCCAATGCCGCCATCAGCACCCGCCTGCAGGCCACGCCGCAGCGCTTCTGCTGGTCCGGCCTCCAGACGCTCTACGACATCGTGCAACTGGCCGGTGAGATCCGCGCCGGAACCCACCCGCTCATCGCCCCGGACGCTTCCATCGACTTCTTCGGCTATTCCATCGGCGCGTTTCTCTGCGAGATCCTGCTCATGGCAAATCCGGAAAGCCGGTTCTCCGACACCCGGCTCTTCATGTTCTGCGGCGGCGTCACCGTGGACCGTATGTACCCGAATTCGCGCTACATCCTCGACAGCGATGCCACCATCGCGCTCTATTCGTTCTTTCTGGCGCGTTTCGAGAACGAGCAGCGCGCCGACGAACGGCTCGGCCACTACATGAGCGCCGACCACGCCGAGGGGCTGTACTTCCGCGCGATGCTCAACTACCAGGACAAGAAAGACCTGCGGGAGCAACGCATCACGCAGCTGAGCGACCGGATCTGCGCCTTTGCCCTCCGGCGCGACACCGTCATTCCGGCCAACGAAGTGCTCAACACGCTCCAGGGCGACTTTCGGGACATCCCCGTGCGCGTCGAGGTGGGCGACTTTCCGTATGCCCACAACCACGTGATCCCGTTCCCGGCCTCCGGCCCCGAAGCCGAGGTGGAACGCAGCTTCGACCGCGTTTTCGACCTGGCCGCCGCGCACCTGGGCTGATGCATTTATCTTTGAACCCGGCCGGTAGGACAAGGCCACACCCTGATATAACCCACGAGGACAATGGACAGGAAAAAATGCTGGTCCGCAGCGCTGGTTCTGGTCGCGCTCGCTGTTGCGCAACCGGCTCTTGCACAGTACACGCACCCGTTCGAGAATCCGGATCTTCCGGTCGAGGAGCGGATCGACAACCTGCTCTCCCTTATGACGCGCGACGAGAAGATCGAGGCGCTGGGCCTGAATGAAGGCGTGCCCCGCCTGGGCGTTCAGCGACTCGGGCATACGGAAGGGCTGCACGGCGTCGCGCAGGGCGGCCCGAGCAACTGGGGCCGCCGCAAGCCGGTTCCCACCACCCAGTTCCCGCAGGCCGTCGGCCTAGGCGAGACCTGGGATGCCGACGCCGTGCGCCAGGTCGCCACGGTGATGTCCTACGAGGCCCGGTATCTTTACCAGAACCCGAAATACAACCAGGGCGGGATCGTAGTATGGGGGCCGAATGCGGATCTGGCCCGGGATATCTGCTGGGGCCGAACCGAGGAAAGCTACGGTGAAGACGCCTGGCTGGCCGGCGTCCTTTCGCAGGCGTTCGTCGAAGGGCTTCAGGGAGACCACCCGCAGTACTGGCGGACGGCCTCGCTGATGAAGCATTTCCTGGCTAACAGCAACGAGGCTGAACGCTACTACTCCACCTCCAACTTCGACGAACGGTTGCTGCGCGAGTACTACGCCGTTCCGTTCCGGATGGGGATCGTCAACGGCGGCGCGCGGGCTTTCATGGCGGCCTACAATGCCGTCAACGGCATTCCCATGACGGTCCATCCCATGCTGGAAGCCATGACCGTGAAGGAATGGGGGCAGGATGGCATTATCTCGACGGATGGCGGCGCCCTCCGCTACCTGATCCATGCACATCAGTACTACCCCGACCTGGCCTGGGGCGCCGCCGCCAGCATCAAGGCAGGCATCAACCAGTTCCTGGATGACTACCGGGAACCCGTGCGCCAGGCGTTGCAGGAAGGGCTGGTTACGGAGGCCGAGATCGATCAGGTATTGCGGGGCCGCTACCGCGTCTCCATCCGGCTCGGACAACTCGACCCGCCCGAGCAGGTCCCCTACCGCGCAATCGGCGCCGGAGACGAACTCGAACCCTGGACGACCCCTGAACACCAGGCCATTGCCCGCACCGTCACGCAGAAGTCCATCGTCCTGCTCAAGAACGAAGCCGGGGCGCTGCCGCTGGATGCCGGGGCGCTCCGCTCCATCGCTGTCATTGGACCGAGAGCCGATCAGGTGCTCTCCGACTGGTACAGCGGCGACACGCTTTATGCCGTCACGCCCCTCGAAGGCATCCGCGCGCGGGCAGGCAGCGGTGTCACGGTGCAGTATGCCTCGGGTGCAGACAGCACGGAGGCCGCCCGGCTGGCGCAGACGGCGGATGCAGCGATTGTCGTCGTGGGAAACCACCCGGTCTGCGACGCTGGATGGGAAGAATGCTCGACGCTGAGCGAGGGGAAAGAGGCCATCGACCGGCGCTCGCTCCAGTTGGAACAGGAAACCTTGGTCAAGACGGTCTGCCGTGCCAACCCCAACACGGTCGTCGTGCTCGTCAGCAGTTTCCCGTATGCCATCACCTGGACCCAGCACAACGCGCCAGCCATCCTGCACATGGCGCAGAACAGCCAGGAAACCGGGAGCGCCCTCGCCGATGTGCTCTTCGGCGACTATAACCCCGCCGGGCGGCTCGTCCACACCTGGGTCACTTCTATGGATGAGTTGCCGCCCAAACTCGACTATAACCTTCGGAACGGGCGCACCTATATGTACTATGATGGCGAGCCGCTTTATCCGTTCGGCCACGGCCTGAGCTACACGACCTTTGCGTACGACAATCTCAGCACGAGCGCCGAGACGCTGCCCGAAGGGGGCGAACTCATCGTCAGCGTCGAAGTGACCAACACCGGCGCGCGCGCAGGCGAGGAGGTGGTGCAGCTTTACGTGCAGCACCCGGTCTCTGCGGTGGCGCGTCCGAAGAAGGAACTCAAAGGCTTCGACCGGATCATGCTGGAACCCGGCGAGACGAAAACCGTGCAGTTCCCGCTCAAAGCAGCCGACCTCGCCTACTGGGATTCCGACACGGATCAATGGGTGGTGGAGGAAAAGCCCCTTCGCCTCCAGATCGGCGCGTCCTCCGCCGACATCCGGCTTCAAAAGACCGTGCAGGTAGGGGGTTGATGAAGACTCCACAAAGCGCCATCCTGTTCGAAGTGTCTATGCTTTGAGACTGGCAGGCGCTTGCCTGTGGCGCCCTCTGGAAGCAGCAGCGCGTTCGGCGGACACGCCCTTTCCCCCTTCACCCTTCTCCAGAGGCATTGATAATGCGGATGCGCCCGCAGGCAGGCTTCCGCCTGAATCTCACAGCTTGATTCCCACCAGCACATCGAACGCATTCTGCTTGAAAACAAGCCGATCTGCGCCGCCCCGCCTGTTCCCATCGACGAGATCATGGCTGTAGCGCACTTCCAGCAGCACCGACACAGGCAAGCCGGTTGCCACCTCCAGACCGCCTCCGAACGTTGCTCCCATGTTGAACCGCTCCAGGTCATTCACGGCTAACCGGAGATAATATCGGCTATCGAAGTCCATGTGGTGAGCCAGCAGAAAATCTGCCCTCGGTCCTATCAGTAAATAGGGCCGCGCTGATGCTGCGCTGAACGCCACCTTTGCCAGCACAGGCACGGACAGATAATCGATGCGCGTCCAGTCCACACTCAGAAAGGGCCCCTCCCCGTGCATGACATCTCCGTACCAGACCCTTTCCCCAAAGCCACGCTGCACGTACTCCAGTTGGGTCAGGAGCGACAACGGTCCAGCAACGTTCCAGTCGCCATAGAGCGCGACCGTCATGCCGGTGTGGCGCACATCGCCTTCCTTGTCTGTAATCAAGACCTGATGGATGTCAGGTCGATGGGCATAAACGACACGGGCATTGGCGGAGGTCAATCCTGTCTTCAGACCATAACTGCGCAGCGACTGCGCGTGTGCGGTGAAAGCCAGGGCAGAGACAAGGAAGAGAGCTAGGAGAATCTGTTTCATGGCGCTCCTGTGGGTTGACTGCTGGAAGGGACGAAAAACAGTAGCCGTTGGTCAGGAAGAGGCGCCGGAATGAGTTAGAGATGGGTTATGAAACGAAGCTAGAGCGGTCTCCGGGGAAAGGCAAATGCCGGGCGGGACTTCGAGAAGAATTTTCGTCGAAGCGCGCTCCTGATCAGGGAAGCAGCAGCTTCGCCCGCTCGTCATCCGGACGACCGGATGCACGGCCTTCATGCCGGCAGATAGGGAAGGGATGCGCCGACCGTCATAACCGTACCTGGCAGCGTCGTGCTAACGCACCTGCTTTTCTTTGCGGTTCGCTTCCATGAACGACCGGAGCACCGCATCGATGCGGGTTTGATAGCCTTTTCCCTCCCGGCGGAAGAATTCCAGAACATCCCGGTCCAGCCGCAACGCGATTTTTTCTTTGCCCTCCGGCGCGACACCGTCATTCCGGCCAACGAAGTGCTCAACACGCTCCAGGGCGACTTTCGGGACATCCCCGTGCGCGTCGAGGTGGGCGACTTTCCGTATGCCCACAACCACGTGATCCCGTTCCCGGCCTCCGGCCCCGAAGCCGAGGTGGAACGCAGCTTCGACCGCGTTTTCGACCTGGCCGCCGCGCACCTGGGCTGAGGCGCTTGCCGTTCCAGGGTTTCGCGGGATCAAAGGCGCGCAATGCCGCGGGCATAGGGAGCCTACCGTGCAATATACTACCGCAGCAGCGTCATAGCCCGGGTTTCCTCGTATTCGCCTGCCCGAATTCGGTAGAGATAGATCCCGCCGGAGACGGATTCACCGCCGTCGTTGATGCCGTCCCACCTGGCCTCGTAGGTTCCGCGTTCCATCGGATGATCCACGAGCACCGCCACACGCTTTCCTTGCACATCATAGATTTCGAGCAGGACCGGCGCCGGTTCGACCACGCTGAAGGTAATCGTCGTCTCTCCGAAGAACGGGTTCGGGAAGTTCTGTTCGAGACCAAAGCGCTCGGCTATCTCGGATCGGAGCGTCGTAAATACCGGATCGCACGTGGTCTGGAGTCCGGCCATATCGGTCAATTGGAGGACCACGGTTGACCCCTCATCCGGCTGCACCTTGGCGGCGGTCACCATCACCGGATCGGTCGTGCCGGGGGTGAACGGAGGCCATGAGACGACAGCGTTGTTGGCCTTGAGCACCTCGATGGTCGCAAGCCCGCTATAAACGTCCTGCGTCAGGACCGTGATGTGGCTGTTGACCACCTTTTCCGTCAGGACGCAGACAGGAGGGGTGCTCTCACACGGTATTTCCAGCGTCCCATTCGGTCCCGGGGGCGGCATCTCGAGATCTACCATCGCCTCGGACACGGGAAGCGTGACGGGTTGCAACTCGGCGACGGATTCAAAGAGGGGACCATTGGGGAAGAGAAAGGTTTTTCCATAAATCTCAAGTTTTCCCAGATTGGCTGTCTTTAAATCGATGGCGCGGGAGGAAGCCAGATCAAAGCTGAAGTCGAACGTATAATCGCCATCGGGAACGCCTTCAGGCATACTTGCCAGCACGAACTGTTGATCGGGTTCCGGAGCAATGCTTTTGCCCGGCAGGATGTCGATGCGGGTCAGGCCAGTCTGGATGTCTAAAAGACCTGATGCGGGTCCTTGAAACGTACCCGTGAAATCATGTGCATCTCTGGGAAGCTGGATCAGGAGGGGGTCCTCTTTTTTAACCGTTACCTCGCAAAAGTCTTTCCCTTTCGTGTTGTCTATGCGAATCCGGGTGACGTTGCCGGTCTGGGGATCTGCCTCGAGCTCGACTTTGGCGCCGGGCGCCGTTTTGGCAGTTACTTCTTCTTTCTTGATACCAGCCTCGCCGGACAATTCAGCCACGCCGGTTTCACCGGGAGCCACCCTGCCCTTTCCTCCGCAATTCCCAAGCATGAACGGCTGGGCTGAAACCACAGCCAGGGCAATCAGCAGCGTTGATACAGGTAGATTCATGGCAGTTCACAGGTCGTGATGATGGGAAAAACACCTGCTGTGAATGCCGGACCCGTCAGGAGAAGTCTTGGAACTGCGTGGAAGGCGGCTCTCACACTTCAGCGGAAAAAGAGGGGACGAGTCCCTCAGCGTAGAAAATAAGGGCGAAGGTTCAAGCCCTCGTGAGGTTGCGCCTTGATCTTTCGTCTTCGCCTCTCGCCTTGACGACGCGCTGACGAAACTGCGTCGGCGAGCACCCTTCGTGGCGTCTGAAAGCGCGCTCGAAGGTTTCAGGATAGGTATAGCCCACCGACCAGGCGATGTGGAGCACATGGAGATCCACGTGCCCGAGCAGCCGCTCTGCCGCCTTCAGGCGTTGGCGTTCGATGTAGTGGCGCATTCCCAGGCCGACGATATGTTTGAAGCGGCACGAGATGTTGTGGTTGTTGAGGCCGCACTGCTCCCGTACGAAGGCTACATTCAGACGCTCATCAAACAGGTGGGCGTGAATGCAAGCCAGGGCGCGCGCTACGTGGTCCGGGAGGGCAGGCGCATCCCGACACGCATCCATCAACGCAGTTTTAAACGCCGCCAGTTCGGCCTCGGTGAGCCGTGCCTGTGCGTTGGGCGTCATGGATGAGCCGACAAGATATTGAAGCGTCATGGCGTATCCTTCCAGAAACTGTTTTCCGCAAGCAGATACGAACCTTCAGGCGCGGGAGGGGAGAGGACGTGTGCGCCAGGCAGCCGGTCGGCAGGGCTGAACAACCAATAGATACGGGCCAGGTCAGGGAAAGTCAAGAGCAAGGGCTTCCGCCGGCTGTCTCTCATGCGGAAAGGCTGCTGCGTTCCCTCCACCCTTGCCGGATAGGGCGACCGAGGCCCAGCGCCCGCAGACAGACTTCCGCCTGAACCTCTCCCCTTGTGTTCTGCACGCAGGGCGTCTCTATGCTTATAGACGGGCAGAACGCCTGCTTTTTGCGCCTTACCGACTCGCCTGCAAGTCCTGTGACATAGATCCTGCGCGGGCTTCAGGATGACACTTCGGGGATGGGGCTGCCATTGCTTGCCTTTCCTGCCAGAAAGAACGTTCTTTTCATCTATCTAAACGTCTCATTCCTGTCATGCTGCACGGAGGGCGCCTCTATGTATCCGGTATGGCAGAACGCCTGCGCGTATAGAAACAGAGATTCCTTGCCGGTTCGGGGTGGCACCTTTTTCATTTACCGACGTGTACCGGGATGCAGGGTATGCTTCCCCGCAACGGTTCTCCCGGCTCGTCCACGCACCTTCCCGATCATGCATCACCTCGAACGCCTCTGGTCCCTGAGCGTCCTGTTTCAGGCGGCGCTCCTCTTTGCGGCTTTTCTGCTGCTGACCTCCTGCAGGGACAAGGGGGAATCCGGCGACTTCGACGTGGAGAACGTAGCGCTGGAGATGCCCGACGGGGTGACGGCGTACGTGCCGGAACTGGAAGGCCCGCTGCGGGTGCTGAGCGCGACGCCGAACGGCCCGATGACCGGCCTGGCGCCGGGGCAGTCCGTCGCCGTCACGTTCAGCCGTCCGATGGTTCCGCTCGGCGAGGTGCCCGCTGTTTCGAAAGGCACGCTGACGCTCGAACCCGCCGTGGCAGGAAAGATCGGGTGGGAGGGAACGCAGACGCTCGTGTTTCAGCCGGAAGAACCGCTGCCGCCGGCCACGGCCTTTCGCGTGCGGCTGGCGGCGGGCCTGACCGCGCTCAACGGCGACCGGATCGCGGAGCCGTTCGTCTGGAGCTTCGAGACGCCGCGCCCGATGCTGACGCAGTCGGACCCGCAGGCCCATGCCCGGTACGTCGATCCGGCGCAGGCGTTCAAGCTGTGGTTCAACCAGCAGATTCCGGCTGAGGCGGCGGTCCGCTCGATCCGTTTGTACTCCCGGCAGGCACCCCGGCGCGGCATCGACCTGGCCGTTCGCGCCGCAGGCGACAGCGCGCTGGTCGTGCAGCCGAAGCGCCCGCTCGAAAAAGGAACGGGCTACCGTCTGGCGCTCCTGCCCGGCCTGCCCTCGGCGCAGGGCAGCCTCGGCATGGCCGATACGACCCTGGTGGATTTCACGACGTACGCCCCCCTGGCCCTCGCAGAGATCAGCCAGCCGCGTCGGTACTGGGAGGAGGAGCGGCCCGGCATCGACCCGGAGCGCGGCATCACCGTGACCTTCACCACGCCCGTCCGGTTCGGCGATCTGCGCCGGGCGCTCTCGTTTTCTCCGGCTGTTTCCTGGCCTGCGGGCGTCGAGGCCGGGGATGATGTCGTCAGCGCGGCGCACACGCTGGCGCTGCCGCTGGAGCCGGAAACCCGCTACACCGTGACGGTCAGCAACCTGACCGACCTGTTCGGGCAGCGGCTGGAAAGGGCCTCGCGTGATTTTCGCACCCGCGCGTTCGAGCCGTCGATCCGTACGCACAGCGGCGTGCTCGTCATCGAGGCCGACGAACAGGCGGTTCTTCCGGTGAAGGCGACAAACGTGGAGGCGGTGCGCCTGGGCATGAAACGGCTGCGGGCGGATGAGATCGTGCCGGCGGTGCGCCTCTACGACCAGAACCACTACTACGGCGAACGCAGCGAGGGCGAGGCAGAGCCGGAAATCATTGCCGCCAGCCGGAACGTAACGCTGAACATCCCGCGCAACCGTCCGGGCCGCGTGCCCGTCCGGCTGGACTCGGCGCTTTCAGGCGGCGTGGGGGTGCTGGCGCTGCGCGTGCTGGCGCCGCAGCTC
>CBDUBU010000135.1:0-10584 GCA_965365465.1 uncultured Rhodothermaceae bacterium
AATGTTCGAGATGGATGTGGAAGTCGAAATAAACAAGCGCGTTTTCGATTACGACCAGATCATCATCTGCGGGCCTGTTTTCCCTCACGAGGTAGCCGGGTTCTCAGGCGGCAACAAGTATTTCTTTCCCGGCATCAGCGGCCCGGAGGTGATCAATTTCACACACTGGCTGGGAGCCTTGATCACGAGCTACGACATCATCGGCGCCAAGTATACCCCTGTGCGCGCCGTGATCGACAAAGCAGCCTCCTATATCGACCGTCCCAAGCTTTGTTTTTGCATGGTTGTCGATGAAAAGGGACTCGCTGGTCTGTATATCGGAGAGCCTGAAGATGCCTGGTCCAGCGCAGCCGACCTTTCGGCGCAGGTTCATGTCAAGTACGTTGATAAGCCCTACCACAAGATCCTGTCCGTGATGCCCCATATGTATGACGACATCTGGACAGGCGCAAAGGGAATGTACAAACTGGAACCCGTTGCCGCCGACGGCGGCGAGGTCATCATTTATGCTCCCCACATCTCGGAAATCTCATACACGCACGGAGCGGTCATCGAGGAGATAGGCTATCATGTGCGCGACTACTTCACAAAGCAGTGGGACCGGTTTCAGCACTATCCCTGGGGCGTCCTGGCTCACTCCACACACCTGCGCGGCAACGGCACGTATGAGGACGGTGTAGAGCGCCCGCGCGTCCAGGTGACCCTTGCCACGCAAATAGCACAGGAGCGGTGCAAGCGGATCAATCTCGGCTATCGTGACCCGGCCACGATCAACCCGGAAGAGTGGGCCGGGCGCGAAGAGGAAGGAATCCTGATGGTTCCACACGCAGGCCAGATTCTGTACCGGCTCAAGGAAAAAACGGAAGCGCCGGTCTGAGCGCTGCCTGTTCACCCATTACCAGGGCGCCGGCGCTGGCAAGACAGGATTAGTTCGGCGCCCATCCCAACATGACGAAAGAGGATTTATGCCTGAAGCAACTGCCGACATAGGGCTGATTGGCCTGGCCGTTATGGGCCGCAACCTGGCCCTCAACATGAACGATCATGGTTTTACCGTAGCCGTCTGGAACCTGGAAACAAACTGGGTAGATTCGTTTCTCGAAGAGGATGCCAGAGG
Source organism: uncultured Rhodothermaceae bacterium (assembly GCA_965365465.1). Classification (GTDB taxonomy): domain Bacteria; phylum Bacteroidota; class Rhodothermia; order Rhodothermales; family DASSAV01; genus CBDUBU01. Next base: position 1,118 of record CBDUBU010000135.1, read on the forward strand.
CTCCAACATCATCGGAACTCATACGCTCAAGGATCTGATTGGCACGTTGAAGCGCCCCCGGAGGGTGATGATGATGATCCAGGCCGGCAAGCCGGTTGACATCGTGATTGACCAGTTGATTCCGCTGCTCGAACCGGGAGACATCATCATCGACGGGGGCAACAGCCACTTTCCGGACACCGAGCGCCGGATGAAGAAAGTCGAAGAGCATGGTCTGCTTTACATCGGAACCGGCGTATCGGGCGGTGAAGAAGGCGCTCGTCTGGGTCCCTCGCTCATGCCGGGCGGATCGCCGGAAGCATGGCCTGCCATCAAACCCATCTTTCAGGCGATCGCCGCGAAGGTTGATACGGGCGAACCCTGCTGCGACTGGGTTGGCGAGGGCGGCGCCGGCCACTTCGTCAAGATGGTCCACAACGGCATCGAATACGGAGACATGCAGCTCATCTGTGAAGCCTACCAGCTCATGAAAGACGGCCTGGGCATGAACTACGACGAGATGCACGACGTATTTGCGGCCTGGAACCGCGGCGTTCTGGACAGCTACCTCATCGAGATCACGCGGGACATCATGGGCTTCCGCGATGAGGATGGAACTCCCGTTGTCGAGAAAATTCTGGATCGCGCGGGCCAGAAAGGAACCGGCAAATGGACCGTTCAGACGGCGCTCGACCTGGGGCTTCCGGTCACGCTCATCAGCGAAGCGGTTTTCAGCCGCGCTCTGTCAGCGCTGAAGGACGAGCGGGTTGCTGCCAGCGAAAAACTGCGGGGACCGAAACCCGACTTTCAGGGCGATCAAAAGGCTTTTGTCGAGCAGATCAAACAGGCGCTCTATGCATCCAAAATAGTGAGCTATGCCCAAGGCTTCATGATGATGCGGGAAGCGGCGAAAGAATATGGATGGAACCTCAACTATGGAGGCATCGCCTTGATGTGGCGCGGCGGGTGCATTATCCGCAGCCGGTTCCTGGGCAATATACGCGATGCTTTTGATCGCAATCCGGATATTCAGAATCTGCTGCTGGACCCCTTCTTCATAGAGGCTGTTGACGAAAACCAGAAAGGCTGGCGCAACGTCGTTGCAGCGGCAGCGGGCATGGGCATTCCGGTTCCGGCCTTTTCAAGCGCTCTGGCCTTTTATGACGGCTACCGCACCGCCCGCCTGCCTGCCAACCTGTTGCAGGCTCAGCGCGACTACTTCGGCGCGCACACCTACGAGCGCGTAGACCGCCCGCGCGGCGAGTTCTTTCATACAAACTGGACTGGACACGGTGGAGAAGTAACCTCCGGTACGTATACAGCCTGACCCCTGCAGCCGTCTACCGGCTGTACTATCCTTTCAGATCGCCGGGCGGCCAGCGCACCTGTGAGCTTTCCGTCACACCATTACTCCTACAAGACCGTATGGCAAAAAATAAAAACGTGGTGATCGCCCAGTCTGGCGGCCCCACTCCCGTCATCAACAATACACTCAGAGGCATCATCGATACCTGCCGGATGTACCCGGAGACGTTTGGTACGATCTACGCAGGCAATCACGGCATAGAAGGCGTGCTCAAAGAGGAGCTTATCGACCTGAGCGCACAGGACGAGGATGAAATCGCGCTGCTGCGTACGACACCTGCCGCAGGTTCCATCGGCACGTGCCGCTACAAGCTGAAAAAGAACCAGGAAGCCGACTTCGACCGGGTCATCGAGATATTCAAGGCCCACAACATCGGTTACTTTTTTTACATCGGCGGCAACGACTCAATGGATACCGCGCATAAGATCAGCAACCTTGCGCACGAAAGAGGGCTGGACCTCATCGGCACAGGCGGCCCTAAAACCATTGACAATGACGTTGGGGACTCCGAGTTCAAGCTGATCGACCATACCCCCGGCTATGGAAGCGTCGCGCGGTACTGGGCGAATATCGTTCAGAATGCCAACGAAGAAAATGCCGGTTCTGCGCCGGCTGATCCGGTGCTCGTTCTTCAGGCAATGGGCCGCAAGATCGGATACATCCCTGCCGCCGCCCGGCTGGCCGATCCAAAGCGGGAATTGCCCCTTCAGATCTATCTGACGGAGTCCGGCGTCAGCCTTGAAGAACTTGCCGACAACGTGAACGATGAACTGCGGCGCAGCGGGCGGTGCATTGTTGTCGTCAGCGAAGGCTTTGATGTGGGCAGCGTAGGCGAGGTGAAAGATGCCTTCGGACACACCTCGTTCGGCAGCAGTGAAACCACCGTCGAGCAGTCCATCGTCAACTATCTCAACGGCAAGGGACTTGCTGCACGCGGCGCTGCACGAGGAAATGTGATGGGCACCGACCAGCGCGACACCATGATTTATGCCTCCACCGTGGATCTGGACGAAGCCTACCGCCTCGGACAGAAGGCAGCGTTGATTGCACAGAGCGGTGAGAATGGATACATGTCCACCATTCTGCGTCACCCAGGGCCTATCTATTCGGTGTATTACGATAAAACGCCGCTGGAAAAGGTAGCCAATTCGGAGCGGACCTTTCCCGAAGCATGGATTGCCGAGAACCGCCGCGATGTCACCGACGGTTTCATCGACTACGTGCGACCGCTGATTGGCGAGGACTGGGTAAGCGTCCCGCTTATCAACGGACGCCAGCGCTTTGCGCGAATCAAGAAGATTTTCGCAGAGAAAAAATGCAAACCTTATACGCCGCAAGCCTACAACAAGTAAACGCCCCTTGCGGCTAACGCAATCACGCCAAGCAGTCAGAGAAAAACACCATGCCTGATAAAGCCATTGCCCATGCTGATCCAGTCCAGATCCTGAAGGATCTGCAACCCGAACATGAGTTCTTCATCGGAATCGACTCCGACGGATGCGCCTTCGATACGATGGAGATCAAACATAAGGAGTGCTTCTGCCCGAACACCATCAAATACTGGGATCTCCAGGCCGCCAGCAAATATGTCCGCGAAGCATGGGACTTCGTGAACCTGTATTCCAAGCAGCGTGGCGTCAATCGCTTTCCGGCGCTGGTTTCCGTTCTCGACCTGCTGCGCGACCGTAAGGAAGTGCAGGCGCGCGGCGTTAAGGTTCACGAGGTTCCGGCGCTCCGGCAATGGATCAAGGAGGAAACCAAGCTGGGCAACCCGGCGCTCCGGAAGAAAGTGGAAGAGACTCAGGACGAAGAACTCACGCGCGTGCTTGCCTGGAGCGATGCAATCAATGCCACCGTGACCGACATGGTGTACGGCGTCCCGCCTTTTCCCCTCGTTCGTGAATCGCTGGATAAGGCGAGGCCGCACGCCGACATGATCGTGGTATCACAGACGCCCATGGAAGCCCTGGAGCGCGAGTGGGAAGAGCATAATCTGGACGGCTATGTTCGCGTTATCGCAGGTCAGGAACGCGGCACCAAAACAGAGCACCTGAAGTTCGCCGCAGGCGGGAAGTATCCCAAAGAGAAGATCCTCATGATCGGCGATGCCTACGGCGACTTGAAAGCCGCTCAGGGCGTAGATGCGCTGTTCTATCCGATTCTTCCCGGCCGAGAAGAGGAATCATGGCAGCGTTTCCATGACGAAGCGCTTGACAAGTTCTTCAACGGAAGCTATGCGGGTTCGTATCAGGAGGGTTTGATGCAAGAGCTTGCAAACGCACTGCCCGATACGCCCCCCTGGAAGAAATAGCACACATTTATCCTGTGAACGGAAAAGGCGACGCCTCGGTAAAGGGGCGTCGCCTTTTCCATGCTGAATGCTGCCGCTACTTTTTATGCTCGAACATTGCCTCGTAGTGCGGCGAAGGAGCAAAGATGCCTCCACTCAGCGCATAGTAGTCAGGGCCAAGCTGGAACGTGCCGTCTTTGGTCTGCGTCCACGGAGCGCCTGCATAGGGATGGTAAGAGACCATCTCCTCCCAGTTTTTGTAGTTCTGATGACCATTGGTTTCGAGCAGCCCCGTTCCAAGCCCCGGAAATGGCGCCAGCCTTGCCGCCACGTTTTTGTTCCAGTCTACCAGAATCGGACTCACCGTCAGATCGGCGCAGAAGCAGGGCACGCCGCGCTCATGCGTCACCTGAGCAATTTTCATAGTCATGCTGAGCGTCTTTGCAATAGCCTTGAGCGCGATAGCGCTGTAGCCCATCTCGATCCGCTTGAGCGCATCCTCATCCGTGTGCGCGCTCTCATCCGCCGCAATGCGAACGCCGAGATCCCGGACATCCTCCTCGTACGACTCCGGAAAAGGCTCTTCGATAATGGCAATCTGCTCGAAAGCGCCAATTTTACGCGCGTGTTCCAGTAACCGAAGCAACGCCTCCTTGCTTTCGTACCGGCCGTTGGCATCGAAATAGTAGGGCAGCTTTCCGTTGTGTGAATGCTCCGTCTCCATATGGCCGATAGCGGCATGAATGGCCGAGAGCCGATCCATATCCTTCTGCAACATCTCCTCCTGCGTTCCGGGCTGTCCGATCTTGATCTTCATAAAGAAGTATCCCTGCCGCGCCGCCTGCTCGATCTCTTCGATAGGAATGGCATACGCCATCAAGGGAATGCTTGCCACCTCGTCATGGTGGTAAGCAAGCGCGGGGCGGTAGGCCGCCGGGATCATCTCGTCGAAGGTTTCAATCCCGTTCTCGTGCGCATAAAGCAACCATGCCGCGTTGTCGATCCCAACCAGCGCGTTGAGCGCGAAGGTCTTGCGCAGGTCCGGCTTACCCGTGATGCGCTGCCCGTAGGCATAGACCTCGTCCAGCACATTGCCGAGAAGGTCAACGGGTGTATCAAAAGTTGACCCATCTACCATCTGGAGCGCTCGTTCGGTCAGGATATACATAAGCGCGTTGCCGCCGCTTTCCGAGTGGGCGGCAAAAACGTCAGCGTCAGACCAGAGCACGTTCTGTGTACACAGCCCGATCTTGCGCGCGCCCGACTCGCTTCCCAGGAGCGCAACCGTCTGCCAGATCTCGGTCATATAGCCGCCCTTGAACCCGAAAGGACGCACCAGAGGCTCGCGCTCGAAGTTGGAATCAACCCTGTTAATCCTGACCGTCGCACCCGAACGATTCGCGTTGTTTCTCGCACCTGCCAAAACCGGCAGACCTGCCAGGTTGAGAAGACCTATCCCCCCGAGAGCACTCGATTTCTGAAGAAATGCACGTCTCGACACATAGTCCATGTTTCTGTCTTTCATAAGTAGACTTACAACGATTATCTGGCCGCCGGAGGGGCAACCTTCATCATCGACCGGAGCGTTTCAACGTCTTTTCGCATCACAGCCACATACTGCCTCCTGCGTTCGGATACGTCCAGGCTCTCTTTGTCGCCCGGCAGCGGGTATTCATAATGGATCGACAGGGGACCTCTAAAACCAATTTCATTCAGGATGGCGAAGTATTGCTCGAAATCGACCATGCCTTCGCCCAGCGGCACACTTTCGCCGCGCCATCTACCTTCCCGCTTTTCCCACACAAAGTCCTTGATGCAGGCGCTTTTGATGAACGGCGCGATGAGATTCATCCCCAGCACCCAGGAGTTTCCTCCCTCAAGCACGGCGTGCCGGACATCATACTGACACCCGATATAGTGCGGGTTCAGGTCTTTGAGCAAAAGCCACAGGTCCCATACCGGAGCGCCCACGCGCGTGCCGGCATGGTTCTGATATCCGCCGTGCAATCCATACCGTTCGTTCATGGCGGCCAGTTCCTCCATCTGCGGACGGTAAGCATCCAGGCTGCCCACGATGCCTTTCTTCGCGTCGTAGCTCAGGTAGCCCAATCGGTAGTGCGTGATGCCAAGACCTGCTGCCGTTCGGAGAATTGGTTCTGTATGCGGGTCGCGTGCATCTACAACGGCCGTCGTCATCATGGGCACGCTCAACCCTGCCTTGCGCACCGCCTCGACAGCCCTCGGCAGGTCATCCTCCACTCTCTCTGGAAGCACATGGCCGCCCGGCCGAACCGTAAGGTCTATGCCATCGAAACCAATGGCGGCGGCTGTTTCGGCCATGGCGTCATACTCCAGCCACTGAAGCTGCTTCGAGAACACACAGATGGCGCGCGGTTTTTCCGTAGACACGCCGGGTGTTCTTTCCATTCCCGGTATTCCCACGAGTGGAAACGCGCCGGCGGCAACCAGACCTGTCATGAACTGCCGTCGTGTCCAGTCTGTGGAAAAACCTCTTGTTCTGCTATCCATGATTGATCTCGGAGCATACACCAATAGGTCCGCGCTTTCTACTTCCGTCAGGTTAGCTTCCAGGGTTCGCGGTATTCGTAATGAAGCCAATTGTTAGCTTCTTTGTTGTTCGTCACCTGTTCATTGACAGGATCCCATTCGATGCGCGAGCCTGCTTCGAGCGCTATGTTGGCGAGGTGTGCAAAACTGGTAGAGCGATGCCCTTCTTCCAGCGGGCACCAGGGTTCCTCGCGGGACTTCACGCAATCGAGGAAATTCCGAATAAGACGGGCCGTCGAATCCACCCGTTCCGGAAGGTCCTGTTCCTCTGCCTCTATGAACGCCTCCTTCTGCTGAAACTGTCCGCCTCCGGTCGGCGCAACCTTGTAGCCCCCTTCGCTGGCGAACAGGTTTCCTTTCGTGCCTCGCAATTCCACTTCGCCGCCCTCGATCATGCTGCCCCCGTTGGCCTCGTAGATGCCAAAGACAGCGACTGCGCCCGAAGGAAACTCGAAAGTCACCTCCATGGTGTCGGGGATCGTTCGGTCGTCCCTGAGCGCGTACTTACCGCCATGCGCTGAGATCGCGGAGGGAGCCTGCTCTCCCAGCATCCACCGGATAACATCCATGTAATGCACGCCCCAGTTTCCCATTTGCGACGAGTAGTCCTTCCACCAGCGGAATTTGTAGGGAGCAATGTTGTACTGGAAAGGACGGTAGGCGCGCGGCCCCAGCCACATATCCCAGTCGAAACCTGGCGGAGGTTCCGCAGGAGAGGCATTTCCGATGCCGCCAGGATACATATTGTTGATCCGGTACGCTCTGGCTACCGTCACTTTTCCGATCTTTCCGGCTTGAACGGCAGGGGTCAGTTCCTGGTAAACAGGAGAACCGCGCCGGTTCAGTCCGACCTGCGCCACGCGCCCGGTGCGCCGGGCCGCGTCTACCATAGCTCTTCCTTCTTTGATCGTGATGGTAAGCGGTTTTTCAACGTATACATCTTTCCCCGCTTCCACCGCCATAATCGTTTGCAGGGCGTGCCAGTGATCCGGCGTTGCGATGCATACCGCATCAATGTCGTCGCGCTCAAGAACCTGTCTGAAATCTTTATAACGTGCAACGTCCTGTCCGAACGGCTCTCCCATATCGGGAACCTGGCTGATCTCTTTCAGAATCCGGGGATCTACTGCCGAGCGATCTCTGGATGTATACGGTTCGTACACATCACACAGAGCGGCAACCTCAACGTCGGGATTCCCCATGAACGTATGCATGATCTGGGTGCCCCGGTTTCCCACCCCGATGAAACCCATTCGGATGAGGTCGTTAGCACGGCGCCGCTTCTGAATAAAGGGCGCCTGCGAACCGGGCAGACCTAACGCAACCCCGCCTGCCGCGGCCGCAGCGTTCTTGATGAACCGTCGCCTCGTTGTACTATCCTGCTTTTCCATTATTGACCGGTGATCGTGTAAAGGGAACGGGCTGTCAATAGATAGAGAATCCCGTTATGAAACGCTACATCTCTGAGTGGATCTTCAAATTCAACATCCAGGGATCGTTCAAAACGTCCGTTCGTTGTGAACATCAGGATACGTCCGGGTAGAACGATCCACAGGTGATCTCCGTAAACCTTTAACGCCTGCACATCCCGCGCAAGACTATCAGCCATAAACCGAACAAAAGTACCGAAGAGATCATAGACGACCACCGCATCGCGCCCACGGTCGGCTACGAAGAGCGACCGTTTCGGGTCCAGCGCCAGGGCAACCGGGGTTATCAGCGCGCCTTCTCCATCCTCATAGCCGCCAATCACCCGTTCCAGGCGTCGGCTCGCATCCCATTTGAGCACAACGCCCTGCGCCTCGTCGATGGCATACGTCTCGTCGCTCCCGCTTGAGACAACAGCGATGGGGCGGCCCAGGGGCGATTCCTGACGGAGCCCGCGCCTCGAATCAAAAGGCGAGGACTGCCGATCTTCTCCGAAGCTGTCGTAGGAGCCGCCTACCGGTATGGAAGAAAGATGCAGAAACTCGCGGGAAAACCGCTGTATGCGTCCGTTGCCTGCATCCGCTACCAGCAACACCAATCCATTCGTCGGATCAATCCCGGACGGGTCGTGGAACTGTCCTTCTTCGGCGCCGGGGCCGCCGAGCACAGATGGCCCAACGCCGTAGGGCAACAGTCGCACCAGGACATCTCGTCCAGCATCCGCCACATACAGGATGCCCGCAGGATCGACAGCCAATGCACGCGCGTCCTCAAACGCTGCAAGACGCACTCCATGTGTAATCACCGTGTCGGCAGGCTGTCCTGCCGTAGAACCGGCAAAGAGCATGGACGCCCACGCAGTCACGATACAGATGGTAGTACGCATTGTTGTATGGGCCTCTCATGCGTTGAGCATCGCAAGCCCTTTTTGCCCGATGTCCCGGCGGTATTGCATTCCCTCAAAGCGGATAGTTTCTGCGGCGCGGTAAGCGCGATCAAGCGCCTCTTGCAGATCCTCTCCTATGGCCGTTACGCTGAGGACCCGTCCGCCGTCCGTGACTAACCGGCCCTGTCCATCCATTCTGGTCCCGGAGTGAAAAACCATGACGTTTTTCATAGCTTCCGCTTCAGCAATCCCCTCTACGACAAAACCTTTCTCATACGTATCCGGATAGCCGCCAGAAGCCAGGACGATACAAGCAGAAGCGCCGGCGCTTGCGTACAGCGTCACCTCACGCAAACGCCGTTCAGCTAATCTGCGCAGCAGTGTCACGAGATCGGTTTCCAGCAGCGGCAGTACAGCCTGCGCTTCGGGGTCGCCCAGGCGGCAGTTATACTCAACGACGCGAGGGCCATCCCTTGTAATCATCAGCCCCACGTAGAGAACTCCCCGATACGGACTTCCTTCCGCAGCCATACCAGCCAGGGTGGGTTCGATGATCTCCCGGCACACACGGGTAAGCAAGCTTCCGGTGACTATTGGAGCGGGAGCGTAAGCGCCCATCCCTCCCGTGTTCAGCCCCGTGTCGCCTTCTCCGATTCGCTTGTGGTCCTGAGCCGGGGGCAGCAGCACATAGTGTTCTCCGTCCGTAAGAGCGAAAACACTGGCCTCCTCGCCTTCCATGAAATCTTCAATGACGACCTGATCACCTGCCTCGCCAAACGCTTTGGAAAGCAGCACCGCATCGAGGGCATCGCGGGCCTCTCCGGGCGTGGCGCACACGAGCGCTCCTTTTCCTGCCGCCAGACCATTTGTTTTGATGACGATGGGTGCGCCCTGGCTTTCGAGGTAGGCCCGCGCCGCCTCGTACTCATGCGCTGCAAACGTTCTGTGGG
>CBDUBU010000136.1:0-10564 GCA_965365465.1 uncultured Rhodothermaceae bacterium
CGCACGAACTTGCCGGCCCGGTAAGAAAAGGTGTCGGCGCGGGCCATCACGGGCAACCCTTCCAGATGCCGCCGGATGTCCTCGCTGAGCTGCTCCGCCGAGCCGTAGCGCCGCTCCGGTTCCTTGCGCAGCGCCGCCATCACGATGTTGTCGAGATCGCCGCGAAGCTGCCGCCGGAGGCGATCCGGGAGGGTCTTGCGGGAAGCGCTGATCGCCTCGGCATCAGGGTAAGCGCGTTCGGCGGCTCCGGCATCTCGTGTGATCGCGGTGCTTGGCCGGGCCGGCTCTTCGTCGCAGATTTGCCGCTCCATCGCGCCGGGCGTCAGGTTGCCCAGGTAATAGGCGCGGCGCCCGGTCAGCAGTTCGTACAGCACCATGCCGAGCGCGTAAACGTCGCCGGCGGTCGTGATCGGCTCGCCCCGGATCTGCTCGGGACTGGCGTATTCCGGCGTCATCACACGCATCCCTGTTCGGGTGAGCGCTTCCATCTCCGTTGCTTCCGGGTCAAGCAGCTTTGCAATCCCGAAATCCAGCAGCTTGACCGTTCCTTCGGCGTCCACGAAAATATTAGAAGGTTTCAGGTCGCGATGCACCACCAGGTTCTGGTGCGCGTGATGTACGGCAGCGCAAACCGTGCGGAACAGCGTCAGGCGCTCCTGAAGAGAGAGCCGGTGGGCATCGCAGTATTCGTCAATGGGCAAGCCGTCCACGTACTCGACCACGAGAAAAGGCAGGCCGTCCTCCGTAACATCGCCGTCGATCAACTGGGCAATGTGGGGATGGCGCAGCGAGGCCAGAATCTGGCGCTCCCGGCGGAAGCGGCGCAGCACGTCTTCACGCGGCAGGCCGGGCAGAACCATCTTGATGGCAACCTGGCGCTTGAACTGTCCGTCGTCGCGTTCGCCGAGATAGACAGCGCCCATGCCGCCGCGTCCCAGTTCCCGCACCACCCGGTAACGCCCGATGCGCCTTCCGACCATGGATGCTTCAGGAGCCGGATCCGGCAGGAGGGAGCGCAGGGAGACCGGCGATCGCGCAAAGGCTTCTTCGGCGGTCGCCCGCTCGTGCGCCCGCACCAGCGAGGCGACCTCTGCCAGGAGTTCCGCGTTGTCTCCGCAGGCCGCGGCCAGAAACGCAGGGCGCTCGGAAGGATGACGTTCCAGCGCTTCGTCAAGAATTTCTCTGGCGCGACGCCACTGGTCGGGATTCATGCCTGTGCTCCGGGCAAATAAGGACTCAGGAGTATTTTTACTGTAGCAACAGATGGATGCAAAATCTACCCAGAACAGGCGCGTCAACGTTTCGTATCCGGCGCAGATCCATGTAATCCAATAGCTAAACCCCTGCTCCATTCCTGTTTTTTGCTTCGGCCCTTTGGCTGAAACGAAGGATAGCCTAACTTGAACCGCCGGCAAGTTGATAATGAAAACAGAAACCATGAGCACCGTGACCCGGCTGATCCGCAGGCTGGCGCTGATCAAAGACATCTCTCTGCATCTCGGAGTCGATGCCGCCTCGAAGCGCAGGCTCCTGCTCGGCGGACTCCGGTTGTTTCTCAACGACGCACGCAAGTCGAACAGCGGTTTCACAGCCACCCTTGTAAAAGCCGGAAAGCAGTTCTCCTTCACGTTCGAGGATTTCGCGGATTACTTCACGCTCTCGGAAGTCTTCCTGAACGATGAATATGAGGCGCCGGTGGGCGATCCCGAAGTTATCCTCGACCTCGGCAGCAACGTCGGCTTTTCGCTGATGTATTTCCGGATCAGGTATCCCGAAGCGCGGCTCTATGGCTTTGAGCCGGACCCGAACACGTTCCGGCGCCTCCGGGATGGCGTGGGACAGCTTCCCGGTGTTCATGTGTATCCCTACGCCATTGCCTCCTTTGACGGAGAAATTCCCTTTCATACCGATCCGCACCGCAACCAGTCCTCTTCTCTGGAGCGGCGTTCGGATCGCCAGCAGCGCGTTCTCGTCCAGGCCCGGAAGCTCGATACGCTGCTTTCCGAGTTAGGCTTGCAGCGCGTCGATCTGCTGAAGTTTGACATCGAAGGCGCTGAGATGGACGTATTCAGCCATTTCGAACGGCGGAATGTCGTGCAGACGTACATCGGCGAGGTGCATGAAGATGGCGCAGACTGGACCCGCGCCGACTTCATGGCGCTTTTTGCCGATGCCTATCACATCGAGGCAAAAGCATTGGGACAGCGCCGCGAACAGATCATTGCCCGACGAAAAGAAGGACTTGCGGGGAGATGACGCAGCGCTTTCCTGAGAAAGCTACCCGGCAACCGGGCGCACGCTGATCTCGCGGAAGTACACCGTATCTTTGCTGCTGTGGTTCTGGAGGCCGATGTACCCACGCTCCGGGCGTGCTCCTTCTTTCGGTTTCCACCACATCCAGAACTCCCACCACCGCCGTCCCCGGAGGGGTTCGCCTTCCGTATGGTCGGTCACCTGTTTTCCGTTGACCGTGACGATGGTGCGATTTCCTTTCAGGGTAATCTCCATCGTGTTCCAGACATCCGGTTGAGCAGGACGGGCCAGCGCTTTCGTGAACGAGTAGAGCACGCCGGTGACGTGATAATCGTCCCGCGTATCGTCGATCTGCACCTCATAACCCCGGCGCACCGGCATCAGGGGGTCGTCTGGCTTTTCGGGAATGCGAATGAAAACGCCGGAGTTCGCCCCGTCGGGATGCCGGTAAACTACCCGCAGGACTACGTCCTCGAAGGCGCGTTCCGTATACCACAGGAGGCCCATGCCGCCTTCGGTTTTCAGCAGCCCGTTCTCCACGACAAACCTGCCCTTTCCCACGTGCGCCCAGCCGGAGAGGTCGCGCCCGTTGAAAAGCGGCGTCCAGGTCGTATCCTGCGCATAAAGCGCCGGGACGAGGGCAAGCAGGAAGGCTGTGGGAGCAAGAAGCCGCGACAGGGCGCGGAAGCTTCTTGCCGGAAGCAGAGCGGGTGCGCGCAGGCAATGCGTGGTCGCAGGATGCATGAAGGTTGCCTTCAGGGTCAAAGGGTAGTTCTGAGGCGTTCAGGGAGCGCGCCTGCCCGACTCGCCTGCCAGGATGGCTTGACCTGCATAACCAGAAACGTCATGTCGTCGCGCAGATCGGCGCTTTTTTTCCAGGCATGGCTTGTCTGTCTGAGAAAGGTCAGAAAGTCCTTCGGGCTTCGGCCTGCGGCTTCGCGCACTATACGAACGGCATCCTGGTAGCCGAGCATTTCACCTGAGGGGTTGAACAGTTCGGGAAATCCGTCGCTCATCAGCACCACCGTATCGCCCGGTGCGAGGCGCAGCGTCGTTTTCTGGTACGGGAAATCAGACACGCTGCCCAGCGGCATCCCCTTCAGCGGGACCTCCTCCAGCAGGCGGGATTCGGCCCGGTAGACAAGGGCCGGCGGCATTCCGGCGCCGGCCAGTTCGAGCGTGTTGCCGCGAATGCGTCCGAGCGCCATCGCCATGTAGACCCTTGCCAGGCCGACGCGCTTGAGGGTGGCTGTTGCTTTCCGGAGGATCTGGACGAGGTCGGGTTCCTCAACCATCCCGGCAAACAGGATCTTGGCGGCGGTGACCATGGCGCCTGCCTGCGCGCCGTGCCCGGTGGCATCGCCGATGGCAAACGTGAGCGTGTGGTCCGGGGCGACGTGGAAATCGTAAAAGTCGCCGCCGATCTCCGTAGCTGTCTCCATCGCTACCGCCAGGTCGATGTTCGGATGCGCCGGCAGATCCTGCGGCAGCATCGAAACCTGAAGCTGCCGCGCATCGTCGAGTTCGATGCTTTTCCGCGTGTGCTCCTCTTCGAGCCGCCGCCGCGTGAATTCGAGTTCGCGGAGCGCAGTTTCCAATTGCTTGTTTTTCTCCTCGATGATCCGGGTCCCGACCAGGCTTCCGGTCTGGTAAGCATAGGTGATTCGTTCCAGCACAAAGGCGATCACCACGACGGTCGCTGCATTGGTGGTGAGCGAGATCTGACCGGCTGTATCGTCTCCCAGCAGGTGTATGCCTGCCAGCAGCAGCGCCAGGGACATCACATAGAGCGCCCACCGCAGCCGGTTCGGCAGGTGAAAGGCCACTGCTACGATCAGCATAGCCAGCGTAAATATGGAAATGTCGTAGAGAACCGGCAGGTTGAGGAGGGACAGCGACGCGCCGATCAGAAGAATAAAGGCGACATACGAGCCGGCTAGCCGCCGGTGAACAGGCCCCACCTGCGTTTCCGGCGAGATGTCAAGGATTCTGTAGAGAAGCAGGAAAAGGACAAATCCGGAAACGGCGATGATGCGCCAGATAAACCCGTTGCGGTAGATGGGCAGGGTTTCCCACAGCCCGGCTATGTAGATGGGCAGGTCATGGACGTAAAAGAGCAGCAGGTTGAGCGCAAGCCCCACGATGCTGAAGAACCACACCCGCTGCAACGTGATGATATAGGTCTGGCGTTCGATCTCGTCCCTGTAGCTTCCGGGCTGCGACTGCACGAGGCGTTTTATTGTTTTGTAGGCAGCGCCAAACATGAGCGATGAAGCGGCGGTCGTTTCGGTTCGGGCGCTTCGCGGGACGGTGATTTCCGGCTGCGAAACGCTGAAAGTTCGCGCTTACAGGAAGCAAAGCGCAAGGGCAGCGCCAGGTCAATCTGTCCGCGCCGGACTTCAGGCTGCCGCGCCCTGAAAGAACTCAGCCCATTTTCATCTGACGGGTGCGGCTTCATCAGCAGGGGTTCGTATACTGAGCCGTTTTTCCGGCGGGGCGCGCCTGTTGCAGGGTTCTCCGGTCGCCGCCGGGCTGGAATCAGAGACCTGGAAAGAAAAAGGTTCATGACCCTCGTTCACGCCGTTCTGCTGTTTCTTGCCGCAGCAGGCGGAGGCGCGCTCAACTCCGTAGCCGGGGGCGGCAGCTTCCTCACTTTCCCCACCCTGCTGTTTACAGGCGTGCCGCCCATCCTGGCTAACGCGACCAGCACGGTCGCCCTGTGGCCGGGATCCATTGCCAGCGCGAGCGCCTACCGGAGAGAGATCCTATCGGAATGGCCGCGACTGATTCCGCTCGGCATCGTCAGCATGGTCGGCGGTTATGCCGGGGCGCGCCTGTTGCTCGGCACGCCGCAGGAAACCTTCAGGGCCTTGATTCCCTGGCTGCTGCTCAGCGCGACGCTGCTTTTCGCTTTCGGCGGGCCAGCCCTCAACCGGATTCGGGCGCGCAGGCGCAGAGGCAAGCCAGCGCCTGCAAAGGATCACCATGAACACCGGAAAACGTCAAAACGTTATAACGTTATGGGTTTGCTGGCGCAACTTGCCATTGCCACCTACGGAGGCTATTTCGGGGGCGGCATCGGCATCCTGATGCTGGCCGCGCTTTCCGTCTCCGGCATGGACAATATGCATACCATGAACGGCGTGAAAAACGGCCTCGCGACAGCCATCAATGGCATTGCCGTGGTTACCTTCATCCTGACGGCAACCGTGCTGTGGCCGCAGGCGCTGGTAATGGTGACCGGGGCCATTGCCGGGGGATATGGCGGCGCCTCGGCGGCCCGCCGCCTCGACCCCTTGCTCATCCGCCGCTTTGTGATCGCCGTAGGAACTGGAATGACCCTGTATTTCTTTGTCCGGGGTTGAGATCGAGCCGTCCTATGGATGTGGATTATGTCTTTCCGGATGGCCCGTTTCTCTACGGACTATGAGCTTCCTGCGCCGGCCATGCCGAAGGAGCTCCTGTGCAATCCTCGAAGATCCTTCGGCAGGCTTTGCGCCTCCTTCTCAATGCCTCTGCCCGTCATGAAGCCGATTCGCCCTACCTGGCAGTCCGGTGCAACACGGTAAGGGGCGAAGTCGCTCGTTCACAGGCTTAAAAGCAAACCAGGGGGCGGAAGAAAAACCCCTACATCTCTTGTAGATCAATCCCCTACAGTATTTACAGGCTATTCCTGACAAGAGTCGGCATATCAGTACGTTACTTTTTCCAGCGAAACGATGCCCTCCCCGAAGGTGTGCGTGGTTTTGAAAAGTCGTTGTGACAAATAGTTAGATGCTCATCGAGGTCGGCGAGGCGTGAGGATTCAATTTGATGTCATTGCAGACCCGGCAGGAAGAAGTTGTAAACAAGTAGAACATCAATGAGGTAGAGGGCGCTATGAAAAGGCTCAAAAAAATCTGCTTCGTGCTCTTTATCACGGCGCTGTCAGTTCCGGGAAGCGGTCGCGTGATGGCGCAGGAGAGCTTTGTAGTACATTCCCCCAGCCGGTTCTGGATCTCCGGTTCCTCGAACGTCAATCGTTTCACCTGTGAGACGGAGGATGTGGAAGGGGGCGGCGCCCTGCCTGCCCGTTCGATGCGAAGCGCTGCTTCAGCCGTTGGTGAAGAAGTGGAAGCAGCACTGTCGATCGAGGTTGCGTCGTTTGACTGCGGCCACTCCCGCATGAACGCCGATATGTACGAAGCCCTGAAAGCCGGCGCCTTTCCGCACATACGATTCAGGCTCATTCAGGCCGAGTTATTGCAGTCGGAATCAACAAACGACGGGTGGCGCCCCATTCGGGCCACGAGTGAAATCATTATCGCCGGGCAGAAACGCATCTTGAATTTCGATGCGGAAGGGCAACAGACAGCAGACAGTTCTTATCGGGTTCGAGGCAGTATCCCCGTCAAGATGACCGACTTCGGCGTGAAGCCGCCCATAGCCATGCTGGGCCTCGTCAGGGCCAAAGACGACATTACCGTTCACTTCGATGTGGCGGCCTCCACGGAAAATCTGGCCCTGTCCGATGAAGAGCCAGCGCACGGCCACAACACGGGCACGCCCTGATGGATTCAGGCGCCTGCGGATCGTCCGGCCTTTTCGGCTGCGATCAGTTTTTCCTTAATAACTCAACTCATTACAGAAAAAGATATGCACAAGATGACGTACAAACTGCGTTTCCTCGCCATTCTGATGCTGCCAGCCTTGCTTCCTGTGATCGCTACGGCGCAGCCAAGCGTCCGGCCTCAGTTTTTCCGGCCGTATGACCAGCGCGGCATCAACATATTTGAGACAACCAAGCTGGATACTGTGCCCTACGAGGGCTTTAAACTCAAATGGGGCGCGGCCTTTGCGCAGCAGTTCCAGATGCTGGATCACGAAAACACAGCCCAGGAAGTGATACGGGACGATGCGAACGTGAACCAACTGATGGAGATCGGGCCGGGCTTCAATCTGGCTACGGCAAGCCTTTTCCTGGACGCACAGCTCACGGAGGGCATTCGCGTCAATCTTACTTCCTACCTCTCCTCCCGGCATCACCCGGAAACCTGGGTGAAAGCGGGTTATCTTCAGGTTGATCGACTCCCGATGTTCAAGAGCGAGGCGCTGGATAACCTCTTCAACTACGTTACCCTTCGGGTGGGGCACTTTGAAGTCAACTACGGCGACACGCATTTTCGCCGCACGGACAATGCCAATGCCCTGTACAACCCGCTGGTTGGGAACTACATCATGGATTCCTTCGCAACGGAGATCGGGGCCGAGCTATACGTTCAGCACAATGGCCTCCTCGGCATGGTCGGCATGACAGACGGGGAGATTCGCGGCGACGTGACCCGCCCGGATGACCGTTCGCCCTCAATCTACGGCAAGCTCGGATTCGACCGGCAGTTTTCGGACAACCTTCGCTTCCGCCTGACGGGATCGGTATACACCACCGGAAGCTCAATCAACAACACACTGTATTCCGGTGACAGGGCAGGCTCGCGGTATTACCTGGTGCTCGAAAACACAAAAGCTTCAATCTCGTCGAACTTCACCTCCGGACGCATCAGCCCGGTGCTCAACGATAAGGTGACGGCGTTCATGGTCAATCCTTTCGTGAAACTGGGCGGCCTCGAACTTTTCGGCGTTATCGAACAAGCCAAAGGCCGCGCAGCGTCTGAAACGGCGGAGCGGACGTGGAATCAGTACGGGGCCGAGGCGGTGTACCGTTTCCTGCCGCAGGAGCAGCTTTACGTGGCAGCCCGATACAACACGGTAAGCGGCGAAATGATCGGCAGCGGCGCAGACGTAACCCTGAACCGGATTCAGGTCGGCGGCGGCTGGTTCGTCACGCCCAACATCCTGGCGAAAGTGGAATACGTAAACCAGAACTACGAAGACTTTCCCGGAACCGACATTCGCAACGGAGGCAACTTTAACGGGCTTATGATCGAGGGGGTCATTGCCTTTTGAAAGCCGTTGAAAGGATAAAAAAAGGGCGACCGGAAACCCTGGTCGCCCTTTTTTGATTTGCGCAGGAGGCTACCCCTGCTCCTGCACATGAAAAATCTCACTTCTCGGCCCATCCTGTTCGCCGGGAAGCCCCCGACCGGCATACTGCCCGTAGTCGGGATGCTGGTGCAGATACGTGCCATCCATCAACGGCGACGAAAAGACGAAGTCGGCGGAGGCGCGGTTACAGGCGATCGGGATGTTCCAGACAACGGCGATCCGCAGCAGGGCGCGCACGTCCGGATCGTGAGGCATCGGCTCCAGAGGATCCCAGAAAAAGATGAGCACATCGATCTCGCCCTGCGAGATGCGCGCGCCGATCTGCTGGTCGCCGCCGAGCGGGCCGCTCTGGAGCTTGTGAACCGGGATGCCCAGTTCCTGTTCAAGCACTTTGCCCGTCGTTCCGGTTGCAAACACCTCGTGGCGGGAAAGCGGCTCCTGGTTGAATTTTGCCCATTCCAGCAGGTCTGCTTTTTTGTTATCGTGGGCTACCAGCGCGATGCGTTTTTTTGGCGGCATCGCAACGGTGGAGTATCTATCAGACATATTTTTTCTCAATGGTTAGGGGAATCCACTCTCTGACGCTAAACGTCCATTCCTTCTACGGGGTCTCGCCCGCAGGAGGTGCAGCGGAAATATCCCGCCTCTACAGCCCAGGCCGTGTGGCGCTCGCACGCATGACACAGATCCCGGCGCTGCAACAGCCCCGAAAAAGCCGAGGCCTGCTGTTGAAGGTTCTCGAAAACCTCCCGCAACTGTACGTAATAACCGTATAAGAAGCTCATTTATATTGAACGTGTGTATGATCGTCATGGCATCCTGTGTTGCCTGAGGCGCAAACGAAATTGTTTGCATATGTTTCTGCGCAGAAATCGCTTCCATAATATTGCGTTAAATTAGAAGCGCTTGCATTGCAGGTACGTTACGATTGATTCATGAGATTCTCACACGCCGAAGCAGCAGAAAGCGCTGCAAGAGAACGCGGCCCATTGAAGCGGCACAGGCACAGCCTTAGTTTGTCGTTAAAAGACGAGCGTTGAAATGGAATCCAGAGACGAATATTACCTTGCCATGGGACGCATGACAGCGGCCTTTGCAGAACTGGAAGCTGCCGTGGCCCTCTGCAATGCCTTCCTGCTAGAATGCGGCTATATCAAATCAAAGGGACTGCTGGGGATGCTGTCGCTCCAATACCAGTTGGACGCAATGGGCGCGACGGCATACGAGCCGAAACTGGATGCCACGACGCGCAAAACGTTCGATGCGCTGATAAAGGAGATCTCCGAACTGGAGGAAAAGCGCAACCAGGCTGTTTTTGCAACCCATCTGGTAGGTTCGCAGGACCGGGACATGGCCGTTGCCCGGTTCCGATTCAAGCAGAACCGACTGGATATCGGGATGAAACACGTTACGCCGGAAGAACTGGAAGTGCTGGCGGAACAGGCATGGACGCTGCGCAACACGCTCTGGCATCTTCTGGAGGAGCTTGAAAAGACGGGACTGTACAAAGATCGTTCAGGAATTCTGACGCGCTACCGATCATAAGGAAGATAAAAACCGGTTCAGGTAGTTATTTCTACGCAAAATTTGTTTTCTGCTTGTGCATCCGAGTGGATTAGGCTAACATCCTGTTTCTCATCCTCGATCCCCCACCATGAGGCCGCCATGCTGAAAGAGTTCAAGGAATTCGCAGTCAGGGGCAATGTGATTGACATGGCCGTAGGCATCATCATCGGCGCTGCGTTCGGGACTATCGTACAGTCGCTGGTAAACGATGTGTTAATGCCTCCGCTCGGACTGCTGATCGGAGAGGTAGACTTCTCTGACCTGTTCATCGTGTTGAAACAGGGAGCGGAACCCGGCCCGTATGCCTCGCTGGAACTTGCAAAGGCAGCCGGAGCCGTTACGCTCAACTACGGCATGTTCATTAACACGGTCATCAGCTTTCTGATCGTTGCCTTTGCCGTGTTTCTGCTGATCCGGTACATCAACAAGCTGAAACGCCCGGACGAAACACCGGAACCGGTTGCTCCCAGCATCAAGAAGTGCCCCTACTGCATTTCCGACATTCCGGTCGAAGCGACACGGTGCCCCAATTG
The DNA here is from genome assembly GCA_965365465.1 of uncultured Rhodothermaceae bacterium. Taxonomy (GTDB): domain Bacteria; phylum Bacteroidota; class Rhodothermia; order Rhodothermales; family DASSAV01; genus CBDUBU01. The sequence continues at coordinate 10,335 of CBDUBU010000136.1, forward strand.
CACGTCGGAACTCACACTTAACTGATGCTGCGCATTGTCGCGTTTTCGTAGGTAGCAGCAGGACTTTCCTGCCAGCCTCTTGAGGCGGCTCTACTCAGAGGTATATCCCCACACCTACAGCTTTTTACATCATTGGTCAGGCCGCCGAGCTTCCACGCGGGAAATTCGGCGGCCTGCCGTCGGATCGCTCAGCGGGTCGAGGCCGTCGTCGTGGGTGCGTTTGCGTTCCA
>CBDUBU010000137.1:0-10529 GCA_965365465.1 uncultured Rhodothermaceae bacterium
GCCTCTTCCTGGATATCGACAACGGCACCGACACCCCGAACGCGGGCGTTGTCGAGTCGATGACCGTCCAGATCGGCGATGGCTCGCTGATCGTGCGCGGCATTGCGCCGAACCTCGGCGATGTCGTGTTCCCGACCGTAGCCGCCACGGGCAATGGCAACAGCGCCTACTTGGCCGGCGAAGACGGCATCAACCTGCAGTACATCAACACCACCGAGCGCGAAGTCAGCCTCGAATGGCCGTCGGTAGCCCGCTACCCGAACGTCATTCTCGACGTGACGGTTGCCAACCAGGCTCCGATTATGCTGCGCTCCGCCGACATCTTCCGCACCAACCGTGACATCATGGTTCAGGACGGTACGCTGGATGTGAACGGCACGGTGTTGCAGGTTAACGCAGTCAACGGCGTTGACACGATCGTAGAGATCAATACGGACAGCGACGCCAGCGGCGCCCTGACCGACGGCACGGCTGCCGATTCGCTCGGTATGCAGGCTCCGGGAACGGGTCTGGTGCAGTTCATCGGCACCCGTCGCACGGATGTCATGTTCAACACGTGGTACAATGCAGCCAACGGTACGGGCGTACTCGCGTACGAATTCCCGGCTGTTGAAGTGAACCGTACGAGCACCGCAGCTACGGATCCGAAGATGGTGACCTTTGATGCCATGGGCATCGCGCTGCCTTCGGTTGGCCCGCAGTTCTTCCTGGATCAGGTTACGGTCCTGGGTGACTTCACGGTGACCGATGCCAACAGCACGAACGGCGTGATGTTTGGCGACGGCCTTGACGTGATCGAAGTGCTCGGCGGCTACACGCAGCTTGCCGGTGAAGTACAGATGGCCGGCAACACCTCGTTTGACGGCGTCCAGTTCTTCTCGGTTCAGACGCTGGACATCGCGGATAGCTTCACCGAGCAGGCCGGCGAATTCTTCGCCAACGCCAGCGTCATCAACGTCGGCGACGACTTCATGCTCGGCTCAGGCAGCACGAATGGCTACTTCAATGGCGGTTTCCGCACACGGGTAGTCAACCTCGTCACCACGACGTTCTGGTCAGAGATCAACGTTGCCGACGACTTCATGGTCTATGCAGACCGTGGCACGCCGGAAGCACAGCGCAACCGCTTCATCCTCGCCAATGGCGATCTGATGGTGGGCGGCGACTATGACTTCCAGGGTACGGCTGACCGCCCGAACGAGTTCTTCACGAACGCTCCGTTCGGTCTGATCGGTACGGTCGGCTTCGTAGGCGACTCCACCCAGACGGTGATGCACCGCCAGGACCCGGATGCCTTCTTTGAAGACGTGCTGATGCGCGGCGAAGGCGGCATCGTGCTCTCGAGCGATATGTGGCTCAACACGATCGGCGAGCTTCGCCTCCAGATCGGCTTGATCGACACGCGCCAGGGTGAGTACGTTGTCAAGATTCTCAACACGAATTTCGACGACCTCTCGGCAGGCGGCGCAGCCCTCAACCGTCCTCAGTTGGACGGCGAAGGCGGCAACGTGATCGAGCTTGGCTCACGCGACAGCTACGTTGACGGCACCGTCGAGCGCAGCGTCAGCATGGGCAACGCAACGGGCGGCAACGTGTTCAGCGGGTACTACTTCCCGGTGGGCGCCGAGTCGGATACCATGTCGGTCATCGACCGCACCGTATTCGCTCCGCTCGTGCTGCAGTTCTCTACGCTGGGCCGGACCTCGGTGGCAGACGTTACGCTGCTGACTGCCTCCAGCGACACCGTACAGCAGATGCTGGAAGACTTCGTGCCCTTCTCGGTAGAGACCCCGGCCGGGCCGCGGGCGCTCAACCTGAACGTGCTCGGCGACTACTTCTACAAGGTAGAGTTCGACCGCGTACCTTCGGAGGACCCGAACATCCGCATCATCGGCGACTTCCTGCCGATTGCTAGCGTACGTGACATCGGTCAGTTGCGCATCGTGCAGCTGCCTTGCGAGCCTGGCGATTTCGAGCCGCGCCTCGCGGGTGTCTATGACATCCAGCCGAGCGATCCGGACGATTTCTCCGCACTGCTCAATGACTTCATCAACGGCGTACCGAACGTCGTCCAGGAAGGCGTTGACGTGCAGGAGTGCCAGTACTTCGCCGTTGCGACCGACCAGTTCATCAACCCGATCAACACGCCGGGCAACACGACTGACGTTGCCAAGGTGCAGCTGATCCACGCTGCTCCGGGCGTCGCCGTATCAGTGGAAGTGGCTGGCGTGATCGCACGCAACGACTTCCAGTTCGGCGAAGCAACGCCGTTCCTGAACATCCCTGCTACGGTAGGTGGTGTGGACGTTGAGATCATGGCAGGCGACAGCACGCTGTTCTCCGGCAAGCTCCAGCTGGAGCCGATGCAGAACTACATCGTTGTTGCCGCGCTTGGCGAAGATGGTCTGACCCCGGTTGTGATCCCGAATGCGCGCATGGAAGCCCGCAATGAGGATCGCGTTGAGATCGTTGCCGTCAATGCTGACATGGATGTTGAACTGCTCGACATCGTTGACTTCGACGCACAGACGGTTCCGTTCAACAACCTGGAGTTCGCCGGCTACTCGAGCTACGTGCCCTTCCAGCCCACGGTGTATAACTTTGAGCTGGTTGACGACGCAGCCGATTCGTCGCTGAACGTGGTTCGCGCAGAACTCGGTCAGTTCACGGGCGACGCACTCACGATGGTTGTGGTCAATGACAACGGGTCAACCGCCATCCTCGTCACGGCGAATGGTCAGGTTATCATGCCTGATGTCGTCACTGATGTCGAGGGCGAAGTGGAACTGCCTGGCGAGTTCGCGCTCAAGGGCAACTACCCGAACCCGTTCAACCCCTCCACGTCGATCTCCTTCGACCTGCCGAGCGCCGCTCAGGTCAGCATCGAAGTCGTCGACATCCTGGGTCGCCGCGTGATGACCGTTCCGGTTCGTGCGATGCAGGCGGGTGTGAATCAGGCCATCCAGATCAATGCTTCCGATCTGGCCTCCGGCACCTACTTCTATCGCGTAACCGCGAAGATGCAGAACGAGGTCAAGGTTCAGACCGGTCGTATGACGCTGGTGAAGTAAGCTTCTCGCCTGGTGCGAGAATGTTCTGAAAGGTAAAAAGCCCCGGTGCGCAGTGCGCACCGGGGCTTTTGCCGTTTATAGAGATGATTCCCCTTTTAAACAGAGGTCAGGCCAAAGGGTGGGCTACGGCCCCCGCGCTCGTCGTTCCAAACCGAAGGTTAACGCCCTATAAATGAATATGAGAGATCTCCCGTTTGCAGGATTGTCTGGCGGTGGAACGTAAGGCGTTTTTGACTGGCAGAGAGCGTCTGTCGTGCAAAACGTCGGGTTACGCTTGGAAGGGTAGCGTTGCAAAACCAGACAAAAAGAAAACGCCGGCAAGGGTTTTTACCCCTGCCGGCGTTTTCCGCACAGCCCTGCAGATTCGCACAGCTTCTCTTGAGCTTGTGCGATCCTCCATCCCTCATCACACAGCCCTTAGAGTCTTCCTGCGGCGGGGCAGTTCCAGCATTTTTTGTTTCTTTCCGTAATTTACAGATGCGTTACGATTATGAAGCAGATGCTTAACTAGAGATTCGCGCCGGCAGAGAGAGCCAGATCAATGAGCTTCAACCTCAGTCCATGTTTTCAACCATCGCAGCGCCAAACTCGCTTGTTTTGAGCAACGTAGCGCCCTCCATCAGGCGCTCAAAGTCATAGGTTACCCGTTTCTGCGAGATGGTTTTTTCGAGCGATGAGATAATCAGGTCGGCCGCTTCGTTCCAGCCCATGTAACGAAACATCATTTCCCCCGACAAGATGACGGAACCGGGGTTGACCTTGTCCTGGCCCGCATACTTGGGGGCTGTTCCGTGGGTGGCCTCAAAGACCGCGTGTCCGGTGACATAGTTGATGTTGGCTCCCGGCGCGATGCCGATGCCGCCGACCTGCGCAGCCAGGGCGTCGGAAATGTAATCGCCGTTGAGGTTCATTGTTGCGATCACGTCGTATTCATCCGGGCGGGTAAGGATTTGCTGGAGAAAGGCATCAGCAATGACATCCTTGACCACCGAGCCGCCGGGCAGCCGGCTCCACGGCCCACCGCCGAACTCTTCAGCTCCGAACTCCTCCTTTGCGATCTCGTAGCCCCAGTCCCGAAAGGCGCCTTCGGTGAACTTCATAATATTGCCCTTGTGAACCAGCGTCAGGCTTTTGCGACCGCTTTCCACAACGTATCGCAGGGCGGCGCGAACGAGTCGCTTGGTCCCTTCTTCCGAAATGGGCTTGACCCCGATCCCGCTCGATTCGGGAAACCGGATCGTGGAAGCGCCCAGTTCATCTTGCAAAAACCGGATCAGTTTCTCGTTTTCCGGCGTGCCGCTCCGGTACTCGATCCCGGCATAAATGTCCTCCGAGTTTTCCCGAAAGATCACCATGTCAACCTTTTCAGGTTGTTTGACCGGCGAGGGGACGCCGCTGAAATAGCGAACCGGACGCACGCAGGCATACAGGTCGAGCTGCTGCCGCAGGGCGACGTTGAGCGAACGAATCCCGCCGCCGACGGGCGTGGTGAGCGGGCCTTTAATGGCTACGAGGTAATGGTCTATGGCCGTGAGGGTGTCTTCCGGGAGCCACTCGCCCACTGTTTCTTTGGCCTTTTCACCTGCTAATACCTCAAACCAGACCACTTTCCGCTTGCCTCCATAAGCCTTCTCGACGGCCGCGTCGAACACATTTCGGGAGGCCCGCCAGATGTCGGGTCCTGTGCCGTCGCCTTCGATGAATGGGAGGATGGGATGGTCCGGCACGTGAAGGGCGCCGTTTTGCATGGTGATGGTCTCTCCCTCAGTGGGAGGCGTCAGGTGCTGGTAGTCCGGCATAAGAAGTCTCTTGTTCGGTGTGTAGGTGTTTATGGACAAATTAAATGCGGAGTTGGAAGGAAAAACTCACAGGCGACCGATCAGGTCGCGGGCGCGCAGTTCCCAGACCTTCAGGGCTGCTTCGCGGACGATGGCTTTGCTCATCTTGGATTGGCCTTCGGTGCGTTCTGTAAAAACGATAGGGACTTCCAGCAACCTGAAGCTTTGCCGCCAGGCCCGGTATTTCATTTCCACCTGAAATGAGTACCCGTTCGACTTCACGCGGTCCAGGTTGATGCCGGCCAGCACGCGGCGGTGGTAACACTTGAACCCTGCCGTCACGTCGTGGATAGGCAGGCAGGTAATGGCCCGTGTATACATGCTTGCGCCATAGGACAGGATCAGCCGGCTCAGGGGCCAGTTCATGACACGCACCCCGCCGACATACCGCGAGCCGATAACCAGATCAGCCTTTCCTTGCCGCACCGGATCAATGAGCCTGGGAAGGTCTGCCGGGTTATGGGAAAGGTCCGCGTCAATTTCGCAGACAAAGTCGAAGCCCTGTTCCAGTGCAACGTGAAACCCGGTAATGTAAGCAGTGCCGAGGCCGAGCTTGCCTTTTCGTTCGATAAGTCTGATGCGTCCGGGGTATTGCTGCTGTGCCTCGCGCACCCGCGCAGCAGTTCCATCGGGAGATGCGTCATCGATGACCACCACCGTCATCTCGCCGGGCAGGTGCATGATCTGTTCGACTACGGCCTGTATGTTTTCAGCCTCGTTATAGGTCGGGATAATGACCACGGAGCGCCCGGAAGCTTCGGAAGATAGGGAGTTTGTTTCGGCCAACGAAGTAGCAGTCGGTAGACGGTGTCCTGTACGATAGCAAAGAGTGGAATCCAGAAAAACTAACCGGAAAAGCAGAAAACTGCAAAAGGAACGGCGTAAACTTCAAATTTAAACCACTCGTTGCGCTGCCTGAGTACGGAAATGAGGGTAGACCTTGCATCATTTCGAGAGAGCATGGTTCGGAAAAGCAGCTCTCATTGCTTTTGGACAGGTTTACCATAGCAAAAATAAAGACGCGAAAGCCTGTTTATTCGTACCTTATCATTTTTCCCTGCGCCGCACGCGGCAACAGGCTTTCCTCTATTAATAACCAGTTAATTCGTCTGATCTGAAGCTTTACTTTGAAGCTCCTGTGAAACTACAGGCAGCGCACGGGATAAAACCAAAGCTATCCCCGGCGCCAGGCCGGGCATTGGCGCCGGCCTGGCGCCTTACGGGAACGCCTGTCAAAGCAGGGAAGATGTTTTTGATGCAAGAATCACTTAATCGATAGAGCAACATGGCCAGCGAAACGGATAAGAAGAAAGTGAAGAAGCCTAGCCCGACCGCTCAAGGCAAAGAAACTGCCGCCGACGTGGAGGCAGAAAAGCAGAATGCGGATGTGAAGCGCAAGGAGGAGTCGAACGGTCAGGCCGTCAGGATTCCTGAAAACATAAAGGTCGAAGTTTCCTTTAAGACTTACCAGGCTGAAAGCTACGACCATCAGGAACTGGGGCTTACTGAGGATCAGTTGTTGGAGATGTACCGCAACATGTTGTTGCAGCGTCGCTTCGAGGAGCGCGCCGCGCAGATGTACGGCAAGCAGAAGATCGCAGGATTCCTCCATCTCTACATCGGTCAGGAGGCCATCTCTACCGGCAGCGCCTATGCCCTCGAAATCGGCAAGGACTCGGTCATTACTGCTTACCGTGACCACGGCATTGCGCTGGCGCTTGGGATGGGTTCCAACGAGTGCATGGCCGAATTATTCGGTAAGATCGACGGGTGCTCCAAAGGAAAAGGCGGGTCGATGCACTTCTTCAGCGCCGAGAAAGGACTTTTCGGCGGTCATGGCATCGTTGGCGGCCACATTCCGGTCGGGGTCGGCATTGCTTTTGCCCACAAGTATCGCGAGACCGGCGGCGTATGCCTCTGCTTCTTCGGAGACGGCGCTGTCAACCAGGGATCTTTCCACGAGGCCATCAACCTGGCGGGCCTCTACGAACTGCCGGTCATTCTCATCATCGAGAATAACCAGTATGCAATGGGCACGGCAGTTCACCGGGCGTCTGCGGAGCCTGACTTCTACAAGCAGGCGGTAGGGTATGATCTGCCCGGCGCACTCGTCAACGGCATGGACGTTCTCAGCGTTTACAAGGCGATGAAGGAGCACGTCGAGATGGCGCGCAATGGGCAGCCTTCCCTGATTGAGATGCGGACTTATCGCTACCGGGGTCACTCCATGAGCGATCCGGGCAAGTACCGCACCAAAGAGGAACTCGAGCGCAAGAAGAATGAAGATCCGATCTTGCGTCTCAAAGCCTATCTGCTCGACCGCAAGCTTTCCTCAAACGAGGATCTCGATCAGATTGACGAGGAGGTCAAGGACGAGGTGATGGAATCGGTTACGTTCGCGGAGAACAGCCCGTACCCGCCGATTGAGACGATCTATCAGGATGTCTATTCGCAGAAGGATTACCCCTTCCTCACCCGGTAACCTGAGCCATGCGGCGGCGCTCCAGGGCGTCCTTGCCGCGCTGTTACAGGGTAGACAGATTAACCACTTTTCAATGTTGAGATAGATATGGCAGAATTGCAATTCCGTGAGGCGCTCCGCGAGGCGATGGTGGAGGAAATGGAGCGCGACGAAACGGTCTTTCTGATGGGAGAAGAAGTCGCGGAGTACAACGGCGCTTACAAGGTCAGCGAAGGAATGCTGGACAAGTTCGGCTCCAAGCGTGTAATCGACACGCCGATCAGCGAAAGCGGCTTTGCCGGACTTGGTGTGGGGGCGGCGCTCAATGGCCTGCGCCCGATCATTGAGTTTATGACGTTCAACTTTTCGTTCGTCGCTTTCGATCAACTCGTCAACAACGCAGCGAAGATTCGTTACATGTCTGGGGGCCAGTTCAAGATGCCCATTGTGTTCCGGGGTCCGAACGGCGCAGCCGGGCAGCTTGCCGCCACGCACAACACCTCCACTGAAGCCCTCTACGCTTATTTCCCCGGCCTTAAGGTTGTCTCTCCCTCCAACCCGGACGATGCCAAAGGTCTGTTGAAATCAGCCATCCGCGACGACGATCCGGTCATCTTTCTGGAGAGCGAGGTCATGTACGGGATGCGCGGCGAGGTTTCGGAGGAAGAGGATTATATCATCCCCATCGGCAAGGCCCGTGTAGCACGGGAGGGAGATGATGTGACCATCGTGGCGCATAGCAAGAGCTACTGGGTTGCCCTGGAAACGGCAGATCGTCTTGCTGCGGAAGGATACAACGCGGAGGTCATCGACCCGCGTACCATACGCCCCCTGGACATCGATACGATCATCCAGTCCGTAAAGAAAACGAATCGCCTCGTGGTCATCGACGAGAGCAATCCTTTTGCCAGCATATCTTCCGAGATCGCTTTCCAGATTCAGGAACGTGCGTTCGACTACCTGGATGCGCCCGTAATGCGCGTGACGGCCAAAGACGTTCCGGCCCCTTATGCCAAGAACCTGATCGAGTATTATATGCCCCGCGCCGAGGAAGCCGTTGAGGCTTGCAAGCGTGTGCTCTATGTAAAGTAGACTTGGTCAATTAGCAGGCTGGGACCCAAACCCTATTGAACCTTTATTCTTGAAACGAAGAGAATGGCTATACCAGTTGAAATGCCGAAGATGAGCGACACCATGGAGGAAGGGGTGCTCGTCGCGTGGCTGGCCGACGAAGGAGACGAGGTCGCATCCGGCGATGTGATCGCACAGGTAGAAACGGACAAGGCGACCATGGACCTTGAAGTGTACGACGACGGGGTCCTGCTCAAGCGCGTGATTCAGGAAGGAGAAGCAGCGCCTATCGGCTCGCTCATTGCCGTGCTGGGCAAGAAAGGAGAAGATATTTCTTCGATTCTGGCAAAGTATGGGAGCAAGCAGGCTGCAGGGGGCGATGGCGCTGAAACAGCAGAGGCTGCTGTTGAGGCGGAGGAAGCGGCGGCTGAAAAGGAGGTTTCCGAGGCGCCGGGAGGCGACGGAAGCTCCACGCCGCAGCCGAAGCGCCCCGCAGCAGATTCTGAGAAGAAACAGCCTGAGCCGCTGGATTCCGGCGATGACGGCCGCGTCAAGGCTTCCCCGCTTGCGCGGCGGCTGGCGAGCGAGCATGGCATTGCCCTCTCAAAGGTAGAAGGCACCGGGCCTGAAGGCAGAATCGTGAAACGCGACATTGAGGCGATGGTGGCGAACCCCCCGGCGGCTGCCCCGGAGACGGAGGCTCCCCAACCGAAGCCGCAACCTCGGAAGGAAGAAGAGCTAGAAGAGCCGTCGAAGCCCGCCGAAGCGCCGCAGATGCAGCCGGAAGCTTCTTATGAGACCGTGCGGATCACCCAGATGCGCAAAGCCATCTCGCGCCGACTCTCCCAGAGCAAGTATACCTCGCCCCACTTCTACCTCACTGTCGATGTGGATATGGAAGGGGCTATCGCATTCCGTACGCAATTGAACCAGCTTGCGGAATCGCAGGAACGGCCCAAGATCTCTTTTAACGACCTGATCACCAAAGCCTGCGCCGTGGCGCTCCGGCGGCATCCGCAGGTGAATGCTTCGTATCTGGAGAAGGAAGGCGAGATCCGGCGCTACAGGCAGGTGAACGTCGCTATCGCTGTCGCTATGGAAGAAGGTCTGATTACGCCGGTGATCCGGAACGCAGATCAGAAAGGCATGGGGCAGATTGCCGAAGAGACGCGGGCGCTGGCCGAACGCGCCCGCAACAAGCAGCTTCAGCCTGAAGAGTACGAAGGCTCGACCTTCACGACAAGCAACCTGGGTATGTTCGGCATCGAAACGTTTACGGCCATCATCAACCCGCCCAATGCCTGTATTCTGGCTATCGGGGCGATCCGTGATGTTCCGGTGGTGAAGGATGGGCAGGTCGTTCCCGGAAAGCGCATGAAACTCACCCTCTCCTGCGACCACCGAGTGGTAGATGGTGCGACCGGAGCGCAATTCCTCGCTACGGTGCAGCAATACCTGGAGGAGCCGATGAACCTGTTGCTCTAGCCGGATTCGGAAAGGAATAAGCAAAAAGAGCGGCGCGCCTTGAAAGGCAGCGCCGCTCTTCTTGTTTTGCACAGGCGCCGGTGAGTCAGAACAGCCGCGCTGCGCCGAAACCGAGGGTCAGGGCTGGTTCGTCCAGGCGGGTCGTCAGGTCGATCCGGAAAAGGCCCAGCACGCCGCTCAACGACACGCCAAGTTCATGGTGAAAGCCGCCGGAGACGTAGGCCGGAAAACGGGCGCCCCCGTAGTCGTTCTGTGAAACCCATGTGGCGGCATGGCCGCCGTGAACGATCAGGCTGTACCCGCGCCGGGCAGCGCCATAGAGACCGAGAGCTTCAAAAGGTATGGTTCGGAAATTGTGCTCCCAGAAAAGCGCGAGGTGACGGTCGCCTTCGTAGGGCCGGCCCGTGAGGGTGCGCAGGGAGCCAAAGGGACCATACGGCCCGAGACGGGCTTCTACAATGCCGTAGCGTTGGAAAGGCAGTGCGCCCGTGTGGGTGGCTGCCGACAGGCGCAGGTCCAGGGCGTTCGGCAGCAACCGGCGGCGGAAAAAGGTGGATAATCGCCAGTCGATGGAAGCCGAGTACCGCGTGAAAAATCGGGCAT
>CBDUBU010000138.1:0-10418 GCA_965365465.1 uncultured Rhodothermaceae bacterium
ATCCACGTAATCGCGCGGCTGCAACTTCCCGAGCGCCGTCACGGCATCCTCGACTTCGGGACTGACTTTACCCCGGAGGCGCTGGCGCAAACCTACCCGCTCCTGCTGCGGCAGGCCGGCTACTGGACCGGGTTCATCGGCAAGTACGGCGTCGGGGCGGATATGCCGGAGGATGCCTTCGATGTCTGGCATGGCCTCCCCGGACAGCCGGAGTACGAAACGACGGACGAGAACGGCAAACCGATACACCTGACGCGCCTGATGGGGCGGCAGGCTGTCGCGTTTCTGGAAAAGGCGCCCGAAAGGCGCCCGTTCTGCCTGTCGATCAGCTTCAAGGCGCCCCATGTGCAGGATCAGGACCCCCGCCAGTTTGTCTACGACCCGGCTTACGAAAAGCTGTATCAGGATGCGGTGATCCCGCCGCCGGAGACGGCCGCCCCTGCTTACCTGGCGCAGCTTCCTGATTTTCTCCGATCCGACAGCACAGAGGCGCGGAGGCGCTGGCAGATCCGCTTCGCCACGCCGGAGATGTACCAGCGTTCGGTCAAAGGCTACTACCGGCTGATCACGGGCATCGACGTGGTCGTCGGGCAGATCCGGGAAGCCCTGGGGCGGTTTGGCTATGACGACAACACGGTGATTGTCTACCTGGGCGACAACGGCTTTTTCCTCGGCGAGCACGGGCTGGCAGGCAAATGGTACGGCTACGAGGAATCCATCCGCGTGCCGCTGCTCGTCTACGACCCGCGCCTGCCGGCGGCGCTCCGGGGGCAGGCGCGCTCCGAACCGGCGCTCAACATCGACCTGGCGCCCACCTTTCTCGCGCTGGCCGGGGTTGCGGCGCCGCAGCAGATGCAAGGAAAAAACCTGATGCCGCTCGTGCGCGGCGAAGAAGTTGCCGACTGGCGGGAGGATTTCCTGTTCGAGCACCTGTTCCTGCACCCGCTGATCCCGCGCTCCGACGGGGTCGCCGGCGGGCGGTACAAATACCTGCGCTACATGGATCAGGAGCCGGTGTATGAGCAGCTTTTCGATCTCGAAAAGGACCCGCATGAAACTGTCAACCTGGCGGGACTTGCCGAATACGCCCCTGTCCTGGAGCAGATGCGGCAGCGTTACGAAGCGCTGGCCGGAGCCGCCGAATAACGCCTCCCGGAACAGGCAGGGGCGCAAGGAAAACCCTGCGCCCCTGTTGCATTAACCTCCCTGAAACACCCCTGCGAACCGATCAACTCAGGTCCGGCACGGTGTACGGCGCCCGGTACACATCGCGGCGGAGCAGGTCGTTGGCCTCCTCGTCCCCGACGAACCGTTCCTCACGCCCGTCGAACATCAACTCCCGGCCCACGCGGTACGAGATGTTGCCCAGGTGCGCCAGGGCGCTGGAAAGATGCCCCACCTCGATGTCGCACGTCAGATCCGACTTGTTGCCGGAACGAACGACGCTGACGAAGTTGTTGTAATGCCCTCCCGAACCGGAGCCAACGACGCTCAGGGCGTTGGATTCCTCTGCCGTATTGATGTTCGAGGAGTCAGGGCCGGGTTCGCCCTTCGGACCCATGTAGGTCTTCCAGTTGCCTTCGGCGTCGATCTCCAGCCAGCCGTCGCTGCCGTAGAAGATGTTGCCGATCCGGACATCGCCTTCGGCGTTCGTGAACAGCCCGCGCGTTCCAAACTCGAAGATCGTGCCGTCGGCGTATTCAAAGAGGGTCGTCTGCGTGTTCGGCGTGTTCTGCGCCGAATCATAGGCGAAGTAACCGCCCACCGACTTCACCTTGACGGGGTATTCGTTCTTGTTCAAACCCCACCTTCCGACATCGAACTGGTGCGGCCCCTGGTTGCCGGTGTCGCCGTTGCCGTATTCCCACTGCCAGTGCCAGTTGTAATGGAAGCGGTTGGGGTTGAAGGGGCGCTCGCGGGCAGGCCCGATCCAGTTGTCGTAATGCACCTTTTCGAGATACGCGCGGGTATAGGCCGGGCCTTTGCCCGATCCGTCGCGGCGCAGGTAAAAGGCATCCGCGCTGTCCGGCATGGGGCCGTCCGGGTAGCGTCCGATGTCCGCACGGGGCTTGAAACACAGCCCGCGCCCCATGTAGACGTGTCCGATGCCGCCTTCGTGCAGCAGCTTGATCGCGGCGCGTGTGTTGGTGCGCGAGCGGTTCTGGAAGCCCACCTGCACGATTGCGTCATTGGCCCGCGCCGCGTTGATCATCTGCCGGCCTTCCCACAGGTCATGGGAGGCAGGTTTCTCGACGTACACCGGCTTGCCGGCCTGCACCGCCCAGATCGTTCCGAGCGCGTGCCAGTGGTTCGGCGTGGCAAACGTGACGGCGTCGATCTCCGGGTCATCGAACACGCGGCGCATGTCGTACTCCGTGCCCGGCGCGTAGCCGAAATCGTTCTGGATCTCTTTTACCCGATCCGGGAACAGGTTTTCGTCCACGTCGCAGATCGTTTTGATATGCACGTTTTCCAGCTTGCCGAAGCCGTTGATGTGGCCGCCGCCCTGCCCGTGGATGCCGATGATCGCCAGGTTGACCCGGTCGGCGGCGCCAAAGGCGCTTTTCGGCACGAAAGCCGGCGCGACCCCGGCTGCCGCAATGCCGGCCCCGGTGCGTTTCAGGAAGTCACGGCGTGAGAGTCCTGTTGTCTCTTTCATGGTATACGCTTCTATGTTGTGTGGATATGATTGAAATTGACGGAAAAACAGCAGCTAACCGGCCTGCGCCTGACTGCCGGGGACCATCTGTTCAAAGAGCCGATGCTGTTCAGCCAGCGCCTGCACCCGGTCCATCGGTTCGGTGCGGGCCTCCAGCAGGATCCAGCCCTCGTAGCCAATGCCGGAGAGCAGGCTGAACAACTGCTGGTAGGGATAATCCTTATCATCAAGCTCCCGGACGTGTACGGTTCGGGCAAGCCGGTCCTTTATCAGATTGAAGTTGTGCGCCAGTCCCGGCGCTTCGAGGTCCTGCGGGTTGCAGTTCCAGCAAGCGCCGACGTTGGGATGGGTCGCCACGTCGAAGATCTGCTTCATGACGGGCAGGTTCTGCGTTTTTTCGCCATGCACCTCCACGCGAATCTCCTGGCCGAAGTCCTCGGCGAAGCGTCCCAGTTCGTTGAGCGCCTGCCCGATCTGCTCGATGGTTTGCTCGACCGGCGCGCCATCCGGCAACCCGTTGGGCTTCACCTTGACGCCGCTGCCGCCTACCTCGCGGGAAAGCCGGACATAGGCTTTGGCTCCTTCGATTTCCTGTCGAACCTGATCCTTGTCGGCGTAATGAAAGGCATAGTTCGTTCCGAAGCCGACCAGCTCGACCGGGCTGTTCTCGAACCGGAGCCGCACTTCCTCGCGCTGCCGCGCGTTCAGGCTCGGATCGACGCGGTGGTCATGCTCGACCCGCAGTTCGACGCCGTAGGCCCCGGCGCGCGCGCAGTTGCGGAGCAGCGTGGGCAAGTCCCAGTCGCGGCCCCACTGGTAGGTTACCAGTCCAAAGCGCATCCCTTCGCCCGGCGCAGAAGCGGCAGCCTTGAGAAACTGCGGGAACGCAAGCGCCCCTGCCATCAACCCCGCTGCCGTCCTGGAACCCTTTTGCATGAACAAACGCCTTGAAAGCCCTTCCGTAGCAGATGCCATCTGTACCTCTGTGAAATTCGTTGTAGTAGACGTTCCGGAACGAGCGCGTGCAGAGGTCGTCGGTGCAAACGTTATCCCCTCTGCCTCATGCCTGCCGAAACGGAAGATGGAACGCGCATCTCATCGCGGCGCTATCCTCCAATCTATAAGTAATATCAACGTTTACAGAGAAGCAAGTTATTGGCTTCCAACTTCACGATAAAGTCTTCGGCCTACGTGCGCGGACAACGCAGGAAATGATGAATGAGGCCTGCGCCCGAAGAACGTGGGGTCGTATGGGATGAAATCCCCTTCCGGCTACTCCAGTGAGCTGCTGTGCTCCGGCGGGATGCGGCCCTTGTCGATGCTTCCCCATAACCACTTCCGCCACGAAAGGCGCTCCCATTCCCGAAAACGCTCGCCGCGCGTCTGGAAGTAGTTCGGCAGCGCGACGAAAAGTACGCCGCCCACGGTGTTGCCGAGCGTCACGGGGATCTGAAAATCGACAAGCGCCTCCGATACCGTCGCGCCCCCTTCAAAAACGAAGTAAGCCATTTCGCAGGCTCCGATGACGCAGTGGAATAATCCCACCGACGGCACCAGATACATCGTGAGGTAAACGATGAAGAAGCGGGTTACGGCATCACGTACGGCGTGCGTGAGCCACACCATGCCGGCCACCATCCACCCGGCCACGACGCCCTTGAAAAAGAGGCCGTTCCAGGTCATCTCCAGCGCGTGCTCGCCGAATTGATAGGCGGCGGCGGCAGTTGTGGCGTCGAAAATGTCCGTCCGGGAAAAGAGAAACGCAGCAATCGTAGCCCCCGTCAGGTTGGCGGTATAGGCAAGGCCCCAGATCTTCAGTAGGCCGGGCAGGCTTGCCAGCCGCGTCAGCACCAGCGTTACCGGGGTCAGGGTGTTCTCGGTGAAAAGCTGGTAGCGCCCCAGCACGATAAAGATGAATCCAATGGGATAGAGCAGATTTCCGACGAGGCCCGTCGTATCCTCCGGCAACAGCCCGTAGAGCGTAGCGCGGGCCAGAAACGTAAGCCCTATGGAAAGCCCTGCCGCCAGCCCACTGAGAAACAGCAGCCGCGACGAGCGGCTGAACTCTTCGTCGGCGGTAGCCATCAACCGGTGAAAGATCTCGTCGGTGGAGAAGATGTCGCTAACAGCTTCTCCGGCGGAAGGTGCTCCCCGCCGCGATGTGTCCATCGCTTCACGCAACCCCTCCTCGGATACCGGCTCTTCCAGTTCTGCCGCTGCCTGATCTGCCGCGTAGGATTCGCTGGGAATGATGATCTTCCGTTCTTTGCCTTTTATCAATGAGTTCATAAAAACTGGATCAGCACACAGGAAGAAGGATTACTTTACCCGCAGTCGCTTCCCTGCCGGGCCTGCGTTGCAGGAATGCACGCAGAAGGGCGTCAACTTCAGGCGCCTGGATAAGTTTTTGCTTCTCCTGTCCAACCTGTACGGTTACAGATGTAACGGGCGCGGCGCAAGCTATTGAAACCCGATGCCATGCTTCAACATATCAACGTTTTCACGTCACTCACGGAGCCTTATTCTTTTTAGAACCGTTTTCAGACCCGACTTGTCGCCAATATAGAACAGAGGGGTAACACATGATGAGGCAGAAAAACATCTTGTTTGAAGGCGCTATTCTCAATTCGCAGGTTGCCGGGGCTGGGCGGGCGCTTTTGCGCGTCACAGCAGGGCTGGCGCTCGCGCTCGCGCATGGCCTGGGAAAAATACCGCCCTCGGAAGGGTTTATCTCAAACGTGGAAGGATTTGGATTTCCGGCGCCGCTCTTGTTCGCCTGGCTATCGGCGACAGCCGAGGTGGCAGGCGGCTTCCTGCTTGCCCTGGGCTTGCTCACTCGTCCCGCCGCCCTGCTCATCGTTATCAACATGACAGTCGCTTTCTTTCTGGCCCACGCCGGAGGCCCCTTCGGCGAGCGCGAGAAAGCCTTGCTCTTTGGCGTCATTGCCCTGTTTTACCTGCTGGCCGGGGCCGGACGCTACTCGCTCGACGCGGTTCTCCGGAACCGGCGGCGCTACTGACTTTCCGTGGCATCATCCCGGTGCGGGACCGAGAAATGATGCCTATCAAAAACGCAGCCTTTAGATTCCAGTGTTGTCTGGAAGTCATAGCTGTTCTGCAACGTCTCGGCAGGCATGACAGCCGGATCCCGTTCCGCAAGAATGGCTTGTCATGCGGCGCTTTCAAACCGTCCATCCATAATTAATTAGGATTAAAAAGTAATACGTTTTAATTAATTTGGAGAAATATCAGATACGTTTAATATATTTGGAGCGGTCATTTATCATTCCGGCAATATACGTTTGTGCCTATGCTCTCTTCCGCACTGGCGTCTTCCGCGCTTCCTGCTCCCATTCAGCATTTGCTGTTCTCCAAATATACCCTGTCTGACGCCTACGATGAGATGTTCGCGTCGGACAGGATGCCGCGTGCGCATTACGAGAGCCTGCACCGGCGTTTGCAGGACCTTTCGGCAGACGAACTCATGCTCCGCCAGAGCGCGGCAGACCAGGCTTTTCTCCATCAGGGCATCACCTTTACCGTCTACGGGCATGGAGAAGGGACGGAGAAGATATTCCCTTATGACATCCTGCCCCGTATCATCAGCGCTGAGGAGTGGGACCGGATCGAACGCGGGCTCACACAGCGCATCACCGCCCTGAACCTGTTCCTGAAGGATATCTACGGCGCCGGTAAAATCCTCTCCGATCAGGTCGTTCCGCGCCGGCTGGTATTTAGCTGCAGGCACTATCGCCGCGAGATGCAGGGGGTTCATGTCCCCGACGACCGATACGTATCGATTGCCGGAATCGACCTGGTGCGCCTGCCTGATGGGGAATTTGCCGTGCTGGAAGATAACCTGCGCGTGCCGAGCGGCGTCTCGTATATGCTCAGCAACCGTCAGGTGATGCGCAATATTTTCCCGAAGCTGTTCCAGCATTACCCGATCCGGTCCATTGACCATTACTCGAATATGCTGCTGGCGACGCTTCAGGAACTGGCGCCCCACGCACACCCGGAACCGACGGTCGTGCTGCTGACCCCCGGCGTTTATAACTCCGCCTATTTCGAACATGCGTTTCTGGCGCGGCAGATGGGTATCCAGTTGGTCGAGGGACGCGACCTGCTGGTTCATAACAACAGGGTCTATATGAGGACCACAGCCGGCCCCCGGCGCGTCGATGTCATCTACCGCCGCATCGACGACGACTATGTAGATCCCATTCCTTTCCATTCCAGTTCTACCCTGGGCGTTCCCGGCCTCTTCAATGCCTACCGGGCAGGCAATGTCGTGCTGGCCAACGCCATCGGCACCGGCATCGCTGACGACAAGGCGGTGTATGCTTACGTGCCTGCCATCATCAGGTACTACCTCGACCAGGATCCCATTCTGCCCAACGTCCCGACCTATCTGCTGGAAAATGAATCTGACAGAAGCTATGTGCTGGAGCGCCTGAACGAGCTTGTCGTCAAGGCGGTGGATGAGTCGGGCGGCTACGGGATGCTGATCGGGCCGCACAGTACGCACGCGCAGCGCGAGGCTTTCCGGCAGCGCATCCTGGCAAACCCGCGCCAGTACATTGCCCAGCCGACCCTTTCGCTTTCCTGTGCGCCGAGCTTCATTGACGGCAAGATCGTCCCGCGCCATGTGGACCTGCGCCCGTACGTGCTGGCAGGCTCCAGCGTCCGGATTGCGCCGGGCGGCCTGACGCGGGTGGCGCTGCGCAAGGGGTCGCTTGTCGTGAATTCCTCGCAGGGCGGCGGCAGCAAGGATACCTGGGTGCTGGCCGGCTGAACGCGCCCCATCCGCACAGGATCTCATCACTGTTGTACTTCTTTCCCCGCTAAACGTATGCTTTCTCGTGTCGCTGACAGTCTTTACTGGATGAGCCGGTATCTGGAACGCGCCGAACACACGGCGCGGCTGCTCGACGTAAACCTGCACGGGCTGCTCGATCAAAAGTCCGATGTGATCGAACAGCGATGGGGGCGGGTGCGGCGGAGCCTGCACGTGCCTGCACGACCTGTAGAACCGGCAGACGCTCAGGCTATTGCCTACGCCCTCGCTTTTGACCAGTCTCTCTCTGGTTCCATCATAAGTTGCATCTCTACGGCCCGCCTCAATGCGCGGGAGGTTCGGGAGCAGATCAGCACCGAAATGTGGAGCCAGCTTAACCGCCTGTATCTGCACGTGCAGCATACCAACCAGAAAGACTTCTGGGAAGGACAGGCGCATACCCTTTTTCAGGAGGTCAAGGAGGGCGCCCACCTTTTCCAGGGCATCACCGATACCACCCTGAGCCATGAAGAAGGATGGTTTTTTATTCAGTTGGGCCGATATCTCGAAAGGGTCCTCGCCACGGTAACCCTGCTGGATGTGCATCTGAGCGACTATTCATTGGCCGATGAGCAGGATCTGTATGTGGACTGGCTGGGCCTGCTCAAGTCATGCACTGCCTTCGAAGCCTACTGCCGCGTTCACACAGCGATCATCAGACCTGATAAGGTGGTTGCTTTTCTGCTGCTTCACGCCGATTTCCCTCACTCCGTCCGCTTCGGCGTCGGCATGGTCAGCAAATCCCTCTCAGCCCTCTCCGAGTCGATTCCCGCCCTCAAGCAAAGCGAGGCGAGCCGGCTCGCCGGAAAGCTCCTGTCAACGCTTCGCTTCGAGTCCATCGAGGAAATCATGGCGCACGACGTACATGTGCACCTGAGCGCTATCCGGGAGCGGTGTATACAGATCCACCAGGCTGTCTATGATTCCTGCATCACCTATCCCATTGATCTGGTTCTGGCTGCCTGAAGATGCAATACACCATCCGGCATATTTCCCGTTTTGAATATGATGCTCCCATCCGGGAAAGCATCATGGAAGTCCGTATGTGCCCGCGTACGGAGATTCGGCAGCAATGCTACACCTTTGAGCTAACAGCCACGCCCCATGCAAAGATGTTCTCCTACCGGGATTTCATGGGCAACATGATCCATCATTTCGACATTCCGGAGCGACATGACGAGCTGGTGCTGGAATCAAAATCGCTCGTGGAGGTAAAGCCACTGCCCGATCTCCCCGCAACGCTCGCTCCGGATGCATGGGAAGAACTGGATCATCTGGTATCCCGGAGCGAGCATCTGGAGATGACCATGCCCAGCGCCTTCTCGCGTCCTACCGAGGCATTGATGCGCCTCCGCGACGAACTGCGTATGGCGCGACGGGATGACCCGCTGAGCCTGCTGCGTGAACTCAACGAGCGTCTGTACGACCACTTCGAGTACAACCCCCAGAGCACACACGTCAACTCACCTATTGATGATGCCCTCCGTAGCAGAAGCGGGGTTTGTCAGGACTTTGCCCACCTCTTTGTCACGCTGGCGCGGCTGCTCCAGATTCCCTGCCGCTACGTGAGCGGGTACCTGTTCCATCGCAAAGAGGAACCGCAGGAGCACGACCGGTCGGCGGAAGACGGCTCTCATGCCTGGGTGGAAGCGTGGCTGCCGGAATATGACTGGATCGGCTTTGATCCGACGAATAACATTCTGGCCGGCGAGCGCCATATCCGGGTGGCAGTAGGCCGGGATTATGCCGATGTGCCGCCTACGCGCGGCGTTTACAAGGGCAGCGCACGGAGCACGCTGCGGGTAGGGGTGCATGTAGCAAAGGCGCGTTTCCCGGTTCAGGAAGACGTGATGCCGCAACTCGCGCTGGTGCTTCAGGATCTGGAAGAGGAAGCGGTTGTCCACCGGCAGGAGCAACAACAGCAGTGACGGAGCCCGCTCAGAGGGCCGCCGTCTCGGTTGCCGCTGCAACCCACACCCGCATTTCACAGAGCTTCGCCGGGCCGAACTGGGTCGCCAGCGCGACATCCGCCGCGTCGCGGCCGTAGGCTATGGCAATGCGCCCTCCCAACGGAGCCGGCTGCGTGGCATCGAAGGTGTACCATCGGCCTGCAACGTAGGCCTCAAACCAGGCGTGCAGATCCATCGGATCGAGCCGGTGCAGGTAGCCCACCACCATACGGGCCGGAATGTTCAGGCTGCGGCAAAGGGCAATGCCCAGGTGCGCAAAATCGCGGCATACTCCGGCCCGCTGCTGCGCCGTTTCCAGCGCCGCCGTCGAAGCATTGCTCGCGCCGTACCGGTATTCGATGTGCTCGTTGATCCAGGCGCGGATGGCTTCTGCCTGATCGTAGCCGGGCGTCTGACCCGAAGTGACCTCTAGCGCCAGATCGCCAAGCAGGTCGGACTGGCAGTAACGGCTCGGCAGGAGAAACTGGAGCGCGGCGTCGGGCAGTTCCTGAACAGGGGAGAGCGGCGCCCCCGGATGCACATCGATCACGTCGGAGGTTTCCACCAGCGCCTCGCTGCGGACCAGAAAACGTCCTTCCGGGGCTGCCAGGCGCTGGCACAGGTTGCCGTACGAATCTACGTATTCCACCACCGGGGTCCAGGGGTCCAGAACGTAGCGCTCTTCCGCCACCCACTGCCCGTAGCCGCTGCGCGGCCGCAACATCAGCACGAGGGGCGTCGGCGCCGGAGCGGCAAACGTGATCTCACAACCGGCTTCGAGTCGCATCTGTTGCACCTGATACTTGAACGGAAATGATCTGGTTATTTTGAACGCCAGTGCGTCCTGACAGCTTCCTCAACCGAAGTGTTTCCCTGATGCCCGGCGAAGCGCCGCCGCCCGACAAGAGTCGCGGCTCAGAACACGAAAGATAGTAATCCTGGCAGTAAGACGGCTCAGTTCCATCACCCCTCG
>CBDUBU010000139.1:0-10377 GCA_965365465.1 uncultured Rhodothermaceae bacterium
GCCGAACCAACATCGAAGTTACCCTTGATGAGGGACAACACGTCCGTTACGTACACGTCTTTGCCCAGCGTAACCGTCGGAACACCGTTCGTCAGGTCATCGTCCGTGAGGGCAACCGTGATACGGCGCACCGTTTCGCCGCCGGTGGCGGGACCCGGAATTTCGTCGGCCGTGAAGATGCCGACGGTGCCGGTGTAACGAACTTCAAACGGCGTCTCATCGACGTCCGGCACTGATGCGCCGGCTCCCGCGATGAAGTAACCGTCAACGCCGTCGCCGCGCAGGAGGCGGCCGCGACCTGCGGTCGTCCAGTTGATCGTAACCTGGGCCTGGCCTTCGGCGTCGAGCCTGCCGTTGGTGATCAGGTCGCCCTGGGTCAGCGTCAGATAGCTGCGCTCCGTGTCATCGATGTCAAGCACATCATTCATGTCGTCAATGATGAGCAGGCCTGCGAGGTTGTCGTCGATGATTGCACGCGTGCCGTCCCGCTTGTTGATTTCCAGCGCCTGGATGTACAGGTCAGCCGAAAGCGCGAGGTCCTGGTCGGTCTGGCCGTTCAGGATCAGGCGGTTCGACGGAGGCGCATCAAGAACGATGTTCGGCGTCGAGCCTACATTCACCTGAAGGTCGCCCATGACGGCGAGGTTATGGTACGAGGGGGCCGCTCCCGGATCCGCGTACATGCGAACCGTGGCGCCCGGAACCGGCAGAAGCTGGCTGCCCGTAAACACGAGGTCGTCATTGACCTGCGTGATGCCCGTCGTGCCATCCGGCAGGAAAGCGGCAAGCAAGTGCAGCTGCGTTTCCGTATCCGTCGTGGGGGTTACGATGACTGCCGGATCCGCCGTGTTGTCCACCGTCAGGTTGCCGTCGATAGTGACGGCCTGGCGGAAGAACACATCGCTGGAGAGGGCAACGCGGAAGCTCGAGCTGATCGTTTCCAGGTTCGGGAAGACCACGTCGTTCGCGGTGGCCGCAAAACCTACGACCGATTCGCCCTGCCCGCCGATGGCGGAGAAGGTGACCGTGTTGAGGCCGGCGGCGCTGCTGATGAAGCGGAACGTCGCGTTCACTTCGCCCGTGCCGGAGGTCATGAACGTCGTCTGCGTGCTCGGAGCAACGGCAGGCCGACCAGCGGTAACCGTCAGATCAACCGAACCCTGGCCGCGAATTTCCGAACCATCCGCAACCGACAGGTTGTACTGGCCGGCCGGAACAGTGTTGGCATCAAACGTCAAGTTGATGTTCTCGTCCGATACGAGGTCGCCGTCGATGATGTTCAGCATCCGCGTGACGAAGAGCGTAGCGTCCGTGAGCGTCGGAGCATTCTCGGCAGTCCTGACCGTAACGTTGCCGTTGCGGTTGATCACGAGGTTCTGGATCGTGCCCGTCTGCGGGTTGACCGGGAACTGGATCAGGGAATTGCCTGTGCCTGTAAAGGCCACAGCGCCCGTGCCGGCTCCCAGAACCGGACCAGCCGACAGGATCTCGCTGCCATCCGCCAGATTCAAGGTCGCGCCGCCTGCAAAAGCGAGCGTAAACCCGTCTTCGAGCGTCAGTGTAACTGCGGTGTCATCGAGCGGGTCGGTGGGAACGCCGAAATCGCCCACGTTGAAGCGGAAGCTGCCGCTGAGGTTCACAAGCGCAGGCGCTATGGGGCCTGCAGGACCTCTGAAGGTCAGAGCCTTATCGACGTTGAGCGGATCGACAAAGTCAACGCCCAGCACATACGTGCCCTGCTGGAACGCAATGACATCGCCGGGCGCTGCCGCAGCGATGGTCAGGCCCAGGTTGCCCGGCGTGCCTGGGGTGCCGACCCCGGCTGCCCCCGGCGCTACCAGAAGCTGCGCCGCCGAAGCCGTGCCGGCAGTGAAGCCTAGCACGAGCAGCAGGAGCGCCGCCAGCCTGGTTAAAGTGTTCGTAGTTCTTCTCATGTTGCTTGATTCCTCCAAGTTGATTGCTGGAAGTACGCATTCGGGGCGCTCCCTCCCGGAGCGCTGAAGCGTGTTCAGTGGGTGTTCAACCATTCACTGCTGTTGGTTTGTGAAACATGTGGGGGTTGGGTGATCTGTTATAACTTGAAAGCTTGCCGGGAAGCAAGCGATAAAGTTTCCGTGTCGGGTCCGGCGCTCTTTAATCTATGGCAATGCTTCTGACAGTTGCGGCCTTGATCTTCCGGGCCGAACTTGAAGGAGAGAACACACCTCACAACGGCCGCGCCGAAAGCTACAAGCGCCCCTCTCTATTGTCAAGTGAAGGCCGCCGAAACCATAGGGGTTAAGTATGTTAAACAGGGTCGATTATACCGAAGCTTCATAATCAAATCAAGTTGCCGCCGCTTCTGCGCCCTCAAGAAGATCAATCATCCTGATTTTTACCGCGCATGGTAACAGGCGCGTTACATTGCCTGACCTTATCGCGCTGTTTTTCACGCGCATGATCCGGCTTTTTGCCGCGCCCTGCCGCCGACTGTCATCGATTCAAAGCGAAAAAGGGCATTCCTCGCCCCATGTCACCCCTAATACACCGCCAAGCGCCGGTATGACGAATCGAGAGCAAAAAAAATTTGAGCATCAGGCACAGGGGATGCAAGAAGTTCTAGGTCCTCATCTTTTGGATGCTGGAGATGCCATCAATTGCCCTTTAGGCCCGCTTTTCCGGGATTTGGCTCTGAAAAACTGGCAGCGCTTGCCTCACTTTTTTCTGCAAGGGCTTGCCTGGCTAATTTCTTTCATAAAAACTTCATCATAAAAAGGCTGCCTGAACACAAAAAATGCCGGCTCCTTACTGGATTAATCTGGCATACTTGCACTCAAAGCAGGCTTCAGAAACTATCTGGCAAGCCAGGAAAGCATCGCTTCCGGCAGAAAAATCTCCTTGCTCAAGCACCTGCCCTTCGGGGTAGGTTGCAGCTTCCCAGAGGCCGTGTCATCATGCTGCACGGTTAGCGTGAGATCTGTGGCGGTTCATACAGAGGAGAAGCATGGCCGGTCAGTACCGCGTAGAGTCAATCTGCTTCTTCCGGCCTGCATAACAGGTCTTTCTCCTACCCCGTCGTATCTTGGTCTAACCGGAACAGCTTGCAACCATCTTTCATAAGGGGAGCGATGCTTTTCCGACACAAACAAATCAAATCGAAAGCAAAAGCCAGGGTCGTGTTGAGGAAGGGAGAGGAAATCGCTCCAACGCTTCGGCCTACCAGGCATTTCATACAGACCGATGCAACACAAGATTTTCTTTCTGATATTTTTTCTACTTACCCTCTCGGCGGCGCTGAAGCTGCACGCGCAGGAAGCGCCCCTTGAAGGGTTTCTTCCTGATTCCATTGTCGTAACGGCCTCTCGCAACGCCGAGGATGTGCGTATAACCGGACGGCGCATGACGGTATTGACCGCACGGGACCTTGCCGCCGCGCCTGTCGCTTCGGTCGACGAATTGTTGCGAACAGTGGGGGGCGTCGAGACACTCAGCCGGGGCGGTTTCGGGGTGCAGAGCGACATCACCATGCGCGGCTCCACCTTCAACGGGGTGCTGGTGCTCGTCGATGGAGCAAGGCTGAACGACCCCATGACGGGGCACTTTCTCTCCGACCTCCCTGTACCGCTCTCTGAAATCGTCCGTGTGGAGATCATGCGCGGCCCTGCCACGGTGCTTTACGGCCCTGACGCCATCGGCGGCGTCATTCAGATTTTTACCTATGCTGGACTGGCGGATGCGGCGCAGGCGGCGCCGGGGCTTGAAGGCTCGGCGCTCTTGCAGCGTGGCGAGCATGAGCTGTATAACCTCGATGCGCACGCGCGGCTTAAAACGGGACGCACCCTCTTCAGCGCCGCGACCAACTGGCAGGGCAGCGACGGCATGGAAATAACCGGGGCGGACGGACGCACCCTCCGCAGTTCGCGGGGAGAAGTACGAACCGACTTCAGCCGCCAGTCTCACGCGCTGGCGCTAACCCACGCCTTCAACAACGCCTCCTTCTATGCACGGGTCGGCGTGGATGACCGCGACTTCGGCGCTTTTCACTTCTATACTCCATTTCCGAGCGACACAGCCCGCGAAGCGACGACGACCTACTGGACACAGCTTCGTCTCCAGGGCAATCAGACAGCTCCGACCCGGTGGCAGGTGCAGGCTGCTGCACGGCAACACGAGGATGAATACATCTATAATCCGCGCACTCCTGCCAACCGGCACACCAGTCGCCTGTTCTACGGACAGGCACAGGCAGCGCGTGATCTGCACCGGAACCTCCTGGCAACAGGCGGCGGAACGGTGTCGCTGCGGGGGATCGAAAGCAACAACTTGGGACAGCACCAGGATGCATCCGCAGGGGCCTTCCTTTCCGGAAGGTGGCAGCCTGCTTCCCGGCTGACGCTGAACGCGGGCGGACGGCTGGATTACGACCCCGGCTACGGCGCCGAGGCTACCCCCCAGTTCAGCGTTGCGTACAACCTGAAGGCGCTCACTCTGCGGGCCGGGGCCAGCCGCGCCGTCCGGGCGCCCAACTACGTCGAGCGCTACTTCAATACCACCGTGCGCAGCCCCCGCGGTGGAAACCTGGGCAACCCGGACCTGAAAGCCGAACGCGCCTGGGCGTATGAGGCCGGCCTCGACGTGTATCCCCTCCCCGGCCTTTCTTTCCACGCAACAGGATTCCTGCGCGATACGGACAACCTGATCGACTTCGCCAGGCTTTCCGCACAGGATACGGTCTTTCTGGCGCGAAACATCCTGAGCGTGCGGACGCGCGGGCTGGAAATCGATGCCGAGGCGCGTCAGACGCTCGGCATGGGCAGAGTTCGGTTTGCGGCATCCTATGCCTGGCTGGATGCAGAACTGGGCGATGCACCTGCCGGAGCCACCTTCAAATACGTACTGACAAACGCCCGCCACCTCGTACAGGGACTCGCCGCATTTGACGCCGGCCCTGCCTCTCTGGGATTGCAAGCCCTCTGGAAGGAACCCTTGCAAGGCGATTCGTATGGCCTCGTCAATGCGCGGCTGGGCTACCGGTTCAGCCTGCGGCGCGGAAGCATCACGCTTTCAGGCGAACTGCGCAACCTGTTCGACGTGCAGTATACCGAGGTTTTCGATGCTCCCATGCCCGGTCGCTGGTGGCTGTTCGGCCTGCGACTTTCCCGCTGATCTGCCCTCTTTATTCTTCTTATTTCTTCCGGCAGGTCGCTTTCTCTATAACAATGTGGACAATCGGGAACGATGCAGCCTCGTTCAGCGTCCGGATTCGGGAACGCTGACTTAACTCTAGTCGCGCATTGCAAGAGAGAATCCGGGAATACCCCTCCACGCTTGTCATTCCAAACCGCAGGTTGACGCTTCGTAAACGAACGTGAGACCAGAGGGCGCAGCCCGACCGACGAAGGCAGCGCAGCAAACGAGCGCAGCGGCTAACGATAATAGATCCTTCCTCCATGGGGCTGTCTGGACGACAAAAGTGAGGCAGAGCGCCATATCCTTATGATGATCGGGACATAGCCCTGGGATGTAAGCCCTGCTTCCAGCATAACATGCGACTGGGTTAGACTTAAAACCAGAAACACATGAAAATCGCACTTGCCCAGATTAATCCGACGGTCGGGGATCTGCGCGGCAACAGCCGTAAGGTGATCGACTTTACAAGGCAAGCCCATGAGCAGGGCGCGGATCTCGTCATTTTTCCGGAGCTTTGCCTGACCGGGTACCCGCCGCTGGACCTACTGGACAATCACTTTTTTATCGAAGCAGTTCAACAGGCTCTTGCGTGGATGGCCGACGCTGTGCCGCCTGAGATCGGTGTTATCGTAGGAGCGCCTGTACGGAACGAACGCGCTGTAGGCAAGCGGCTCTATAACGCAGCGCTGCTCTACGAAGGCGGCGAGCGCCTGGCGGAGGTGCATAAAACCCTGCTTCCTACCTACGACGTGTTTGACGAATACCGTTACTTTGAACCGGGGCAGGAGCGCCGGGTGGTATCCTGGCGCGGCCTGAACCTCGGCCTTCACATCTGCGAGGATATGTGGAACAACGAGGATCAGGTCGATTACCACCTCTATCCGGCCAACCCCATCGACGAACTGGCCGCGCAGGGAGCCGACCTGTTCATCAACCTCAGCGCCTCGCCGTTCTCCATCGGCAAGCATGTCAAACGCAATCTCATCATCGAGGCCAGTTGCAGGGAACACGGGATTCCTTTCGTTTTCGTCAATCAGGTGGGCGCCAACACCGAGATCGTATTCGACGGCGACAGCCGGGTTCATGCCGCCGATGGCACGCGCCTGCTCTGCGCTCCTTCCTTCCAGGAGTCGCTCCTGATCTGGGACACCGAAAAGAACACAGGTCCCTGCCCCATGCGGCACGATCATATCGAGGACCTGCACGACGCGCTGGTGCTCGGCATCCACGACTACTTTCACAAAACGGGCGCGTTCAGCAAGGCGCTGATCGGACTTTCGGGAGGGATCGACTCTGCGGTAACCTGTGCGCTGGCCGTGGCAGCGCTCGGGCCGGAGCGGGTTGTCGGCGTCACCATGCCATCCAAATATTCGTCTTCCGGCTCGGTGGAGGATTCCCGCGCCCTGGCCGAAGCAACCGGCATCGCCTTCCACAATATCCCCATTGTCCCCGCCGTGGAGGCTTTCGACGCGATGTTGCAGAAGGTCTTTGCAGAAACGGAGCCGGGGGTGGCCGAGGAGAACATACAGGCCCGCTCGCGCGGCGTCACGCTGATGGCGATCTCCAACAAGTTCAACTATCTCCTGCTTTCCACCGGAAACAAGAGCGAGATGGCAGTCGGCTACGCCACGCTCTACGGCGACATGAACGGCGGCGTAGCCGTGCTTTCCGACGTGTTCAAAACGCTGGTCTACGAACTTGCCCAATACATCAACCGGAAAGCCGGGCGCGACCTCATCCCCCGGAACACCATATCCAAGCCGCCTTCCGCTGAATTGCGGCCCGGACAAAAGGATGAGGACTCGCTGCCGCCTTACCCGGTCCTGGATCACATCCTGCGGCTGTATGTGGAAGACCTGATGGAACTGGATTCTATTGTGGCAAGCACCGGCTACGAGCGCGACTTGGTGCTCGACATCCTGCGCCGGGTGGACCTCAACGAGTACAAACGCCGGCAGGCGCCGCCCGGACTCCGGGTGAGCAGCAAAGCCTTCGGCATGGGACGCCGCCTGCCGGTCGTCATGCGCTGGAACCGCGCCCAGATCCGTGAGATCGCCGGGCAGACGCCATCGGCGCTCCCTTCGTAAACACTTTCGCTGCAACGGCGCCTCCATGATTACCTACGTTTCCGGAAAGCTGGCCGAAAAAAAACCTACCGAAGCCGTTATCGACGTGCAGGGGGTCGGCTATCAGGTGCTGATCCCGACCTCCACCTACGAGGCCCTGCCTGCGGTCGGAGAAAAAGCCATGCTGCACACGCACCATCACGTACGTGAAGATGCCGCGCTGCTCTACGGCTTTGCAGGAAAGTCGGAAAGGGCGCTGTTCGAGTTGATGCTCGCGGTCTCCGGCATAGGCCCGAAGCTGGCGCTGGCGGCGCTGTCGGCCATGCGTCCGGCTGAACTGCGCAACCACGTGCTCAACGGAGATGCCGCGATGCTGACCGGCATTCCCGGCGTCGGGCGAAAGACGGCGGAACGACTCATCGTGGAGTTGCGGGACCGGCTAACTACCGTTGACCTTGCTGAGGATGGATCCTCCCTCACCGGCGGCTCCGAAGCCCGCGCAGAGGCTCGCTCGGACGCACTAGCCGCGCTCGAATCGCTCGGACTTCCCCGCGCCACAGCGGAGAAAAACATCCGGCGCGTGCTGCGCGAACATCCTGCCGTTCAGTCCGCTGACGAACTGGTGCGCCTGGCGCTTCGGGAGCGCTGATTCCAAAAGAAATGCGCGCCCGTATGCATACGAAGGCGCACCTCGTTTTCTCCA
The DNA here is from genome assembly GCA_965365465.1 of uncultured Rhodothermaceae bacterium. Lineage (GTDB taxonomy): Bacteria > Bacteroidota > Rhodothermia > Rhodothermales > DASSAV01 > CBDUBU01. The sequence goes on from CBDUBU010000139.1 coordinate 7,939, forward strand.
AAGGCTACTTGTACGGCGAAATCTCCACCGTTATTCTTTTCTGAGAAGCAAGCCTCCTGTGCTGTCGTTGCTCTGACGTTGTAAATCGGCCTGTAGTAGGAATACGACGAGCTCCTCTGCTCGCCTTTCCCGGCTGCCCCTCCCACCTTATCAGCAAATCAGAGAGCATGGTCATGCGCCGCGTATTGAAGTGGACAGGAATTTTTCTGGGAGCGCTGGTTCTGATGCTTCTCCTGGCTATCGCAGGTATTTACCTGGCAAGCAACGCCCGCCTGAGCAAGGTTTACGCCATCAATCTTCCGCCGGTTGCCGTCCCGTCCGATTCAGTCAGTCTGGCCCATGGCCGCCACGTCGCCATCGTACGCGGCTGCGTCGACTGCCACGGGGAAGATCTGGGAGGACAGCCGTTCATTGATGATCCTGCACTGGTTTCTTTATATGCTAGCAACCTGACTTCGGGCGTGGGTGGAATCGGCGGCGCCTATACGGATGAGGACTGGGTTCGCGCCATTCGCCACGGAGTCGGGCCAGACGGCAAACCGCTGCTGTGGATGCCATCTCACGAGTTCTATCCGATCAGCGACAGGGATATGGGCGCCCTCATTGCGTTTCTCAAGCAGGCTGCGCCCGTGGACCTGGAACACCCGACCCCGAGTGTCGGGCCGGTCGGGCGGGCGCTGTACATGGCCGGGGTAGTTCCGCTTGTCCCTGCCGAATTGATCGCGCATGACAGCCCTCGTCCTGATGCGCCGCCCGCAGGCCCTACCGCCGAGTATGGGGCCTACCTTGCCACCACCTGCACCGGCTGTCATGGAAACAGCTTCTCCGGAGGTCCGATTCCGGGAGCGCCTCCCGATATGCCGGTTCCGACCAACATCACATCCGATGCCGAGACAGGCATTGGGGATTGGACCGAGGATGATTTTTTTGTCTCGCTGCGTGAAGGAAAGCGTCCTGACGGAACAGAACTCGATCCGTTCATGCCCTACCGCCTGACCAAACATATGACGGATGATGAGATCCGCGCCCTCTGGCTCTACCTCCGCACGATTCCGGCGCAGCCGGAAGGCAATCGTTGACGCGCAGCGGACAGCTTTTTGATCTGGCAGCGCTTACGGATATGCCGGGCCGGAACTTCTCGGCAGTTCGGGCGAAAGAGGGGCGTGCCTTGACGCACTCGTCTATTTTACTACACGGGCGACCTGCACAGGCGGGCCGCCCGTAGCTTTTTGCATCCGGCGATCTTGTTCCGGATGTCTCTAACTGTCTCAAATCGAATGCACAAGACCCTTAGAAATATTGCCATCGTTGCCCACGTCGATCACGGCAAGACGACCCTCGTAGACGCCATGCTCTGGCAGAGCGGCACCTTCCGCTCGAACCAGGAAGTTCAGGAGCGCGTGATGGATTCGATGGACCTGGAACGCGAAAAGGGCATCACCATCATGGCAAAGAACACGGCTATCTTCTACCAGGATGCCAAAATCAACATCGTCGATACGCCGGGCCATGCCGACTTCGGCGGAGAAGTGGAACGCACGCTCCGCATGGTAGACGGCATCATGCTGCTGGTGGACGCCGCCGAGGGGCCGCTGCCGCAGACGCGCTTCGTGCTTCAGAAAGCGCTCCAGCTTGGCCTGCCTGCCATTGTCGTCATCAACAAGATCGACCGGCAGGACGCCCGGCCCAGAGAAGTGCTCAACGAAATCTACGACCTTTTCATCGACCTCGACGCCAACGAGGAGCAGATCGAGTTTCCCGTGCTCTATGCCGTAGCGAGGGACGGCCAATGCACCACGGACCTCGAAACGCCGCTGACGGACCTGCGCCTCCTTTTCGACGCTATCCTGCAACGGCTTCCGGCCCCCGGCGGCGATCCGGAGGCATCGCTTCAGGTACTGGTCACCAACGTGCAGCCGGATTCCTACCTCGGGCCGCTCGCCATCGGGCGCGTCATGCAGGGAACCCTGCGCAACCGGCAGCGGGTGGCGCTCTGCCACCGGGACGGCACGCTGGACCCCGTTTCGGTTACCGCCCTTTTCGAATATGAGGGCCTGCAACGCGTTGAAGTGGCCGAGGTCGGCCCTGGCGACATCATTGCGGTGGCTGGAATGTCCGGCATCGGGCTTGGAGAAAGCATCGCCGACGCTGAGAACCCCCGTCCGCTGCCTCCCCTCCATGTGGACGAACCGACCATCTCGATGGAGTTCCGGATCAACGACTCGCCGTTCTCCGGGCGCGAAGGGCAGTACGTCACCTCCCGCAACCTGCGGGACCGGCTCATGCGGGAGGCAGAAAACAACCTTGCCATGCGAATCGAGGAAACCGACTCCCCCGACCGTTTTCTCGTCTACGGACGCGGCGAGTTGCAGATGGCGATCCTCATCGAGCAGATGCGCCGCGAAGGGTACGAATTCGCCGTAGGGATGCCGCAGGTCA
>CBDUBU010000140.1:0-10352 GCA_965365465.1 uncultured Rhodothermaceae bacterium
CAGCAGTTGTCACGGAACGTCCCGCTCCGAATACGGAGCGCCCGGCGGTCTCCATTGAGCCGCAAGCTGCGCTCACGCCATTCCCTGCCGGTTATGACACAGTGCGGGCAGGGCAGTTCGATATGGGGAAGATGTGGACGTTTGAAAACCCGCCTGCCGCCTACTTTGAGCAGGCATACGGGTTCAAGCCGGACGAACAGTGGTTCGAGCGGGCGCGGTTGGGTGCGCTCCGGTTTGCCACCTACTGTTCTGCCTCCTTCGTCTCACCGAACGGCCTGGTAATGACGAACCATCACTGTGGCAGGGAGAGCGTCACCAAAGTCAGTCGAACCGGCGAGGATTTGCCTGGCAACGGATTCTACGCCGATTCGCTGGGAAAAGAACGCAAGGTAGCAGACCTTTACGTAGAGCAACTGGTGAAGATAACAGACATCACCAGTGAAGTTCAGTCGGCCATAAAAGGCATCACCGACGATGACCAGCGGGCGGAGGTGCTGCAATCCAGAACCAGACAGATTACCGAACGGATGACGGCAGAGGCCAAAGCGCAGGACTCGACGCTTACCGTTCAGGTGGTCGAGTTGTACAGCGGCGGCGGGTACTCAGCGTATGCTTTCAAGCGGTATGAGGATGTGCGTCTGGTGATGGCTCCGGAGCGTGATCTCGGCTTCTTCGGCGGCGACCCCGACAACTTCACGTACCCCCGGTACACGCTCGACATGACGTTTTTTCGAGTCTATGACAAGAATGGCGCGCCGCTTCAGACCGAACACTACTTCCCTTTCAGCGAAAATGGAGCGCAGGAAGGGGAATCCGTCTTTCTGGTTGGAAATCCCGGCTCCACGAACCGGCTCGGCGCGGTGAGCGAGTTGCTGTTCCAGCGAGACTACGTCCTGCCTCACCAGCTTGAGGTCTTGAATGACCGCGCCCGGATCATCCAGGACTATACCAAGACCCATGAGGAGGATGCACAGAAGTTTGATCTGGAAAACACCTACTTTACGCTGTCCAACTCGATAAAGGCGATAACGGGGGAGTTTGAAGGGCTGAACGACCCCTATCTCATCTCGCGGCGCGTGGCTGCAGAACGTGATCTGGCCGAAAAGATTGCCGCCACGGATTCGTTGCGTATGCAGTACGGCGACGTGCTGGCGAAATTGCGGCAATTGCAACAGACGAAGGTTGCCAACGCGCCGCAGTCGTCGGCCTTCGCATTCTTTGGCACTGAGATCGGCTCGCACGTGTTGTTGCGGGCGTTGTACGGATATTACTATGCGCTCCTGAAACAGCGCGGGGCGGACAAAAGTCGATTGGAGGAGATCAGGGAAGATGCCCTCAAGATCGCTAGCTGGCCGAAGGAAATCGAGAAGGGCTTTATCGCTTCCCGGCTGCGTGAGTTGCAGGAAGCGCTTGGCGCCACGGATCCGACGGTGCTCCGCCTGCTCCAGGGACGCGCGGCGGCGGCAGTTGCCGAACAGGTGGTAGAAGGCACGGCGCTGACGGATTCCAGTGGCTTTGCGCAACTCCTGGACAAGGGTTACTTGAGCAGTTCAGATCCGACCGTACCCTTGATTCAGGCGCTGGGGCCGCTCTACTTCTCCGTCTCTGACCAGACGCAGCGCTTTGAGGCGCGGGAGAAAGGTCTCAACGCGCAGCTTGCACGCGCCCGGTTTGCCCTCTCAGGGACCGACATTCCGCCGGATGCGACTTTCTCGTTGCGCATTGCGGACGGCATCGTGTCCAGCTATGTCTATAACGGTACGCTGGCGCCGTCCCACACTACTTTCTACGGTCTTTACAACCATTACTACTCGTATGGGCCGGGTACGGACTGGAATCTTCCAGAACGCTGGCTCAACGCGCCGAAAACCTTCGACCGCTCAACCCCGCTGAATCTGGTCTCAACCAACGACATGATCGGGGGCAATTCCGGCTCACCGCTGCTTAACCGGGATCTTCAGGTGGTGGGGCTAGCCTTCGACGGGAACATCGAGAGCCTGCCGGGCAATTTCATCTACCTGACGGATCGCGCCCGCTCGGTGTCTGTGGATTCGCGCGGCATCCTGGAATCTCTGGATGAAGTCTACGATGCAGATCGTCTGGTTCTGGAGATGAAGACTGGGAAGCTCGCAAGCACCGAACAGGAAGCAGACGCGATGCAGCCGTAACAGGCAGCTTCAGGAAACGGAATGAGGCCGGTGTGCAAGGGTGCGCCGGCCTTTTTTTGCGCCCTTGAGAGGGAGGGTCAGGGCGTATGGTTGGGCGCCGCCAGCGCCTGCAGGATGGCAGGCGTGACGCCGGTGAGGTCGCGCACATTGCAGAATAGTCCGGCGTTCCGGCCTAATGCAATCAAAGGAACATGGTTATATGTGTGGCTCTTCGTCGAAAGATCCTCGATGTTGCCGTGGTCGCTGGCGATCAGCAGCAGGCTGTCTTCGAGGTCAAAATGGGTGAGGATACCGGCGAAAAACCGGTCGAGCGCCTGGAGAACGGTTTCAGCCCGGTCGGAAGATCGGCTATGTCCTACCTTATCGGTCAGATAGTACTCAAAAAGTGTGAACGCATGGCGGCGGCTCATCCGGTACAGGTTTTTTCCGGCTTCCCGCTCCGGGATTTCGGGAACATTCAAGCCCATCTTTGACCACCCTGCACCTGTAAGATCTGCCGAAAGCGCCTTACCCGCGACAAGGGCTTCTTCTCCGAGGATAGGAACTCCTGCGCCGAGACAGCAAAGCGTGGTCACAGTCCACCGGTTCCGTTCCTGTACGTAAGCGAAAAAACGCGGGGGGTAGGCGTTTGCAAAGGCAGCAGGCTGTTCAAAAGGGATGCCGAGTTGCTGAACCTTCAAAAAAATGTTTTGTGATGCCAGCAGAGGTTTCGTCTGTGAGTGCGGATAAGGTCCGAAATGCCGCCCCGCCAGTGCAGCCGCATTAACTCCGGTGAAGAGGGTAGCCTGCCCTGTGCCGCTCTGAGGCAAACCTGCTATGCCGAGCGTGGCATCGATGCCGTGGAACGTATGGCCGGGTGAGCAAAGTGGGAGTGCGGCGGCGGTCCAGGGCTGTCCGCCTGCGAGCTGTTCGAGTGCAGGTAAGGAAAGAAGCGAGAGGGGGTTATGTCTGTCAGGCGCAGCGCCCAGCCCAATGCCGTCGATAAAGACAAAAAGGATATGCAAGGGCTTGGGAACCAAGAGCCAGTCAGGGCAGCGGTGGAAGGTTCACGTCAAGGGCGAGAGAAATCCCGATACCTGCCTGGCGTCAAAGTGTTTCTGTAAGAGGTGGTCGTGGGACGAGGTGTGACGAGCCTGCACGTTGTCCACTTACCTGTACAGCTTCGTCTTTTTCGGGAGAGAAAAGGCTTCTCAAACCTGATGGCTTCCGGAGGCGCGGAGCGAGCGGGCAAGAAGCGGTTTTGGCCGAAGCGGCGATCAAGGATGAAGATCTAAATATATGAATAATAAGGGCATAAGGGTTAATGCCGGAAGGGTGAGTTTTTAGCCGGAATGAAAAAACCACCGAACAAGGAACGCAGCTCCCGGATAGGTCGAGAGTTGGAATAGTGATCGGCGCAGAGTTTGCGTTAGCAGAAGGAGCAGGTTTCAAGCGATGCCTGCATGACATGCACATAAATCTTCACAGGAGACTGACTATGAGACTTCTGCCCCTCTTTCTGATTGTCCTGGTTCTGCTATCCGTATCTGCCTGTGATTCGGCTGAGGGGCCTCCTGGACCTCCGGGCTACGACGGAAACGCCAACGTGCGCAGCGTCAACTTCACGTTCCGGCCCATCGACGCAACACTCAATGACGCGGGGGATGTCATCTCCTCGCAGTACGACGTGCCCGGCATAACCCGGTCTGTAGTTCAGGACGGGGCGGTGCTGGTGTTTTTCCGGGAGTTTGGAACGTGGACGGCCATGCCCTTCACGTTTGGCGTGGAATCCCCCGATATGCCGGCTGTGGATTACACGGTCACCATCGGGTATGGCTTCGACGAGAAGTTTCTTGAAGTGTTCTACGAAGCTTCCACCGGTGAAATTGATCTGAGAGAACAACCAGAGCGTGAGATGAAAGCAGTCATCATTGACGGTTTTCCAGCCTCGAAAGCCGGAATCGACCTGACCGACTACGAGCAGGTAAAGGCCTATTACGGGCTAGAAGATTAACGCCCGCAGGGTTTTTCATTGGCGCGTTATAGGTCTGGCCGTTGGGGTCGATACTCTGTTCATTCAGGGAAACAGGTCCCTGAAACATCAGAAGTGAGCAGGACCGCAATGGAATACGGCAAACAGGAAGATCAGCGCCATGCGCGCCGCGCGTCAACGCCTTATCTGCGGCGTGTTGTGACGGATTTTTACAGGACGGCTCTGGAAGACTACCGCCGGGCAGGCTATCCGTTCGGCAAGTCTGTCGAGGCCATGCTGGTCTGGTTCGAGTACAACCAGGATACGACGGCGAACTGACGGGTTCGTATGTGGCGCGCCCGAGACCACGCGGGGCGTCCCATTGTTTTGAATAATCTGTATTATCCGTACTTTGAGCGGTATTGTTGTGGATGAACAGGCAAAGCAGCCGGCATGTCATTTCTTATCAGCCGTATTCCAGTGCAGTCCGTCGGCGGGAAAGTATGCAGCAGGATGCTGTTATGCCTGTGCCTGCTATTTGCCGCAGCCTGTGATCGTGGAACGATCCACGACGAAACGAGGGACAGCACCAGTGTTTACACCTCCGGCGAAATTCTAAGCGAGGAAGGAACTGGGCGCTACTACATGGGTCGCGAGATAGCCCGCGTGCTCGGCCATCAGGATTCCACCCGAATGGAGCGGCCTTCGCGTGAAGAACAGGAGTTTCCGAACCGCGTCGTGCAGGCATTGAACCTCAAGCCTTCGGATGTGGTGGCCGACATCGGGGCTGGAACGGGCTATTTCACGTTCCGGATCAGCGCGCATGTGCCGCACGGAAAGGTGTTTGCCGTAGATATCGACAGCGATATGCTAGATCTCATTCGCCGTCGGATGGCTGAGACAGGGGTGCGGAATGTTGAACCTGTTCTAGGTACAGAGACGGACCCGCATCTTCCTGCGGATGCTGTGGATGTAGCGTTGGTGGTGGATGCGTATCATGAATTTTCTCACCCGAGAGAAATGATGGAGCAGCTCGTGGCTGCTGTCAGGCCGGGAGGTCGTGTGGTGCTGGTCGAGTATCGCGGAGAGGACCCTACGTTGCCGGTGGACCCGTTGCATACGATGATACAGGAGCAGGCTATCAGGGAGATGGAGGCAGTCGGGCTGAAATGGCGTGAGACGCTAGATGTGTTGCCCCAACAGCACTATATGGTGTTCATAAAGCCTGTGGATTGATGGGAGAAGAGCCGGTAGAATATCCCATTGATGGCGTCCTGGATTTGCACGTCTTTAACCCGAAAGACGTAAAGGATCTCGTGCCGGAGTACCTTCGCGTTTGCCGCGAAAAAGAGATTTACCGCGTGCGCATCATTCACGGCAAAGGGACTGGCGCTCTTCGCAGTACGGTTCACAGCATTCTCGATCGGCTCCCGGAAGTGCAATCCTACAAACTGGCCGGCGGGGATGGGGGAAGCTGGGGCGCGACGATCGTATTTCTCAGGTGAAACCGCGATGGTGCGCAATGCTTCACCTCACGCCTGCCGTTGGACGCTTCACTTCAAGCAGTTCCACTTCAAAGATCAAGGTAGCATTAGGGGGGATCGGGCCATTGCCTTTCGCTCCATAAGCCATGTCCGGCGGAATAGTGAGTTTCCGTTTTCCGCCGACCCGCATCCCGACCAGCCCTTCTTCCCAGCCGGCAATGACCCTGTTTGCTCCAAGTCGAAAGCTGTAGGCGCCGGAGTCAAACTCGGTTCCGTTCTCGAGCCATCCTGTGTAACGCACTTGCAGCGAGTCGCCTGGCTGCGCCGCTTCTCCGGAGCCTGAAACCAGGTCTTCGACGATCAATTCGCCTTGCGGCTCTTCCGCCGAGTCGCATCCTATCCAGCCAGAGGCAAAGAACAGCAGAAGAGCCAGGGGCAGGAGTTGCCGGTTGCGCCGGAGCGTAATTCTGGTCTGGTATGGTGAGTGGTTCAAAGTAAACAAAGACAGGCTTGTGGAACGAGACAGGTTTTCAGAACAAAGCCCATATATGCACGGAGGCCGGGTTTGTTCGATGAAAGTTGCGTAAGAGGGTGGAGGGCAGCCCTTATTGCCCCTGCTTCTATTCGGAAAGCCGGATCCATTCCAGGTCGTCGTGCGTCACCTGCACGTGACCGTCTTGCGTAATGAAGCGCTCGGCGCTGTCGGCCGGAAAAGAAATCAGGTCGAAAGGGGCTTCCCGTTTTCGGTCTTGCAGGATCGGGGCGAACAGGGCCGTAAAAGGAGCAAGCGGCGCGTTCCATTTGGCTACGGCGAGATGGGCAGTGCGAAACCTGCGGGCCAGCGAGTCGATCTTCTGCGGAGTCACTTTTCCCGATTCGCCCCAGAAGACCGGTTTGCCCATTGCATCAAGCGCCACCACGTCGGGTTTGTAGCGGTCGCCTATGGGGATTTCAACGTGAAGGTGGGGGTAGTGAGGCAGGTAAAGCGCCCACAGGAAGGCTTTCATCAGCACGTGTTCGAGACTTTCCACTTTTTTCTTGATAAAAACCACCTGCCTGCCATGAGCTTTAAACGTGAGTTTTCGGCGTAAAAAGAGTTCATCCGGCATCCGTTTCCGTGCGCTCCTGATCGGTTTTTCTGCTCCAACGCAGCAGAAGTCATGCGGTTTTGCGGCGCGTTCCGCCGAATCGTCTCCCTTCCGGAAGCTGAAAAAAAGAAGGGCCGCTATCCTGTAAACGGACAGCGGCCCTTCCTGATCTCTCAAGAAAGAAAAATCAACCGGCGGAAACCTGAAGGCGTTCGAGCGCTTCGACGCTTTCGGTCACGTGACCAGCGGACTGCTGCAGCAGATTCAGTTCTTCCTCGTTCAGGTCGATGTCAACCACCTCCTCGACGCCGTTGCGTCCGAGGCGGACAGGCACGCCGATAAAGAGGCCGTCCAGGCCGTATTTGCCTTCCACCAGGGCGGCGCAGGGAAGCACGCGCCCGGAATCTTTCACGATGGCCTCAGCCATTTCGGCGGCCGCTGCGCCGGGCGCGTACCAGGCCGAAGTCCCCATGAGCTTCACGATCTCGCCGCCGCCGGACTTGGTCCGCTCTACGATGGCGTCGATCTTGTTCTTGTCCAGCAGCTCCGTCAACGGGATGCCGCCGACCGTCGTGTAGCGCGGCAGCGGAACCATCGTGTCGCCATGGCCGCCCATCAGGAGCGCCTGAATGTCGCGCACTGAGACGCCAAGTTCCATCGCCAGGAAGGCGCGGTAACGGGCCGTGTCGAGCACACCAGCCATACCCATGACACGGCTGCTCGGAAAACCGCTTGCCTTGTGCGCAACATACGTCATCACGTCCAGCGGGTTCGATACGACGATGAGAATTGCGTTCGGGCTTCCGGCTACAAATTGCTCCGTGACAGAGCGGACAATGTCCGCGTTCTTGGAAAGAAGGTCGTCGCGGCTCATGCCCGGCTTGCGGGCAAGACCGGCGGTGATGACACAGATGTCCGAGCCTGCGGTGTCGGCGTAGTCGTTTGTTCCCGTGACGCGCGTATCATACAGGTGGATCGGGGCGGCCTGCTGAATGTCCAAGGCTTTCCCTTGTGGCAGACCTTCTACGATGTCTATGAGCACGACCTCCTTCACCATGTCCTTCCGTGCGACACAGTCGGCTACGGTCGCTCCCACGTTTCCTGCTCCGATGACGGTAATTTTCATTCTTATCCTCCTGGAAGTAAAAGTTTGCGATAGCGCCAGATGCTATAGCATAAATTAACGTAAAACCTTGCATCACCTTCTGTCAATATTCGGAAAATTCGCAGGTTGTTTGGTGAGTCAGGACCGGTTGGTGCGGATTGACCGTAGGAACTGAAGGACAGGTTTCCGATTGAAAAAGGGCCTGCAAGGGGCGCGGCAGCCCGGCGCATCTCAACCAATAATTCTATTCGCCGGAATAACCGGCTATGCTCATGTCTACAAGAAAGATTTTTTCATTACTGATGGTTCTGCTCCTGTTCTGCGGGACCGCGCTTTGGGCGCAACCCACCCCTGGCGCAGAGCGTCCGCATAACGTGATCTTCTTCATTTCAGACGGCGCAGGCCCGGCCTCCTTTACGATGGGCCGGGATTACAGGCGGATCGTCGGAGACGGGCAGGAGCTTGCCATCGACGGGATGCAGGTGGGGTCGGCGCACACCTATGCCACCGACAGCAGGGTAACGGATTCCGCCGCCGGAGCCACGGCGTTCTCCGCCGGGGTAAAGACGTACAACGGGGCCATTGCTGTCGATACGCTGGAGCAGCCCGTTGCTACGCTGCTGGAAGCTGCCGAGCGCCGGGGCATGGCAACCGGGCTGGTTGCAACGAGCACGATCACCCACGCAACCCCTGCCGCCTTTTCCGCGCACGTTTCCAGTCGCGGCGAGGAGGGTGAGATCGCCGCGCAGCAGATCGAGCAGGGCATCGAGGTCATGTTCGGGGGAGGGCGCAGGTTCTTCCTGCCCGAAGCGGAAGGGGGCGCCCGGAACGACGGGCGCAACCTGATCGAGGAGGTGCGCAGCAAGGGAGGCCATATCATCTCGACCCGTGACGAACTGAACCAGACCCGCGCGACCCCGGTGCTGGGCCTGTTCTCGATGAGCCACATGGCCTACGAGATCGACCGCGACGCCCGGACGGAGCCGGGCCTTGCCGAGATGACGGCCTGCGCCATTGACTTGCTCAAGGATGATCCGGACGGGTTCTTCCTGATGGTGGAAGGCAGCAGGATCGACCATGCGCAGCACGGCAACGATGCCGCCGCTGCCGTCAGGGAGGTGCTGGCCTTCGACGAGGCAATCCGGGTGGCCCTCGACTTTGCCCGCAAGGATGCCCGCACCCTGGTCGTTTCGGTCTCTGACCACGAAACCGGCGGGCTTTCGCTGGGGCGCAACATAGACGGCAAAGGTCTTTATACGTGGCACCCCGAAGTGCTGGCCGGCGTCAGGGCATCGCTCGGAACGATCACGGATGCGGTGGCCCGCGACTCCCGCCATCCGTTTCAGACGCTGGGCGAGTACACGGGGCTGGACGATCTGAGCAGCGAGGAAAAAGCAATGGTTCAGGAAGCCCTCACGGACAAGGCAAGGCTGAACGCCGCTATCGGAGAGATCATCAGCCGCCGGGCGGTGGTTGGGTGGACCACCGGGGGGCACACCGCCGTGGATGTGAACCTCTATGCCTTTGGTCCCGGGAGCGAACGCCTGGTCGGCCACCATGATAATAGCTGGGTAGGAGGCGCTGTGGCAGATCTGCTTGGTTTCGATCTGCCTGCGCTCACGGAAGCGTTGCGCCAGACTGTCGGATCGCACTAGACAGCGTTTGCGGACAGGAGCCGCGCGGGGGCTGAGGTGTGATTCCCGCTGCTTATCGCTATCTTCCCGCAAGCAGGCCGCGCGCTCCGGCAGCGCTGCCGGCATACGGATCAAACCAAATCTACAGGCCAACATGGCAATCTCAGAAGAAGAGGTGCGTTACATTGCAACGCTGGCCCGTCTTCGCTTTGACGACGACGAGCAGCGGCAACTGGCGCACGAGATGAGCGACATCCTCCGGTACATGGAGAAACTGAACGAACTGGACACCAGCGCCGTGCCGCCGATGTCCCATGTGCTGGACCTTGTCAACGTCGTGCGCAAGGATGAATGTGCGCCGCGCATTTCCCATGAGGAGGCGCTTCAAAACGCGCCTGACACGGACGGATCGTATTTCCGCGTGCCCCGGGTCATCGAGTAGCTTGCACCTATGGCAAAGAAAAAACAGCGTCCTCCGAAGCGCATCTCCGAAACGCAGGCTGCCCTTCCATCCTCTGGGGAAAAATCTGGCTGGCGCGGGTACTGGGACCGGCTGCCGGGACGGGCGCAGCACGCCGCCTGTCTGCTTTTCCTGCTGATCGTCTCCTTCGGCTTCTTTGCGCCCGTCCATTTTTCCGGGAAAACCGTCATCGGCGGCGACATCGTGAACTGGCGGGCGATGGCCGAGAAACTGATCGAGTACCGGGAGGAAACCGGAAGGGAAGCCCTCTGGGCGCCCAACGCTTTCGGCGGGATGCCGGGGTACATGATCTCGTATCCCAACCTCATCCCGCAGGCCGACTTCATTCCGGGGGTTCTGAGGGGCATCATCTGGCCCAGCTCGCATTTCATTTTTCTGCTGCTGGGCGCTTATCTGCTCGTCGTGCTGCTGTCGGGGAACAAGCTGGCCGGGGTGCTGGGA
>CBDUBU010000141.1:0-10261 GCA_965365465.1 uncultured Rhodothermaceae bacterium
GGAGGAAAGCGCCGAGCAGGCGCTCCGCGATCTGGCCGAACGCAGGGGGGCAGGGGCAGGCCGGATCATTCACCCGGCGCGGCTGGCCCTGAGCGGCGCCTCCTCCGGGCCTAGCCTGTTCGGGCTGATGGAAGTGCTCGGGCGCGACCGGTGCGCAACCCGCCTGCGCCGGGCCGTAGCCGCGCTCGCGCCGGGCGGCCTTTCGTATGCTCAGGGCAAGGGTGAAGGCTCTAAACCGTAAAGACGCTGGTACTTCCTGACCAGATCGAAAACGGCGATGCCGTAGGCCACCGACACGTTGAGCGACTGCTTCGCGCCGTATTGCGGGATCTCCAGCGCCAGGTCTGCCATCGCCACAAGGTCGTCGCTGACGCCGTACAGCTCATTTCCGATCACCAGGCACAGGGGGAAGTGCGCCGTCTGAATCTGATCCGGGTGCGTAGGAGCGTCGGTGATCTCCAGTACGGCGAGGGTGTACCCTTTGCCGCGCAGGTCGCGCAAAACGTCGGCTGCATTGCGCTCGTACTGCCAGGGCACGGTTTCCTGTGCGCCGAGCGCCGTTTTGTGCAGTCCCCGGTGTTCGGGCGTCCCGGTGATGCCCGTCAGATACACCTTTTCGATCCGGGCGGCATCCGAGGTCCGGAAAATAGACCCCACGTTATACAGGGAGCGTACATTATCGACAACGACCGTGATGGGATGCTTCGGTAACGCTTCAAGGCTTTCCGGATCCGGACGGGGTATTTCGTCGTGCTGTAGTTTGCGCATGGCGCCGGTCGTCGTGGCAAGTAGGTGCTTCTATCAATGTGAATTCGCCTCAAAATAAAGACTATGGATAACAAAGGAAGGGTGTTCAGCACCGTTGCGGCTGCCGTGGTGGTCGCTTTTCTTCTGACGGCTTCAGGTTGCCAGGCGCTCAAGGAAGTGGCAAACCTCAGAAAAGTGGACTTTGCGCTGGACCGCGTGACGGAGGCTAATCTGGCCGGCGTGGATCTCAGCCGCATCCGCTCCTATGGAGACTTGAGAACCAGCGATGTCCTCAAGGTGACCAGTGCCCTTGCCAACCGGGAATTGCCGCTGGTGTTCAACCTCCACCTGACGGCAGAGAATCCGCCGCAAAACACCGTGCAGGCGCGGCTCGTGCAGATGGACTGGACGCTGTTTCTGGAAGAGCGGGAAACCATCTCCGGGGTGCTGGATCAGAACCTCGTACTCGAACCCGGCCAGCCCGCCGACATTGCGGTGCCCATCAGCCTCGATCTGATGCGGTTTTTCGGCGACAACATGCAGGATCTCATCGAACTGGCCCTTGCCGTTTCGGGGCAGGGCGGATCTCCGAAAAACATAAAGCTACAGGCCACCCCCACCATCCACACCATCATCGGGCCGATCCGTTACCCGCAGCCCATCATCATCGTGAACAGGGAGGTCGGTTCCTGACGCAATCTTTCTCCATGAGCAGCATTGTCGTTTACGTTCTGAGTGGGGCGCGCGGCCGTGAGTTCGTTCTCAAAGGGCGCCCTGCAAGCAGAGTAACAGAAGGGATGAAGCACAGGCGCGTCTCACTTTCACGCGCATTCCCGGTGCTCCACAGACAGGTTGCCAGAATAACCTGTTCTGCCGGGCCGCTGCCGCCTATCTTACCGGCTGAATCAACCCTTGTGGAGGAACTATGGCAGCAATAAAATCGAACAGGATCTATGCAAAGTCCCCGAATTGGCGGCGCCGGGAATGCGTGATCTGAGGGGGAGAAGGCCGAATTGCGGCGTCTTGCTGAAATCCTGATTTGGGCCGCAGAAACCGCAAAACGGCTCTGGCGGGGGTAAAAAGGGCGTTCTGATGCTACGAAAAACCGCAAAAAAACGTCAACAAAACCGCAAAAACCGCACAATGATCGCCGCTGCGCCGGAAACCAGCCGCTCCCGATTCACCTCCCGCACGCTTCACGCGAAGTCCGATTGCGTGAGCAGGTCGGGATTCGTACATTTCCTTGCTGCGCCAACAAAACCGGTTTCAAAGATTGATCATTGCCATTGACGGGCCGGCAGGTTCGGGGAAAAGCACGACGGCGCGCCTCGTAGCAGACAGGCTGGGGTATGTCTATCTCGATACGGGCGCCATGTACCGGGCGGTCGCGCTCTCGTTTCTCCGCAACGGATATGCCCCCGACGAAGCCGGCAATGTCCTTCAGGAGTTCAGCCTCGGCATCGGCTATGTTGACGGAACCATGCATGTTTACCTCAACGGCGAGGATGTATCTGCGGAGATCCGCACGCCGGAGGTCGGAGCGCTGGTGAGCCAGGTGAGCAGCTTGGCAGAGGTCCGGGAGAAGCTGGTCGGGGAGCAACGCCGGATCGCGCGTGGGCACGTGAAGAACCACAGCGGCGTCGTGCTCGACGGGCGGGATATCGGGACCGTCGTGTTTCCGGACGCGGATGTAAAGATTTTTCTGGTGGCCGATGCCGGAACCCGCGCCCGGCGGCGTCAGGCCGAGTTGCTGGCGCAGGGACGGGATGCGGCCCTGGAGAGCGTATACCGGGAAATCACCGAACGGGACCGCATCGACAGCGAACGGGCGCTCGCGCCGCTCCGGCAGGCTGAAGATGCCTTCGCATTCGATACAACGGATGCGACCATCGACGAGCAGGTAAACTTCGTGATCGGGAAAATCCGGGAACGTCAAAAAAATCGTTCCGTTTAAAATATTTCGGCCTGGTCCGGTTCGATGTTCCCCGGCTTCAGCAGCAAGGGAAGATGGAGCCGGAGGCCATTCACTGTATGTTTCACTCTTAACAGCTTTGCCTGCTGTACCAGGGAACGCGGCAGGCAACAAACTTAAACAGGGGGCAGGATCCAGAAGCCCTGACTTGCAGGATGCAAGCAAAAGTGATCGGCCCGGAGAAAAGTATGGCTGAAGATCAGCGCAAACCTAGCGAAACCACGGAAACAACTACGGAGGCAGTCGGAGCCGACGTGCAACCGGCGGACGAGCCGCAGCGCGGCGACGGCGGCGCGGCAGCCCCGGCAGCGCCGGCTGAGGATGCCGTGCAGGACGAGGAAGCTCCGGCTCAGGAGGAGGATCAGGAAACACTTCTGGAGCAAGCCGTCGAGACGGCAAAAGACCTGGCCGAATCCGCAACGGAGGCAGTATCCAGCGCGGCGGGAGCCGTTACACGCCTCATCGAGGAGGCTGTTGAAGCCGTTTCGGAAAAACTGGATTTCCCCTCCGGCGAAGAATCGGGTGATGCCTCGCGTCATGACATTCCCCTCACGTCGGTAGACAGCGCGGGAGACCTGAAGCACACCGGTGGTTCGCTTGGCTTTACCGGCGAGATCACGGGCCGGGTGGTCAAGTTGTCCGAACTGGAAACCCTCCGGATTGAATCTGAAGCGAGCGAAGAATACGATCAGCTCAGAAGTCTTATTGAGCAGACCCTCACCAACGTCTCCGAGCATGAGATCGTGAAGGGGCGGGTGGTCAGCGTCGGCGAGAAGGATATCGTTATCGACATTGGCTTCAAGAGCGACGGCATCGTATCAAAGAACGAATTCAGCCGCGACCTGGCGCCGGGCGATGAGGTCGAGGTTTATCTCGAACGCATCGAGGATATGCAGGGCCAGTTGGTCCTGTCCAAGACGAAGGCGGATACCGTTCGTCGCTGGCAGCGGATCGAGGATGCGTACGACAACGAAAAGGTGCTCGAAGGCACCATCGTGCGCCGCATCAAGGGCGGCATGATCGTCGAGTTGTTCGAGAACATGGAAGCCTTCCTGCCCGGCTCGCAGATCGACGTGCGCCCGGTTCGGGATTTCGATGCCTACCTCGACAAGCGGATGGAGTTCAAGATCGTGAAGCTCAATCCGGCCAACGAAAACATCGTGGTGTCGCACAAGGCGCTTATCGAGAAAGAGCTTGAGTCGCAGCGCCAGAAAATCCTTGCTTCCATGGAGCCGGGTCAGGTTCTGGAAGGCACGGTCAAGAACATCACCGACTTCGGTGTATTCATTGACCTGGGCGGCGTTGACGGCCTGCTGCACATCACGGACCTGTCGTGGGGCCGCGTCTCCCATCCGTCGGAACTGGTCAGCCTGGACGACAAGCTGAACGTTGTGGTGCTGGACTACGACAAGAACCGCCAGCGCATCTCCCTCGGCCTGAAGCAGCTTCAGCCGCACCCGTGGGAGAACATCAACGAAAAATACGTGGAAGGAAGCGTCGTCGAAGGCAAGGTGGTTTCAATCACCGACTACGGCGCATTCGTGGAACTGGAGAAGGGAATCGAGGGCCTCGTTCACATTTCCGAGATGAGCTGGACGGAGCACATCCGGCATCCAAGCCAGATGGTGGCGCTGGGCCAGCTTGTCAACGTGAAAATTCTCAACGTCGATCACGAAGGGAAAAAGATTTCCCTGGGCATGAAGCAGCTTCAGCCCGATCCGTGGGAAGGCATCTCCGACCGTTATCCCCCTGGAACGCCGTTGAGCGGCAAGGTGCGCAACATCACGAACTTCGGCGTTTTCGTCGAGATCGAGCCGGGCATCGATGGGCTGGTGCATATCAGCGATCTTTCCTGGACCAAGCGGGTGCGCCACCCAAGCGAGATGGTGAAGAAGGGGCAGGAGATGAACGTCGTTATTCTCAACATCGATGAGAAGGAGCGTCGCATTTCCCTGGGCCACAAGCAGGTGGAGACCAACCCGTGGAACCAGTTCGCGAAGGTTTACGCCGAAGGCACCGATACCGAAGCGACCGTTTCCCGCGTCGAGGATAAAGGTCTGGTTGTGGATCTGCCGATGGATGTCGAGGCATTCGTCCCGTCCGCCGAGCTCAAGAATGGCGGGCAGAACTTCCAGGAGTTTTACCGGGAGGGCGCGAAGCTCGAAATGCGCGTAATCCGGTTTGACGCCAACAACAAGGAAATCATCCTCAGCGAGGTTGCGAAGCAGCGTGCGGAAGAGCGCGCGGAGCGCGAAGCCGAGCAGCGCGAGAAGCGCGTGGTGCGCGACCGGGAGCGCCGTGAGATCTCGGAGTTCCAGGAACGTTCCGGTTCCGCTACCGGCCCGACGACGCTGGGCGAGTTGAGCGGTCTGGCGAGCCTTCGGGATCAGCTTGCACGGGCCGAGCAGCAGCGCACGGCTCCGGCGGAAGCAGCAGAAGCCCCGGCTCCGTCTGCCGAAGAAGCGCAGGCGGCCTTGAAGGGAACCGGCGCAGCCGATGAGCCGGAAGCCGCAGCGGAAGCAGCGCCTGCGCCGGAAGCGGTGGAGGAGTCGCCCGCAGCAGCGGAAGCAGGGGATGCCCACGAGACGCCTACGGGAGAGGTTGGCGAGAAGCCGCAGGCAACCGTCGAAACCGTGCAGTCGGTAGAGGAAGTGGAGAGCTTTACGAAACCGACCGGCGAAGAGCGGATGGTGACGACGGAAGATGTCGCGCCTCCGGAAGCTGAGACGGAAGAGACGACGGCCGCCGCCGAGATGGGGGAGGCATCGGCTGAGGTCGAGGCTTCTTCACCCGAAGAGGCGGAAGATGTGGCTGACAAGGCGGCAGAGAAGTAACCTGCCGGTCGGCCTTAGAGATAGAGAAAGACAAGAAGGGGCGGTTCCGCAATGGAGCCGTCCCTTCTTTCTGCTACGGCCCTCCTTGAACGCCATTGCCGATGCCCTGCAAACAGGAGGCCCGGTCTCCCACCAAGGGACCGGGCCTCTTCCCACCAGAAAACAGAAGTGCTTTAAGAGATATGTTGCTCCCTAACGCGCTACAGGCACAGGGAAAGCGACATCATAAGCACAACCGTTACAATTGATTAGCCAGAAAAGATCGGCTGCCGGCGCTATGACTCATCGTCCTCATCCTCCTCATCGTCGTAGTCGCTGCCTTCATCAATGGCGGCGTCGCCAGGAAGCCTCCTGATCCCGTCCGATTGAATCCAGGAAGCGCCCGTCACGATATGCATGGCAGCGTCAACCAGATCAGGCAGGTGGGAAGCTTCCGTAAACTGGGTCGGAGCGCCAAACTGATCGATCAGAAAACGCTCCGCTGCGTCGGAGAGCGCTTCGCTGTACTTATGCCTGTATATTTTCATCGTGTTTTTCGGTTTCGTGGAGGGGTTCCGAAGCATCGCGTTGCGCTGCCGGCGCGGTTTTGCGGGAGCGCCAGACCGGCTGGTGGTCGATATTCAGCGCGAGCGTCTCAAACATGCGTTTGTGGCTCGACGGAAGCTTGCCTTCCTCCGACCACTGCTTGACTGCGTTGAAATCGAACCGGGTTTCCGAGAGCTGGATAAGGTGGATCGTCTCTCCGATCAGGTCGCTGCCGAAGGCATCAGCCCGCGCCATGTTTTCCAGGATTTCGGGGTCGAGTTGCGCCGCGTTTCTTCGCCTGTACAGATCAAAAGCTTTCTGGTACTGGATATGCGTGGTGCTGGCCTTCAGGTAAAGATACCATGCCTTCGACCGGAGAAAAGCGTCCTGCTTGCGTTTCTGGCTGCTCTGGAAAAGAGCGAAGGCAAGACAGCTAATGGCGATAACGGCTGCGATTTCCAGCATCAGGATACGGTATATTCAAAAGGATGACCTCTGCGCGAGGCCGGGATATCTGACGCGAAGGTAGTATGGATGGTATCAAATAAGAAAGGCGGCTGCAAGCGCCACAGGAGCAAGTTATGAGATAAAATCGCATATTTCCGGGACCCGAAAAGAATGAAATCGAAACGCAAGTGGATGCCGGAGGTTTCAGGAGCAGCAGGGCGCCTTCCCGGCTGATCCGGGGGGTGAAAGCGGAATGACGAGACAGGGAAGCAGGTATGAATGGTCACGATGAAAGGCTGGCGTTGCGGCGCGAGGAGATGGTCGGAAAAGCGATGAGTCTGCATCTGGTGGATCGCTTTGACGAACGCGGAGAGGTGGTTCACGTGCAGGTGGAAGGGGTGAACCTGGCCCTGCCGACAAACCGCGCCTACGAACTGTTGCTCCAGTTGCTGCTTGCCTCCGGCGAGTTCGTACAGGGACCGAAAAACTGATGGCTATAGCCGGGGCCTTGAACGAAAAGCTGCGCGTAACTGCCTACGTGGGGCTTGGCTCTAATCTGGGCAACCGCATTGGTCACCTGCAAGCAGCCGTTCTTGCACTGCAAAAACATCCGGAGATCACGGCGCTGAGAGGATCACCAGTGTTTGAGACGAAAGCGCATACGGCAGCGCCGGGCGAGCGGCAACCCGATTACCTGAATGCCGTGGTAGAGGTGCAGACGACGCTTTCTGCTGAAGCGCTGCTGGACGTTTGCCTGGAGATCGAACGGGCGGCAGGGCGGCAGCGCAGTCCCGGCTTGCGCTGGGAGCCGCGCCCGCTCGACCTCGATGTGCTGCTTGCAGGAGAAACACCGTATGCTTCCAGCCGGCTTCAGATCCCGCACCCGCGAATGCACGAGCGCCGCTTTGTGCTGGATCCGCTGCTGGCGCTTGCGCCGGATTTGTTCGTTCCCTTTCCGTACAATATGACCGTTGCGCAACTGCACGCTGCCTGCCCGGACAGGGGAATCCCCACGATGACCGGACACAGCCTGCCGGAGCGACGATAAAGCCGGTATGCAACAGGAGGACAGGAGGTACATCGCCGTAGAAGGAGTGATCGGGGCCGGAAAGACCACCCTGGCCGGATACCTGGCCGCCGGGCTGGGAAGCCGGCTGGTTCTGGAGGCATTTGAAGAAAATCCGTTCCTGACCCGCTTTTACGAAGATCCGGCGCGGTGGGCTTTTCAGACACAGCTTACGTTTCTTGCCAGTCGTTTTCAGCAGATGAAAGCGCTGGCTGAATCCGATCTTTTTCAAGGAGGCGTCGTAAGCGATTACGCCCTTGACAAAGACCGCATTTTCGCCCGCGTCAATCTTTCCGGAGATGAACGCGACCTGTACGAAACCCTTTATGCGGCCATAGCGCCTCGCGCTCCGGCTCCTGATCTTATCGTATACCTGAAATCCACGACGGAACGGTTATTGCAGAATATTGCCGTGCGGAACCGCCCCTATGAACGAAATATGGATGCGTCCTACATCGACGCGCTGAATGGCGCTTACGACCGGTATTTTTCGGCCTATACGAAAGGCCCCCTGCTGACTGTTGACATGGAACACATGGACTTTGTGGCAGACGCAGGGCAGCGAAGCGAACTGTTGCGTCAGGTTATGACAATACGGCGTTCAGGCCCGTCCCGCTGCCGGCCGTCTGAGGCCGCCCAACCAGATATGGAATAGTATGCTGCTTAGAGCGATCCTTATTGCGATCATCGTCTACTATGCGATAAAGGCAGTGCGCGCGCTGATCGCGGCCATGCGAAGCAATAGCTCCGCTTCAAGCGCGCTCGGCGCACCGCCGCCGTTTCAGGAGCCATACCGCCGACCAGCGGATTCGCCTGTTGCGAGGCGACCCGTAGAGCGAGAGGTTCGGGAGGTGGAGGACGCCAAATGGGAGGACCTGACGTGATTCGCACGCTGTACAAGACTGGGGAATCAGATCATGCCGTTGCGGTTTCCCTGTGCGCTTGCATCCGCATGTGAAACCGGGATCGTTTCCTGCACCCCCTTCTGCAAACCTGCTTCGAGAGACATTCAAACGCCGAAGCGGAACGTCAGGACGGTGGAACCCTGAACGGGCTGGTTGTCCCTGCGGGCCGGTCTGAATTGCCAGCGCGCCGCGGCGTCGATGGCCGCCTCTTCCAGTCCGTAGCCTACCGCTTCCACCGCCTTCTTCTCGCCCTCGTTGTCCGTCAGGAGGTACCGGCCGACAACTTCCGTATCGCGCACCTTTCCGTGCTCGTCGATAACGACCTCAACGACGACCTCGGCCCGGATCTTTCGTCTTCGGGCTTCGCGGGTGTACTCCGGCTCTACGAAGCGGATGGGCTTGGGACCGATGACCGACGACCCGGCGGAGCCGCCGCCTTTGCCTTCCCCGGCGCCGCTGCCGGATGTTTCCGGTCCCGGAGCGCCGAGCGGCAGAAGGCTGTTGTCGGAAAAGATCAGTTCTTCTTCCTCCAGAATCACCTCGTCGGGCATGACAACGGGAGGGAGCGGCGCGGGAGGGGGCGGCTTGGCCTGTCCAGTCTGCCGGGTGGGCTGGATGTCCTCCAGCCCGATCAATTCCTGCTCGGATGCGCCATAATCAGTGGCCTCCGTCGTGTCCGATGAGAAAACCGGCCAGAGGTTAAACGCAACAAGCAACAGGACGAGACTGACAACCATGCCCATCATCACGCGAAGGTGATAGTTCTGTTGCAAGTCGTATCTGCGATCTCGGAGCACGTAGCTTTTCCTGTTGAAACACGATGGCGAAGGCGCGCCCCTCTTGAACCTTTGCAGGAGCGCTTGGTTCGTCGGGTCGTCGCCGCCGCAGACTACAAAGAGATTTCATCGAATAAAAGCGCCGGCAACGCGCTGAAAACCGTGAAAATGGCTCTAAGCCCTTCCGACTGCTTGAACGGGTTGTATCTGCGAAGTATCTTGGAACCTTAAAGTAGAGGGCGGGTTTAGGGCCGGGGAGTTAAAAAAGTTATCCTGCATACACATTGTATTACGTCTTCAGAAAGTTGGCAGCGCCAGGAAAAACCGCCACGGCCGTGTAGACCTTCCTTGTTTCACAGGGAAGGTTTTTTTATAGGCGCCGGCAGCGTTCCAGTAAGACAAGCAACCAGATAGATATGATGCGACATCAGGCGACAAGCCCATGCAAGCTGGCTCTGGCAGACGGCACGGTAGTTACCGGCGTAGCCATCGGGCATCGGGGAGAAACCGGGGGCGAACTGTGTTTCAACACTAGTATGACCGGATACCAGGAGATCCTGACGGACCCTTCGTACCACGGCCAGATCATGATGATGACTTATCCACACATCGGCAACTATGGCGCGATGGACATCGACATGGAGGCCGTGCGTCCGATGGTGGCCGGACTTGTCGTGCGGTCCTTTACCTACCGGTACTCCAACCTGCTAGCTGATGAATCGCTCGAACGGTTCATGCAAAAACATGAACTGGTGGGCATTTCCGGCGTGGATACCCGCAGGCTCGTGCGGCACACCCGCGACAAGGGAGTGATGAACGCGGTCATCTCTTCCGTTGATCTGGATGACGAGAGCCTCATCGAAAAAGCCCGCAACTGGCCGTCGATGGACGGCCTGGAACTGGCTTCGCGGGTGACCGCTGCTGCGGAATACGACTACTGCGAAGGGAATGGCGCAAGGGTAGCCGTTTACGACTTTGGCGTCAAGCAG
>CBDUBU010000142.1:0-10188 GCA_965365465.1 uncultured Rhodothermaceae bacterium
GACAGGTAGGCGCGGTAAAGCTTCAGCAACCCCAGGCGGGGCGCATCCAGTTCGGGGCGCAGCCGGATCTGCGCGTGTCCCGGTTCGAGCGCACCCCTGTAGTCATCATGGTAGCGCTGAAGCAGGGCGTACTGGTAAAGCGCGTCCCGGTAGAGCGAATCCCTGCGGAGGACGAAGGTGAAATGCTTTTCAGCGCCGTTCCAGTGCTGCCGCTGAAAGACGGTGCGAAACTTGGCAAGCTCCCGAAAGGCAATGGCCCGGAGATAGTGGGCCTCCAGATCGTCCGGGGCAAGGACAAGGGCCTTATCGAAATGCTCCCCGGCCTGCGCCCAGCGATGTTCCGCTGCCGCTGCCCTGCCGAGGCCGAGGTAGGCAGCGGCCTGCCCGTCGTCCAGCCGCAGCGCCGCCCGGTAAGCCTTTACAGCGTCGTCATAGCGCTGTTCTTCCAGCCGGAGGTCTCCGAGGGCGATGAACGCTTCCGGCGTGGATGGCGCTTCCTGGGCATATGCCGCGCTGGAGGACAAGCGCAAAAAGACCCACAGCAATGAGATCCCGACCTTCAGGCAAGCAGCGCCCTTGCCGCTCTGCAAACGGGTTGATAAGGGAGGGCCTCTCATGAGCGATCACCGGCCTGTTCAAAGAAACGGCTTGATCAAATTCGCCATCTCCTCCTCCGTCATGGCCGGATACGGGCCATACGCCTTGACATCCCGATCAATGATATATGTCGTGGGCGTCCGGGATACGCCATAGCCGCCTTCCACCACGCCGTTGTCGATCACGATGCGGTAGGGGATGCCGTACGCCTCCTTGAAGGCTTTCACCTCGTCCACGCTCCGCGCCCGGAGCGCCACGGCGACGATCTCCAGACCTTTGCCGGCAAACTGATCGTGCAGGGCCACGAGGCGCGGCGCTTCCTCCTGGCAGGCATGGCAGTCGGTGGCGAAAAAGGTGAGCACGACCACCTTGCCCTGCGTGCTGCTGAGTTGGAAGGTGTTGCCCTCCAGATCCGGCAGGCGAAAATCAGGAACCTCCACATCCTGCTCTACGGGGTTTTCGTCGCTGCAACCAACCAGGAGCAGAACCAGGAGGGGGAGGAACCAGAGTGTGGAGCGCATCAGGTACTTCATTGTTTTCTTGGTCAGGCCGGTATATGGGGAAAAATTACTGGAACGCACAGGCATCAGGCATTCCCCTCGCCCTGCCCCGGAGGTTTGAAAACGCTGCGGTAAGGCGCCGGAGGCAGGGGTTCTGCTGTTCTCCGAGCATCGAGGCGCCCCTCCGTTCAGCAGGACACCGAGGGCGCGCCCATACAACCAAAACGCCGGATGCCGGTGCAGGTTCGCAGCCTGTAGCACGCTGCCAACTGCAACCGCCTCGAAGGAGGCCGTGGTGCCTGATTCCTCCGAGGCGGTTTCCGGATTGCTGCAACCTTACCGGTCGAAATCTGCAGGCGCAGTCTTACCGCCTGGCGTAGATGCCGAGGGTCACGCGATGCACGTCGCCGAAGAAATCGCCGAAGGCAGAGTAGGCATAGTCCGCACGCAGGCCGTAGCCGCCGAGGCCCGCCTTTACGCCGACGCCGCCCGCGAAGCTTTCCTCATCATAGTTGAACTTGTAACCGGCGCGCAGGAAAAGCCGGTCCATGAAACCGTATTCCAGGCCGACGTGCAGGCGCTCCGAATAGTCGCGCGGGTGCAGCCAGTCGACGGCCATCGTCAGCGAGTTGTTGCTGCCGCCCGGCGCCTGAGAGGCGAGGCTGAGCAGGTCCATCGCTACGCCGAAGTCGAACGTCAGCGGGAGTTCGAGGCGCTGGTTGAAGTAGTCGCTCTGGTTGGAGAAGTTGCGGACGGACATCCCGAAACGCAGGTCCTTGAACCCCGGATAGTACATCGTCCCGAAGTCGAAGGCCCAGTTGTTGATGTTGTTCTCCGCCACGGTCGTCTGGCCTTCGTTGAAAAGGTCCAGGATGTCCATCTCCGGAAGGTTCTGCGCGGCATACTTGAAGTTGGCGCCCACGTAGAAGGCGCTGGCGATCTGGCGGGCATAGGCCACCCCGACCGCGTATTCTGCCACGGTGAACGTGCCGGTCGATTCATACCCCGCGTTCCGGAGGTCGGGGTCGAAGCCTTCGTAGACTTCGGTGCGCGTGAAGGTGCCGTAGTCCATCCAGACCGCGTTCACGCCGAACGTGCCGAGGTTGCCGACGCGGTAGGCGGCGGCGATGCCGTAGTGGCTGATGTCGGCGATCCAGCTCGTAACGCTGGTCTGGATGTCCAGCCCTTCGAGAACGGCCATGCCGGAAGGGTTGGCAAACATGGCGCCGGCGTCGCCGATGATGCCCTGCTGGGTTCCGGCCATCGCGGCGCTCCGTCCGCCGACAGCGATTTGCAGGAAGGGCATTCCTGCCTGAGCGTACTTGACCGGCTGTGCGTGGGCCGCATCGGTCAGGCCCGCCGCCAGGACAAGCGCCGTGATGAGGGAGAAATAGCGTACTCTATTCATGATAATACCTTCTTGCTGGGTGCGTGAGAGCAGTTTCATCGTGAGGGTGCGGCTGCCGGTTACTTAATGACCACGAACTTGCCGATGGCCTGTTCGCCGGTGGCGTTTCCGCTCTGGTCGGTTTCTTCCACGACGTAGAGATACACGCCGCTCACGACCTCCATGGTGCTGAAGGTGTCCTGGCGCTCCCAGTCCTCATCCCCGGTGTCGCTGTTGTGCTTGATGGTCTGGACGCGGTCACCGGTGATCGTATAAATATGGATGTTCGCGTAGGGAGGCAGGTTCAGGAAGTTGAGCCGCCTGCCGCCGTACGTCTTGGCCCCCAGCGGGTGGTAGGGGTTGGGCACCACCACCACGTTGTTCTTCCAGTCGTTATCCGGGGCGCGGGTCGGGTTGAGAGCTTCATCCTGGCGGTTGGCCGAGGTGCCTGTCCGGTTCAGGTAGGGACTGCTTTCGATGCCCCGATCGTTGACTGCCGTGATGTAGTAGTAGTAGTTCTCGCCGCGCACGACCTCGGTGTCGATAAACTCCGTCGTCCCGGCGGGAAGCAGGGGGCACTCGCTGATCTGGAGATAGACTTTGTCGCAACCTTCACCCGCAATCTGCACCCAGTTGGTATCGGTCGGAACGATGGAAGCCGGGCGCTTGTAATCGCGGTAGATCCGGTATCCGGTGATCGGGCCGCCGCGCGGGTCCTGCTGGTTGTCCGACCAGGTGAGGCGAACCCGGTCGTTCTCCGAGAAGCCGTTCAGGCTCGGCGAGGCGGGCGCGAAAGGCACATTGAAGGCGCCCTGCCCGCTCTTGACCGTGCTGTTGTTCCAGACGCGAATGGCTTTGGCGGCGTTGCGCGCCACCAGTTGCTCGCCCATGTCCACGATCCGGTCTTTCTGCTGGCGTGTGAGGATGGAACCGGCGGCGGCGATCAGGTTGCCGTCCAGGTCGTACACGTCTCCGTTGCGCACGATGGGCTGGCCGTCAGCGGCAAGCGGGCCATAGGTGCGGGGGCTGCCGTCGCGGAACGGCTCGTTCGGCAACGGCACCACTTCAACCTGCGAGGTCGCGCCGTTCCGGTACGCCTTGCCGGCGTCGATGGAAAGCCGGTTCGGGATGGTCCCGCCCACGAGCGCCGTGACGATGCGCACGTCCTGCCCCGCCTGGAGCGTGTACGGGCCAAAGGAAAGCAGGGCCGTTTTCTCCTGCTCGGTGGTCGGATCGAAGTCCGACCTGTGCAGATCCTCACTCGTGAGCGTGGGGATCATGACGCGGTAGTAGTTCGTGGGGTCGTAGGTAGCGTATCGGTCATCACCTGGATTCGTCCTCCATGGCGTGCTGATAAAGGTGTAAACGCCCTGCTGGTTGGACACGTTCAGGTCCGGCGAAAGCTCACGCTGGGACCAGCCGGCCTTGAACGGCTGCGCCGGGTCGTCGCTCTCGTCGGTGGCGCTTTTGTCCGCGTGAACGACGGCAAAGCCGAAGTACTGCGGCTCCTGAAGCACGCCCCAGGTAGACTGCGGATCGCCTTTGGTGTCTTCGTTGGGGCGCTCCGTCGTGCGGTCGGCATCCCAGGAGTAGTACATACGCAGCGAGTCGGCCCCGGCATCGCCGGCCACATAGTCTTTGTAGGTGGCGCCGTAGTAGGTGCCCCAGAGGTCAGCCGGGTAGTACGTGTGGGCCGAGGTTTCCGCCGTCAGGCCAACATACACGTCGTTGCGCACTTCGCCGGACGTGTTGGTGATGACCCATTCCTGAAGCGTGAAATCCTGATAGTCCGGGTTGGAGAAAAAATACAGCCAGCGTTCGATCTGGATGCCCATGCCGGAGGCCGGCCAGCCGTTGGCCTTGACGTAGACCATGACATCCGAGGGGATGCTGCCGTCGGTCGGGTCCGTCACGTCGAAGGTCTGGGTGCGGTCTACGCCGTCCAGCACCTTGAGGGGGTGCGGGTTGCGGAAAACGCGCTTGAAGGCGCCTTTGACCGGCACCACGATTTTCTCGATGTCCGTGCTTTTGTTCTGGGCAATCTGGGCCACCTGCACGTTCCATACCACGCCGGTCGGGTCGGTCCAGGTGCGCCGGGTCCCGACAATGATGCCGTGGGATTCCAGCATCGAGCCGTCGAACCACGGAAGCGTCGGCCAGTTGATGTCGTCGTTGCCGAGCGTTTCCGAGGTGTTGTAGAACATATCGTTGATGCGGACATTTCGGGTCTCCTGGCCGGCGGCCTGCCCTGCCGTAACCAGCAGCAAGAGCAGGAAGATGCCGCAGAAGCCGTACGGTCTGGTAGCAGTCTTTCTATACATGATTTACGTTCTCCTGAATCGCGATAGTGAGGGGGAGGCGTTCGCCCTGCGCCGTTCAGGGTTCCGGATCGAGACCGGCAGCGCAAGGCGCATGGACCCTGAGGGAAAGGCCGGGAAAGGGCGTAAAGAACCTTTGACACGAAACGGCAGGCGGAGAGGCGGCAACCCGATAAGTCAACCTTACGCGGGCGCCGCCCTCCCTTGCGATGAAACCTGCCTCAACGAACTAGAAGTACAGCTTGACGCCGAAGAAGATGTCCCGTTTTTCCAGGAACGACCAGGGCGTGAAGCCCGGCATCTTGATGTAGGACTTGTCCTTGAGCACCTTATCGACCTTGCTCATGTCGGCATTCTGCCAGGCCCCGCTGTCATAGACCAGATACCGGTCGGTTGCGCGGTCGTAGTAGAATTCACCGGCCCGGATCGTGTTTTCAACGACCTGGTTGATGTCCGCCACGCGGTTGATCGGCGTGTAGGTATAGTTGAGCGGATCCTTCGGATAGTCGCCCGGGCGGTCCTTGCCTTTCACCTCGCCCTGCTGCGTCACGTAGAGGTCGAGCGAGTACATATAGTCGGTAACCTGGTTTTTCCACCACTTGTGGCTATCCCAGGCCCAACCCCGGTCGTTCGTCACGTCCTGATCTCCGGCAAACGGCGTCAGGTTCTTGTTGTTGAACAGGTTGGTAACGTCCACATAGAACAGCACATCGTAACGCCCCTGCGACCAGAGGTTCTTGGTCGCGCGGAGGTCGAACCGGGTGTAGGGGGCGTAGCGGGTGTTGTCCTGCACGAGGAAAGACGGAAGGTTTTCCGGATTCCAGGTGTAGGCAGCGCCGCGCTTCCACGTATAGAGCAGGTTGACGCCCAGGCCGCCCACCAGCGAGAAGCCGCCGAGCGAGGGGCCGAACTCGTCCGGCGTGGTGAAGTCGATGTTTGCCTTGAGCAGCGGGCGAACGTCCGGGCGCGATACCTGAGAAGATAATCTGTTTGGCTGGCGCGTCGGGTCTTCGAAGAACCGATCATAGCCGAAGTTGCCTTCGCTTTCGACCTGGTAGTTGGCGCTCACCCAGCCGCTGAAGTAGGGCACCGTGCCCCGCCGCAGTTCCAGGAAGGCCTCCAGGCCGCGCACGTCCTCGAACTGGCGGTTGTCCTGGATGTTGTAGCTGGCCTGCCCGAGCGGTTCGTAGTTGATCGTATTGGTTTTGTTGTTCACGTCCCGGTAATAGCCGGTCATGCGAAGGCTCATCCGGTCGAACAGGTTGTGCTCGTAGCCGACCTCGTACATGATGGTGCGGGGCGGTTCGGCCAGCGGGTTGCCGTAGCTGCCTACGCGGTTGCCGTTGCGGGTGTTGTAGTTGATCCGGTAGCTGTCGAATGACTCCGGCCACTGGTACATATGCCCGTAGTTGAAGAAGATCTTCGCCACGCTGGAGATCGGGTGCGAGATGCCCAGGCGCGGGCTGAGCCGGAACTGGCTTACCCGTTCCAGCGGAATCTTCTGCCAGAGGCTGTCCGTGTTGCCGGCCAGCAGGTACTGCGAGTACGGGCTGTCCGGATCGCCAGGAGCGCCGTTCAGCACCGGGTACTTGCTATGCACGATGCCGTCGAGGCGCAGGCCGAGGTCGGCCACGAAACCGCGATACTCCAGCTTGTTGCGGGCATACAGCGCGCCCACCCAGGGCTGGCCTTCCGACTCATCCAGGCTGCCGCCATTGACCGAGGGGTCGATGGCTTCGTAGTACTGGAAAACGTTCGCCCGGTACACTTCAAAGCCGGACTTGATCTGGTTGTAGCGGTTGACCTGGCTCGTAACCGCAGCCCGCATTTCCCACTTGCGCGAGTAGGTTTCGTTGAAACGCAGGTTGCAGGACTCCATGCGGTACTCGCCCGTCACGTCGCGCCAGTTAACCGGGCCGTAGCCTTTCGGAGATTCGTCGTACCACCAGTCGCCAATCTTGATGCGGCGCCACTGCTCCCAGTTTTCCCATCCCGGCACGCCGTCGGCCAGCGCATTCTCCGGAATCAGACGCCCAGCGTCAACGTACGCACCGGAGGCGCCTTTCTGGGAGGAAGAGGTTGTTGGAACCGCAGTGCCCTGAAGCGGCGCGGTGTCGCGCGGCTGTGAGATCATCGCGTAGTCGGTGCGGTGGTGGGCAAAGTCGAGGTTAGCGAAGGTATTCGCCGAGAACGTATGCGTGAGCTGCAGGCCGTAGATCTGGCGGGTCTGCTGACCCGGCACGGCGCAGTTCGGGTACCACATCTTGTTCGGGTCGCCGAGCGCACGGTACGGGTCGTTCGAGATCCAGTCTCCGACCCCTGGCCCCTGGCCGCCGTCGCCCCCCGACTGTCGCGCCCAGAACCCGTGTACGTTGACCTTGGTGTTCCTGGCAATGCGGGTCGTCAGCTTGCCGCGGAAGCTGCGGTCTTCGTAGTTCGGCTGCGGGAACCGGTAGGAGTACTCGGTCTGGTCCTGATCGTACGTCACGAAAAACTTGACGCTGTTGAGCAGCGGCAGCGGCCCGCCGAAGGTGGCGCGGATCTGGTAGTCCGGGCTGTCGCCGTACTCATGGTACACCTGATCGTCCGGGTCCACGCCGGGCGCAAACTCGACGATGCCCTGCTGCTGGAGCCGCTTGAGTTCGTCGACGGCGTCCGCCGAACGATGCCGCCAGAGGTAGCGGGCGTAGAGCTGCTTCGCCGCCAGGTCGATCTGCTCCTGCGTTGCGTTCGGCCCTACATAATACGGTCCGGCATTGCCCTGATCTTTCGTTGCAATTGCATTCCAACCAGCAAAAAATCTGTTAGCGTTGCCGTTCCCATCGACGCCGGAAAAGGCGCCTGCCGATGGGTCCACAAAGGGTTCGACTATCGGAGAATTGAAGCCGAACATCATCGGCCCGAAGTGCTTGAGGCTCGGTGGGCTGTACTGGACGTTGAACGAGCCGGAGTAGCGGTCTCCGCCTTCCTTCAGCGCCACGTTGACCAGACCGCTTTGCAGGTTGCCGTATTCGGCGCTGAAACCGCCCGTCTGAAGCTTGATCTCCTCGACAGCGTCCAGGTTCACCTTGTAGAAAGGCCGGTTCGTCAGCGGGTCGCCCTGCGCGACGCCGTCCACGATGAACTGCGACTCCTCGAAGCCGCCGCCGCGAATGCTCGGACGGTCGTTGTAAACGCTCGACGCGCTCACGCCGACCTGGGCCGCGATCACGTTCGTGACGCTCTGGTAGCGCCCGGACTGGATTTCATCGGCGCCGATGTTGCGCTGCGTGCCCGCGATGTCGCGCTGGATGATGGGCGCTTCTGCGGTGACCACCAGTTCGTCCAGCCCCACCGTTTCCTCTTGCAGGTTGAAGTTCACCTCGGTCGTCAGGTCGATGCTGACATCGACGTTTTCAACGACCTGCGGCGTGTAACCCACAAACGAAGCCCGAAGGGACTTACGGCCCGGATCGACGTTCAGAATGTTATAATATCCGTCGATGTCGGTAATAGCGCCGATCGTCGTGCCGACGATTGCGACGTTGACGCCCGGCAGCGGCTCGTTGGTCTGTGCATCGAGCACCACCCCCGATATCTTGCCTGTCTGGGCCTGAGCCAGACCAGCCGGCAACAGCAGCGCCATAAAAAACAGTAGCAGTGTTTTTCTCATAGTCGAGGTCCTCCTGTGGTTGCGTTTCCGCTCTGGGTGCTTTTCCTGTTTGCTGTAGATATGTACTTCAATTCTTGCTATATGCTTTCGGGCGGCTCCGGGGTAAGCGCTTTCAGGCGCGAATCTCTCTATCTTCCTCTTCTACTATCTTTATCTTTTACGGGCGTCAGAGATCGGCGGGACGGGGGATGTTATGCGTGATGATCGATCCGGGAAGCTGTCTGCTAAACCGGGAAGTGTCACTTCCGGCAGGTTTCATTATATCCCTGAAGGTCGTGTCATGCCGACGTAGTGCAGCCTCTATACTGCAAGACTGGCAGGAGCCCTCCTTCTACTTACCAGACAGTCTCCAACGCCCTTTTTTTCTGTTGCAGGCTGCCGGAAAGCCATCAGAACGTGGCGCAACCTGCCTGCTTCGCTCTTGCCGTCAACTCGGCGTTTCCTGCAGCCGGGCATCTTTTTTCACCAACTGCACTCCCGGAAAGCTCACCTGCATCTTTCCGGCATGAAACGTGAAAACAATGCTACGAACCGCTTCCACGATTGTCAAGTGCAATTGACAATCCCACGACCGCGAACCAAA
Source organism: uncultured Rhodothermaceae bacterium (assembly GCA_965365465.1). Classification (GTDB taxonomy): domain Bacteria; phylum Bacteroidota; class Rhodothermia; order Rhodothermales; family DASSAV01; genus CBDUBU01. The sequence continues at coordinate 9,038 of CBDUBU010000142.1, forward strand.
CATTTGATAATCAAAAGGTTGCTGCGCGAAGGCACGCTCCGGAAACCCTCTCGAAGCGTCTTGTACGGGGTAAAGATTGCAAGAAAGAGGGGCAAGACTGCCTGGCAAGGCAACCCGCGCCGGAGATCAAGTTAACAAATAACGCTGGAAAGCACAGGCGGCGTTCGAGCCTTGCATGACGTATCTTTCGTTTTTTAACCCTCACTTTTTTCTGAGCCATGCCTATGCTCTTCGCTGCCTCGGCGCTGTGCCTGGCCCTGCTGGGTTGCACACCGTCGGGCAACCCCGACGAGAGCCGTGAAACGGCATTTCTCGATTCACAAACCCCGGACGCTGTTCCGCCAGACACCATGCAACTCCCTGAAACCAACTACTACGAGATCAGCACCCCCCTGGGCCGGATGGTCGTCCGTCTTTTCGATGAGACGCCGACCCACCGCGACAATTTCAAAAAGCTGGCAGCCGAGTCGTTTTACGACGGCACGACGTTCCACCGCGTCATCTCCGGCTTCATGATCCAGGGCGGCGACCCGAACTCGCGGGACGACGACCCGCGCAACGACGGCGCAGGAGGCCCCGGCTATACCCTTCCCGCCGAGATTCAGCCCTCGCTTTACCACCGGCGCGGCGTGCTGGCGGCGGCGCGGCAGGGAGACCACGTCAACCCGGAACGGCGCTCCAGCGGCAGTCAGTTCTACATCGTGCAGGGCGCGCGCATGGACAGCACGACCCTCGCCATGGTGGAACGGGACATCCGCACCGCAACGCGCAATCCAGACTTTGCCTTTTCGCCTGAAGTCCGGGCCGTCTACCAGCAGGAAGGCGGCGCCCCCAACCTGGACAGGCAGTATACGGTGTTCGGGGAGGTCGTAGAGGGGCTGGACGTGCTGGACCAGATTGCAAGCACGGAAACGCCCCGCCGGTTGCGCCAACAGGCCCCTCCTGATATGATCGACCGCCCGCTGCAGTCCATCCCCATGACCGTCCGCCCTTTGCCGGATTACGAAGAAGCAGCGCCGTAAACTCCTTTACTAACGTTAGTCGCTGCGCTCGTTTACTCCACCCGGTTGCCGCGTCGTTGCAGTTCTTCCGGCACGAACCTTTAAAGTGAGAAGACGTAGCTTTCCGGCTGTGTCTTCGTACCTTTGAAG
>CBDUBU010000143.1:0-9892 GCA_965365465.1 uncultured Rhodothermaceae bacterium
GATGGAGGACTCGGCTCCGTCCGCCCCCGTTAGCGTTACGAGCAACCTTACACGCAACCAGCATCTACCGTCATGCATAAGATCAATCCTGCCCCCAACATAATCCCCTTGAACGGTCACGACCTGTACGAAGAGAGATACGAAAAAAGGCCGTCTTACACCCGCGAAGACCGTTATGATACTATCTCTACCTCGCTGCTTGCCATCAACGTCGAGCGTATGCTGGAAGTGCTGGGCGAGAACCCTGCCCGCGAAGGGCTGGCCGACACGCCGCAGCGTGTGGCAAAGGCCATGCAGTTCCTGACGCAGGGGTACGACATGGATCCTGCGGAGATCCTGAACAAAGCGCTCTTTCGGGAGGATTACGATGAAATGATCCTGGTAAAGGATATAGAAGTGTTCTCCCTGTGTGAGCATCATATGTTGCCTTTTTTCGGGAAGGCGCACATTGCATACATTCCGAACGGACGTGTAGTCGGCTTGAGCAAGATTCCTCGGGTAGTTGATGTATTTGCCCGGAGGCTGCAAGTGCAGGAACGCCTGACCGTGCAGATACGGGATGCCATTCAGGAAGCGCTGGAGCCGCAGGGCGTGGCCGTTGTGCTGGAGGCAACGCATCTCTGCATGGTGATGCGCGGAATCCAGAAGCAAAACTCGACCACGACCACCAGTGCGATGAGCGGCATGTTTCTGAACGATCAGGCTACCCGCGCCGAGTTTATGCGGCTCATCGGAAGCGGCGCGTAAAAGGTTAGCGAAGGAGGGCGCTGCCCTGGGGGTTGTCATCCCGGCGGTTGGGGAAGATCGCCGTTGCAACGTATGGAGAAAAACACAGAAACCCGCTTGCGCATATCGCCTGGAAAGAGCACATTACAGGCATAACTGGCGTACGTTGTCTTTCGACCAACAGCCTCCGGATTGTAAAACAGAAACAAGGAAATCTTATGCCCGGCAGTACCTTCGTCCGAATTGACGGGAGATATTACCCGATTTCTCAGATCTCGTGCATCAGTCCGCTCGATTCGGGAGATGTGCTCATTTCTTTCAGGGAAGAGGTCAGCGTAGAGGGGCGCACCTTGCGGGAAATCCGGGTTACGGGCGGAGAGGCGCAGGCCGTGCAGGGATGGGTTCGTTCTGCCTCCGTGGATCCCATGAATGGCGAGTGGGGGCTGCCGGAACGGGGTTTTACCTGACCCTGTCTGCGCCCGTACACGGGACAGAGATGGGTTTTTTTAAAGCTTTACCGAGCAGTCGGAATGCAGGCGGTGCGCGCCTTTCCGTTTGACGCCGCGCCGGTTGCCACGAGGCGCTCCACTTCCGCATAACACGTCTCGGTTTCCTGAATGCGTACGCGCACGGTGTGGATGTTATGAGCCTGAAGCGCGGAGTGGGCTTCCCGGCACAGATAGTCGGCCACGCAGATGCACAGGTTCTCCGAGGTGGTATCGCAGGGAAGCACCACGTATTTCCAGTCGGTTTGCCGGAGCAGGCCGAGAAGCGCACTATCGTTTTCAGCAATGATGGCGGCATGGTCCCATGATTCCACGAGGGGGGCCAGAATCTGCTTCAATACTTTGAAGTCCATGAGCATACCGCGCTCATCGGGATCTCCGTCGAGTTCCACCATCATCCGGTACGAATGCCCGTGCAGGTTGCGGCAGCCGCCCTCGTGCCAGGGAAGACGGTGCGCGGCTTCCCACCGGAATTGTTTCGCTATTTTCATGGTCGCGTGTGCTCGGTTATCAGAGGTCCGTTGAGAGTAAACAAAAAAGTATATCTTTGGTGCCGGAGCCGTCTGCGAAGAGTGCATTAAAGTTGATCCCATCGACGTGCTGTTGACTGTGTAGGATGGTCTTTTCGGCTAAGGGTTGCTGATAGACAGCGCCCGGAGCATCCTGTACGGCACTTTCTACCATGATGAAGAGGTTCAATGACGAATGACGTACGTTGGGGCATCATCGGCTGTGGTGACGTAGCCGAGCACAAGGGGGCCCCTGCCCTGTACAATGTGGAAGGATCCCGGCTAGTTGCTGTGATGAGCCGAAGGGCAGACAGGGCGGAGAGCTTTGCACGGCGGCACAAGGCCGCCCGGTATTACACTTCAGTAGAAGACCTCCTCGCCGACGACGAAATCAACGCGGTCTACATCGCGACACCGCCGAATGTCCATGCAGCAATTACCGCGCAGGCGGCAAAAGCGGGCAAGCATGTGCTCTGTGAGAAGCCTATGGCAATGACGGTAGGGGAATGCGAAGGGATGGTTCAGGTGTGCCGGGATCATGGGGTGCAGCTTATGATTGCGTACTACCGGCGGTTTTTCCCGGTTGTCATGAAGATGAAGGAATTACTCGACGGAGGCGCTATCGGAAAACCCGTTCGCATCCGAGCTGAAGTAGGCGACTATTTTCGCCCTCGCTCCGACGGTGAACGCGCCTGGCTGGTAGATCCCTCCACGGCAGGGGGCGGTTTCCTGACCGACGTAGCTACCCACCGGCTGGATCTGATGGTGCATTTTCTGGGGAAACCGCGTGAGGCAGCTGCTTTTGTCGATACGCAACATTTCGATTTCGGCGTAGACGACGCCAGTTCGCTCATCGTGCGGTTCGACAACCGGGTACACGCCACCGGCGCGTTCAACTGGAACGTGGGCGTTGCGGTAGACGAGTTTGAAATCTGCGGTACGGAAGGGCGCATTGTGTCGCGCAACCTGGGCCGTGGAGATCTGGAACTCATCACCGGCCGGGGGACAGAGACGTTCAGCTTGCCCGCGCCTTCCATCGCGCACCTCGGACTGGCAGCCCACTTCGTGGAATGTATCCGCACGGGCGCCCGGAACGCGCTGCCGGGAGAGGAAGGGATGGAGGCCACCCGCATGACAGAAGCGGCTTACCGGTCGTCACAGGAAGGTGTCATGGTTTCGCTTGCGTAAGATCCTGTCTGGCAGGTCGGCACTGGCCCGCCCTTGGGGGATAAAACTCGCAAGGGCCGGGTTTTTCCTTTTCGGCAATTTCGTCCAGGTTTAACATTCCCAGTCCCTCCGGAGCAACCTACTCAAGGGGCCATCTAATCATAACCAAACTGTTTTTGAGCGGTCGGGCTAATTTGCGACCTGATCGGCATACCGGACATAGGCCGAAGCCTCCGGGAAATGGGCTTCGAGCATAGCAAGACCGCGTTCGGGACCCACAATGCTCAGCATGGTAGCCAGCCCGTCCGAGGTGAAGGCGTCAGGGGCAGTTATCGTTACGGCGATCCGGTCGGTGAGTCCGAGACCGGTTCTAGGGTCTACGACATGCGAATAGCGAACGCCGTCGAACTCGACAAATTGCTCCGTGTCTCCGGAGGAAGAGATTGCAGTATTAGCAAGGGCAGCGAGGCGTTTGCCGGGTTCGGCGTTGGCAATGGTCAGGCGCCAGCCTGCTTTTCCGGGAGGGGGATCACTGACAGTAAAGTCGCCGCCGATCTCTATGAGGGCCTGGCGGATTCCATAGCGCCGGAGAACGCGGAGCGCCTGATCTGCCGCGTAGCCCTTGGCGATGCCGCCGAGGTCAAGCTGCATCCCTGAAACCAGCAGTTGAACCGTCTGCGCCGCCGAATCCAGACGCATCTTTTCCCATCCTACGAGGGCAGATGCCTGCGCCAGTTCTTCAGGCGTGGGAAATAATTGTGACTTCCTGGCTTTTCGCCAAAGCTTCACGTAGGGGCCGACCGTTACGTCGAAGGCGCCGTCCGAGAGGCGCGCGAGTTTTTGCGCTTGGGCCAGAACGGTGAACAGGTCATCGCTGACCGGGACAGGCGCGCTCCCTGCCTGTGCAGAGAGGCGCATAAGTTCACTGGTAGGGCGGTAATCGCTCATGATGTCTTCCAGATCGGCTATGCGCCGGTACGCAGCGCGGGCCGCTTCTTGCGCTGTAGCCTCGTCCGGCGCATACAACACAAGCCGGACTTGTACGCCCATGTGTACCTGCTTATATTCATACCTTTCAAGGGCAGTATCGGCCAGAGAAGGCAAGGGCCGACTAAACAACATGACAGCAGCTATGAGAACGATCCAAGAAATGAACCTGATAAGGCCGGGGAAGACAGGCATGGCCGGCAAGATGGCATCTCGCGTGGGTGTTATAGGTAGTGCTCTTTTCATGCTATTGTTTGTCTCTGCGTGCGCTTCCAGTTCCAGGACGGGAGACATGGGAGCAAACGGGGGGGCTGCTCCGGAGCCGCCTGCCCAGACCCAGGCGCCTGCCGCCCAGCAGGGCAACCAGGCTACGGTGACAACCCAGGATGCCACGCTGGAGCCATTTGTAGAAGAAGTTCCAGGAACCCTGATCAAGTTCAAAATGATTCCGATTCCGGCTGGTTCCATCACTATTGAAACCGCTGATGGGCCGCAGCAGGTAGAGATCAAACCGATCTGGATGAGCGAGACCGAGGTGCAATGGGACGGATTCGACACGTATGCCTACGGACTTGACCTGAAGGCTTCCGGCGCTGAAGCCGGTTCGGACGGCATCATTCGCCCAAGCAAACCCTATGGAGCGCCTGATCGTGGTTTCGGGCATGAAGGGTATGCGGCGCTCAGCATGACGTACGGGGTCGGAATGGAATACAGCCGCTGGCTCACCGAAAAAACCGGCAACTACTACCGCCTGCCCACCATTGCCGAGTGGGAGTATGCCTGCCGCGCCGGCGGAGAGGGCCAGGAGGGAAGTCTAGGAGAATATGCATGGGTTGCTTCCAACTCGCAGAACAAAACCCAGCCTGTAGCTTCGAAAAAGCCGAACGCATGGGGCCTCCACGATATGCTTGGCAACGCGATCGAGTGGTGCACCGGCTTGAATGAGGAGGAGTATGCCTGTGGCGGATCCTACCTGACAGACGATGCAAAGGTAAGCTGCTCATATCGTGAGCAGCAAGAGCCGTTCTGGAACGAGACCGATCCCCAGATTCCGAAGAGCGTTTTCTGGCTCACGGATGCCACCTTCATTGGTTTTCGGGTTGTACGTGATCCTGGCCCCAATCCCAATGAGTAATTAGAGCCTGTCCATCAGGCAGGACGATATAGAAAGGGCTGAGAGCCGCCTTACAGGGTGATTCTCAGCCCTTTCCTTTTTCGATGCGCCGGGGGCCAGTCGTCTCTGAGGGTCGTTTTCCTGTTTTCCAGTGGTCTTCGCAAAGAATTGATCCTTGCCTGCAAGCCATTTAGAAACTAGCTCTTAGTTTCAAGGTTTTTGGAAGAGACGCAGGTGAATGTTTTCTTCTTTTCAAGTCGAAAACCGGTTGGCGAAAAGGCATTGTGGCAAAGAACGCAGCTTATGTTGTATGTTTACCTGGGAGGCTTTATAAGCGTATAGTAAAGAAGCGCCAGAGACCATCTGGATGAAGCAGGCAACCTTTGTGATAGTGTGGATCGTTTATAATTTGCCTGCGTTACTTCGCTGGGGGACAAGCCCGATAAGCAGCCTGGGGTAAGCGCTTTCAGCACAAAGGGAATAGCCGCAGAAGGCAGGTTGCTACATGCACGAACTCTTTGCCTCTGGTTTATGGTACTGCGGCATTTACAGCCAACCGTGCGCTTGAGGCTTTTTATTTCTACATCAATCTGATGGGTATAACAATTCTGTGGGGATCGTTATGAACAATGAACACAGCGAGAACAGAAGTTCCAGGCTTTTCACGCGCCGGGATTTCGTGAAGACATCGGCTGCCGCAACGGCGGGGCTTTCCGCGGCGATGATGGCTTCGGGCAACTTCGCGTATGCGGCTTCGGCAGAGACGCTGCGGGTAGGACTGGTAGGATGCGGCGGTCGCGGCAAGGGTGCGGCGCGTGATGCGTGCGTAGCAGCGGAAGGCGTAGAACTCGTTGCAATGGGAGACCTTTTCCAGGATAACCTCGATGAGGGGATGGGGCAGTTGCAGCAGGTGCTTGGAGAGCGCTTCAAAGTGACCAAGGACACAGCCTTCTCCGGGTGGGATGCCTATCAGAAAGTGATCGATAGCGGCGTGGATTATGTGGTGCTGGCAACGCCTGTTGTGTTCCGTCCCGAGCATCTGCGCTATGCCATCGAGAAGGGCAAGCACGTATTCATGGAGAAGCCGGTAGCCGTTGATCCACTCGGCTGCCGTTCGGTGATGGAATCGGCGCAGATGGCGCTGCAAAAGAAGCTGGGCATCGTGGCCGGCACGCAGCGCCGCCATTCGCAGCACTATGTTGATGTGATGAAGCGCATCCATGACGGACAGATTGGCGAAATCATTGCAGGGCAGGTTTTCTGGAACCAGGACGGCCTCTGGCATCATGATCGTGAGGCGGGCTGGTCAGACATGGAATACCAGATTCGCAACTGGATCTATTACACGCACCTTTCGGGCGACATGATCTGCGAGCAGCACATCCACAACATCGACGTTGCGAACTGGGCCATCCAGGCGCACCCGATCAAGGCCGTTGCGATGGGCGGGCGCCAGGCGCGCGTCGAGCCGAAGTACGGATATGTGTATGACCATTTCGCGGTAGACTTTCATTACCCGAACGGCGCGCGTGTTCTCAGCATGTGCCGCCAGCAGGACGGCACCACAAAGCGGATCGAGGAGACGATTCAGGGCACGAAGGGGACCTCCGATCATAGCTTCACCTATGCGAAAATTATGGGAGAGAATCCCTGGGAGTTCTCGGGAGCGGATCCGAACCCGTACCAGCAGGAGCATACAAACCTGATTACCAGCATTCGCGCCGGTGAGCCGTTGAACGAAGGGCAGCGTATGGCTGAGTCGAACCTGACGGCGATTATGGGCCGCGAGGCTGCCTACACGGGGCAGGAGATCACCTGGGATGAGATTTACAACTCGAATCTCGACCTGACGCCGAAGACCTGGGAGTTCGGCGAGGTTCCTGTGCCGCCTGTGGCCGTTCCCGGCGTCACGAAGCTGAACCGGACGTTGTTTGCACAGGGTTGATTGATCGATGTGTGATTATGGGCCATCTGCCTTCGGGGTTTTGTCTGGTAGACACGCGCCCCGGGTGGGTGGCCCATGATTCGTTAATCAGGGTATGGGTTCTGAGCCGGGGAAAAGGAGCGGCTGGAATGAGCGATGCCCATGCTGTTTTCTTGTCTGCCCAATGGAGATACTCGTATGAAACGTAGGGATTTTGTCAGGTCAGGACTTGCGGCGGGAACGACGCTGGTTGCCTCGGCGACTATTCCGGGATCTCAGTATGCCGCCGCTGCCTCTACGCCGGGAGTCGCCCGGGAGAAGCATTCTTTCAAGCTGAATTATGCCCCTCACTTTGGTATGTTTTCCAACATTGCCGGAGAGGATCCCATCGACCAGCTCAAGTTCATGGCCGATACGGGCTTTACGGCTATGGAAGACAATGGCATGAAGGACAAGCCAAAGGAGTTGCAGGAGCGTATTGCGCAGGAGATGGAGCGGCTTGGGATGAAGATGGGAGTGTTCGTAGCGCACGCCATTCCCTGGAACGAATCCGTGTTCGCCACAGGCGACAAAGACGCACGCGATAAGTTCCTTCAGGACATTCGCGCGTCGGTAGACGTGGCAAAGCGGGTCAATGCAACATGGATGACCGTGGTGCCCGGCCAGTACGACCGCAAACTTGAAATGAACTACCAGACGGTCAATGTAGTCGAGACGCTCAAGCGCGCCTCAGAGATTCTGGAGCCGCACGGTCTGGTAATGGTCCTGGAGCCGCTCAATCCCTACCGCGATCATCCCGGTATGTTCTTGAGCGAGATTCCTCAAGCCTACATGATTTGCAAGGCAGTAGGCAGCCCATCGTGCAAGATTCTCTTTGACATCTATCATCAGCAGATCACGGAAGGCAATCTCATCCCCAATATTGACATGGCCTGGGATGAGGTGGGATACTTCCAGATCGGCGATAATCCGGGCCGAAAGGAGCCTACAACGGGGGAGATCAACTATCGCAACATCTTTGAACACATCTACAAGAAAGGGTTCAAAGGTATCATGGGCATGGAGCATGGCAACTCCAAGCCAGGAAAAGAGGGCGAAGAGGCTGTTATCGCAGCCTACGCCTTTGTGGACGATTTCGTCGTTTGATTTGACCGGCGGCGCCGGTTTGTAATCTGAAAAGTGAATGACAAACAAGGGGGTCACGAGCGTGCGCTCGTGACCCCCTTGCTTTTAAGAATACTACCAATCAGCAGATTGCAAAACCTGTCGCAGCGTGGATCAAAGAATATCTACCCATTTCTGCTCCCGGTGGCTTTTCAAAACAGCCTCGACCATTTTGACCTCGAAATGCCCGTCCTCGAACGTGGGGAAGTCGGCGGGGTCCTTGCCGGGCGTTTTACCTTCTCGGATGTAACGATAGACGTTGCGGAAGTTGTTCTTCGGTCCATCGGGGTAGCCTTCCGGGTGGCCGCCGGGATAATGGGCGTAGCTGCGTGCGTCCGCGTCGAGCAGCGCCGGATCTTTGATCAGGATTTCGTTTGGTTTGTCGCGGTATCCGATCCAGAGTTCGTTGGCCCTTTCCTGATTCCAGGCCAGCGCAGCCTTGCTGCCGTCGATCTCGAACCACTCATGGTTCTTGCGTCCGGCGCTTACCTGAGAGACGGTGAAAACGCCCTTTGCTCCGTTCTCAAACTGGATCATTACGTTAGCCGCATCTTCCGTATCGATAGGCACTTCGGTGTACTCGCCCGCATACTGTTCTTCCTTGCCCTTGAAGCTTTCGACGCGCTGATTGGGCTTCTTGCGGGTTTCATGCACCCGGATGAGGTCGGCAAAGACACGCTTGATTTTTTGCCCGGTGATGAACTGGACCAGGTCGCACCAGTGAGAGCCAATGTCCGCGACACAGCGAGAGGCGCCGCTCGTACCTGAGTCGATGCGCCAGTTATAGTCTGTATCGTACAGCAACCAGTCCTGGATGTAATGGCCGTGCGCCATGAAGACCCTGCCGATCTCGCCGCGCTGAACCATGTTGCGGGCGTGCTGCACCACTGGATAAAAGCGGTAGTTGAAATTAATGGCCGTAACGACCCCGGTTTCTCTGGCGATCCGAACCAGTTCTTCCGACTCTTCCGAGTTCATGGTCAACGGCTTCTCTGAAACGATGTGTTTGCCGGCCTGCATGACGGCTTTGTTGATCTCATAGTGCAGATTATTCGGGGTGCAGTTGTGGACGACATCTACGTTATCTGATTCCAGCAGCGAACGCCAATCACTTGTGGCATGAGAAATGCCGAACTGTTCGGCAAGGGTCCGGGCAGACTCTTCGTATTCGTCCGCTATTCCGACGATTTCAATGCCGGGCACGCGCCGTAGCGCTTCCACATGGGTGCGTCCCATAAAACCCGTTCCGATAACTGCTGCTTTGAGCGTGCGCATAGCAAGTTCTCCTGATTAATTCGTGTTAATCCAAAACCTTTACTGCAACTCCGGAAGCCGACGGATTGCCAGAGAGACCGTCGCAGCGATACTGCAAAAGCATGGGCCGGAACTGCAGGGGTGAGGCTATGATACATGAGATCAATATAATAAATGCAATGGACGGAGCGTGAAAACGCCTCATAGAGACTGCTTGAAAGCTGCTTTAGCAGGAGGCCCGTTGCTCTCCATCACGCCGTTGCTTCCCCTTCCACACAGGGTATTTTGCGGTTTTTATGACTTTTTCTGCGGGTTTTCAGCGGTTTATTGCGGTTTTTCGCTCAGGCAAAACAGCCCTCACAGGGTCAAAAAGGGGGTTTTGCGGTTTTTGCGGCCCAAAACGCAGTTTCACGCCCCAAGCCGCTTTATTTCTTCTTTTGCCTTGCTCTTCCGAGTGGTTTGTTCCGGGTGTCAAGGTAGGGTATGGCGGGCAGGCAGAACAGGTTATTCCGGCAACCTGCCCGGTTTGTGATGCGCAGGG
>CBDUBU010000144.1:0-9687 GCA_965365465.1 uncultured Rhodothermaceae bacterium
CTCCAGACACGTCCGGCGCCGGAATCAATTCGATATCGCTGGGCCGAACCGTCTGGAACCCGGCCGTTACACCAGCCACTCCTGCCCCTTCACGCTCCGACTCCACAACCACCTCGTCCAGTTCAGTCTGATCGGGACGCAATGTTATGTTGAGGGTCTGTAATTCGCCCGGCGTGAATGCAAGGGTATCGGTGTAGGTGTCATATCCGATGAAGGTGGCTCTCAGCAAGTACTCGCCGGGAGGAATGCGCGTCACTGCAAAGATTCCATCAGGATCGGAAGCCCCTCCAAGAAGCGTCCCGCCGTCATCGGTAAGGATTACGTTCACCCCCTGAAGCGCCTGCCCGTCTGACGCATCCCGGACGAACCCTCGCAAATTCGCATTCTGAGCAAAAGCCGGAGCTGCCACGAAAAAGGCTAGCAACATGGCAATGCCTGCACGGTAACTGCTTGAACGGTCATTGGTCAGACTCGTTGCCGGAGCAAAGAAGCAAGAAGGACGACACATAACACGAACTACGGTGCGCCGGACACAGGAGGAAATTATCGTATGATAGCTCACTATGGCGAGGTTTGCTTTTTCTGAAGCCTCCGCTGTCCATTCCGGTGCGGAGCGCAAAAAGGAAAAAGAATATTACGGAGAGAAGGGATCAGGAAAAAGGGATGCCCTCGTTTTCTACCTGAGCCTGTTACTCGGACGAATAGGCATAGCCGAGGCGAACGACCGAGGCAGAATCCAGTGACCACGGAAGGTAATACTGTCCGACGGCGCCGAAGAAGCCGAATCCGTTCTCAATGTTATCCGGGCGTTCCAGGGTTCTCCATTCACGACTCAGCAATTCCACCTGAAGTCCCAGTTCCAGCAAGACTACTGTGGAGTCACTCAGATCACGACGAAGCTCTCCCAGGTTCGCCATCCTGTCTTGGGAGAGCGGCGCAATCAGTTGCCATCCCTCCTCAACCCGTCTTCCACTCCCGGACAGCGTACGAATGAGATCGACCGGCCTCTCGCTGTCGGGTTCTCTCAGCCTGTATCGAATCGATATAGCGCGAGGAGGATCCTGCACCCCGGCCAGGGTGACGATCTGCACCAGCGCACTACCCGTTCCCTGAACCGGAGAAGATGCCAGATCCGGAACTGGAGGAATCACTGTTGTAGCAGATGTCCGCGCAGGCTGAGATCCACTATCATGTACATCGAGCCGGTATTGCTCCCCTTGTTGAACACGCAGGGGGGCGTAATAAAGAAGATCCCTGGCCCCGTTGTCCAGGCGCACCATGGAATCCCGGAAAACAGTGCGTTCCGCTGTGTTGAGCGCGGTTAACGTAAGAGTAGCATTTACCGAATCCGCAGCGCGGAGATAGCTCTCTCGCAGCGCACTCACGCGCACGTACTGCGTATCTTGCGCCGTATCCAGATACCCTGAAACCGAATACAGGGAAGCAACATCCGGCGCAAGCGGCTGCACAGAGTTGTCGCAGGCTGTTGCGGCTAGTAATAACGTGAGAAACAGCGGCAGAATAAAGAAACTGAACAACTTCCCTCCCATCATCGCACCTCAACGTTTAACCCGAGAGAGGGGATAAAAGGAAGTTGATCGACACGACGCGCTGAGATCAAATCATAATCGAAAATATTGGAACGGTCGTAAGCGTTTATGGCGGACAATTGAAGCACGACGTTTACTCGGCGATAGGTAAACCTGCGTTCCAGTGACAGATCCAGCCGGTGGTATGCAGGCAATCGCGCGCCGTAAGGTTCCGCATACAGAACGGACGTGTTGCCCGGAAGCGTCCGGAATCCGGGATCAGGACTGGAAATGGGTACGAAATCATAAAATCCCCTTGCCTGCGTAAATGGAAGTCCTGATCCAAATTGCCATCGCATACTCACAGCATAAGGCCCTCGACGGACGTGAAACAGGGCGTTCACCTGATGCCGCCGGTCATGGGGAGGATGGTAGCGCCCCGAGATCGCGTTAAGGTCAGGCGCTGTCGCTGCAGCTTCGTCCGGCTCATAGGTCACTCCGGCGAGGCCATAGGTGATGTTTCCATAAAAAGATGCCCTTACGACTTCCAGCGTCACATCAATGCCGCGTGCATATCCATCAGCAGCCTGAAGATCGCCGTTCAGTTCGGTGATGGGGCCATACTGCGCGGCTGTCATGTTCGAGAGGCGTTTCAGGTACGCCTCTGTGGAAATCATTATGCCGGGGTAGACATGGCTCTGCCATCCCACGATATGATGCGTCGCTACCGGGACATCCCGGTAAGCGGGAGACGGCAGCCAGACGACAAATGCATCTGTTACGTCCCGAACGTTGTAGAGTCCTACGGTTTGCTGATGGTAGATTCCCCAGGCCGCCGAGAAAGAATGCCTTCCCTGACGCCCTCCCGGTCTCCATATGCCCCGCAGCCTGGGTTCAAATGTGAACTGCCCGCGACTGGGAAAGGAATGTAGGCGCAACCCCGGCTCGATGCGTAGCCCTGGACTCAGATCGGCTGCCGTATCGAGATAAATACCACCTTCCGTAACCGACTCTGCCTGACCGCCGCCAGAGCTCCCGACGTTGTACTCATACCGACTGCTTCTTGCAAACAACCCTATGTTTGCCTCTCCCGAGCCAAGCAAATAGGTAAACTTCGCTTCGCCTCCCATGCTCTCCACAGCTGCTGTCCGCGTCTGCGCGTTAAGAGGCTCGTATTTGCTTTCCAGCCCTGAAACAAAAAAACTGATTTCCGCAAGGACAGCCGCCTCCTGTGGCAGGTATGTGTAGCGTCCCCCGTATGCCTTGTTTCGCCAGGAAATCTGGCTTTCCGACTCATCCGTATTGGCTACGTTGCCCGCATCGAAAGTGCGCAATGCGGAAAGCGACAGGTTGCTGGTCTGGTTCAGAAAGGCGTGAAGCTTCAGAAAGCGATCCCCAAATCGATAAGGCAGCCGTGTCCCCAGCAATTCAGGGGATACACGTTCGATGACGGATTCGCGTATCGACCCAAGTATCGAAACGCGATCCGGCACGAACGGCGCCTCCACTTGAACCGAACCAAGAAAAGGCGCCAGTGAAACGCCGCCAGCCAGCCGCCGCTTGTCGCCGTTGCGTGTAGCCACGTCGATTACCGATGACATACGCCCCCCGTAGCGGGCGCCAAAGCCTCCTGTGTACACGTCTGCATAGGAAATGATGCTCTCCGGAAATGCCGAATAGAAGCCGACGATATGGAACGGCTGGAACAACGGCATTCCATCGACCAGAACCAGATTCTGGGTAGGCGTTCCGCCTCGAACGAAAAGCTGTCCACCCCGATCTCCTGTCGTTACGACGCCAGGGAGTAAAAGGAGGTAGCCTGCCAGATCCGGAGAAAGGCCAGGGGAAGGAATACGCGCCAGCATCGAGGGATCGACCGTAGAAAGGCCGGCAATCCGCTGACCGCCCCTGTGATGGGCTGCCTCTACAATGAGTTCGTTCAAAGCAGTCTCCTCTGGCTCCAATGCAATCGATACGTCGATTCTGCTTCCAAAGTCGACTATCAGCGAGTCTCGAAAGGGCGCATACCCGACAAACGTAGCAGTGAGCACGTACCGACCGGGCAACAGATTGGAGAAAAGAAAGAACCCTGCTTCATCGGTGGGAGCACCTATCTGGTTTCCTTCTTCTCTATCAAGGACGACGTTTACACCCGGCATCGGCGCGCTGTCGGTCGCATCCAGCACACGGCCTTGCACCGCGCCCAACTGGGCCTGGGCTTCTATCGAAATCAAGGCAGTCAGCAGCAACCAGAATAGAATCTGACAACATGAACCCTTCATGGCAATACTGCGCTTCAAGCCGAGGCATACCCGCTGCCGCATCTTCGGATTGACCAAAAATGCACCAGAGGTCGGGAACCGGATGCTTCTCCCCGTATTGGACGTGGGTGACGCCAAAAGACGCTCCGTAACCGGAAAAATAAATGCGTAAACGCCGTGGCCTGCGCTGGATTGTACTGATCGCGGTGACTCTGTTCTTCGGGTTCGCCATTGCCGACTCTATGGGAGTCTTCAACACCTTGCCCTATACGGAGATTCCGCACGGCAACCACGTACACTATGTCCCGAAAGACCGTGATCCCAACGTGTCTGTGGGACAGTTTCCAACCCGCGCGCCAGGGCCGGGAGAACGCATCACACCGCAAGGACAGATCGTTCCGGCAAATTAGCGCCTGTCGTCACGGGCGCCCCACACGAAGCAGGTCATCACCGGCCAGGCGCATCACGGTCCATTCGTCCATCGGACGTGCGCCGAGCTTGCGGTAAAAGCTGATGGCCGGCTCGTTCCAGTCCAGCACGCTCCATTCCAGCCTGCCACACTTGCGCTCGACTGCCGTTTCAGCTACCCGCTTGAACAAGGCATAGCCAGCGCCCTGTCCCCGAAATGCCGGTTGGACATACAGGTCTTCCAGATAAATACCCCACCGCGTCAGAAACGTGGAGTAGTTGTAGAAAAAAAGCGCAAATCCGACGGCCCTTTTATCCCCTGTCTCCGCAATCAGCGCTTCACATCGTGGATACCCGGTCGCACTCAGATGAATGCGCAGCATATCCGCATCGGGCGCCGCTTCGTGCGTCAGCCGCTCATAGGCGGCCAGTTCGAGAATCAAAGCTGCCATCGCCTCTGCGTCTGCGGGAACGGCAGGTCGAATGCGAATCGTAGTTTTGACTTCTGATTCCAGGCCGCTATGTATTTGATCGTGCATTGCGCTTGTTTCAGAAGGCCGGCACAACGGTCACAGGCATGAATGTGGAACGGCCCTTATTCAAAAGCCGAATCATATACATCCCTGCCGGAAGCCCATCTGTGCTGAAGCCGAGATCATAGCGTCCAGCCGGGGTTTGTTCATCGTAGAGCACCCGGACCCGGCGCCCGAGTATGTCAAAAAGCTCCAGACGAATGCTTTCGGCTTCAGCTACGCCAAAATCTATCTGAAAATGATTGCGCACCGGGTTGGGATATACCGAGACTATGCCTGTGTAAGCAGGAACGTCCGGAGGACTGTCCGCCTTCACCGTCTCGACCTGCTGGTTTCGCAACAGATTCATGTCCGGATCAAATACGACGGCCTCCGGCAGACTGCCTACATTGAAGGTGTACGACTGACGGCGCTGGTCATTTATAACACGAAATCCCTCCACGCCGTTCGCCGTCTCTACGGCGAACGTGACAGGCATTTTGAACACGTCCACGTTTGAAAACGGCTGCTGCACCTGTAAAAGTTCAACCGTCACTTCATAACCGGACGCCGAGGGTTCCATGCCCCAGTTCACCTGATAGATGGGATGCCCGGTTCCTTCCATCACCCACTGGTTGAAGAAAGCTTCGAGATCCATGCCTGAAACGGTTTCCGCCACGCGCTTGAAGCTCGCTGTCGTCGCTGTGCCGTACCGAAGCGAGTCGCTTGCGGCATAGCTATGCAGGATCTGCCGGAACACTCTGTCGCCCACTACACCGCGAAGCATATGCAATACCATGCCGCCTTTTGCATACACCCTGCTTCCGTCAAAAAGGTTGTTTACCTGGGCGGTGTCCTGAACGACCAGCGTGCCTGTGGCATTGCGAGCGCGATTCATATAGATCTGCAAGACCGCCTCAAACTGATCCGGGTAGAGAGAGGCGCGGGTATCCCAGTATAGAAGCTCCGAATAGGTAGCAAAGCCTTCGTTCAGCCAGAGATGAGGCCAGTAACGTAATGTTATGAGATCTCCGAACCATTGATGCGCCAGTTCGTGCGCGATGAGGGACACGGAGTTTCCTCCCATGGAGGTCATGGTTTGATGCTCCATGCCGCCTCCCCACGTGAACTGCGCGTGCCCGTATTTTTCTTCCGAGAACGGATATGCACCAAACCAGTATTCAAAGACGGGCAGCACATCGACGACGCGCTTCCACCCGCGATAAGGGTCGGCAGGATTGCTGCCTTCAAACATGTTCGACCCGCGATACGCATAATGCAGCACCGGCATCTCCAGCGATCCCAGTTCCGCAGCGAGGGTATCGGGGCGCACATAGCGCTGCTCGTTTACCTCATAAATGCCTGCTGCAATGGACACCAGATACGTGGAGATGGGATAGCGGGAAAACCAGTCGTACGTCAGGGTCCCATCCGAATTTTCAACTACGGCCTGGAGCAACCCCTGGGATCCCACGCGCATCGGACTCGGTACGGTGACGGTGACGCGGACAGAGTCAGCCTTGTCGGCGGGATGATCTTTGGAAGGCCACCAAGACCGCGCCCCGTAAGGCTCGCTCAAGGTCCAGACGATAGGCTCGCCATTGCTGTTCGCGCCAATCTCAAAGACCGTGTCAAACCCCACGCCCAGCGGCAAGCCGTGATAAAACACATCGACTGCTACGTTTTCGCCAACACCGGCAACCGAAGGCAAGTCGATGCGCAGCAAATCATCAGCGTGCGAGAAGCCCAGAACCGTTCCGGCTGTAGTCCGGACGGAATCTACCGTGATTCCTCCCTGGAGTCCCCTTTCACTCAACAGGTCCAGCGCCAGCGCCTCCATAGGCTCAGTAACGACGCGTCCCTCAACCCGCGTCCAGCCCTGCACACCTCGCGGGGCAAGTTGAACCTCCAGATTCAAATGATAAAATGTTGCATCGAAATTGTCACTCGCTCCAGAGTTTCGCTTTCCAGCCCGATTCAGAAAAACGCCTTTCCCATCATGAAACTGCTTTGCAGTAAGGCGCAGTTCTGAAACGTCCTGATCCACACTCCGCCCGGCTTTTTGCTGCCCCAGGACAGAAGACACAGGAAAACCTGCGCTCAAAAGGCCGGCAAGCAGCAACAGAACGTTTATCTTGACAGACATCGGCAGCACACATCTGAGAAAGGTTTCGGAGCCGTCCGGCCAAACGAACGGGATCTCCGGCAACAGGACTCAACTGTACCGGCGATAGAAGTCATCGTCATCGCCAGAATCGTCGTCTTCTCCAGTTGAACCAAGCGACGACAGCATGGACCCCATCATATCCGTGTAGACATTCTCGGTTTCCATTGAATCCTTGCCAACCAACGAGTTCTGGTGGAGCGCCTCCAGCACAAACTCCATCGTGGCGGCCGTTTCGGCAGTCGAAGCAGCTTGCGTGTTTTTCCTGACAACGTCTCGCAACCCTTCTACACGGTCAAGCGCTCGCACATAATCCTTGAAAGACATGTCAGGGCGTACATCTACCTTGTTGCCCTTTGCGAACCAGTTAAGAACAGACTGGTAAGGCGCCCTCCCGATTTTTTTATCCGAGGGGTCTGGAAAATATCGCTTGAAAATGGCGTTGACTGCTTTTCCAATGAGCAGTCGCGCCACCCCCTGCACGCCTTCCTGCTCCCCTTCGTAGACAAGCTCTACCTTACCGGTGACGGCAGGCTCGACATGTACGAGATCGCAGATGCGCACGGTTGTCTCTCCCTCGCCATTGACGAGTGCGCGCCGTTCGGCGGCGGAAATAAGGTCTTCCAATGCCGCACGGGTCAGACGCGCCGACACCCCCGATTTCTGATCCACGTACTCGCTGTTTCGCGCCTCAAAGGCAATCTGCTCTATGATCTCACGGAAATAATAGGGAACCGTTACATTGACGCCGGGGGCATCGCGCTGCTCCCATGCCTCCTGGCGGGTGATCTCCACACCAACCTCTACCGTTCTCGGATAGTGAGTCATGATCTGGCTGTCGATGCGGTCTTTTAGCGGAGTGATGATATTGCCACGGTTGGTATAGTCCTCCGGGTTTGCCGAAAAGACCATGAACATATCCAGCGGGAAACGGATGTTGAATCCGCGTATCTGAATATCCTGCTCTTCCAGAATATTCAGAAGGCCCACCTGTATCCGGGGCTGAAGGTCAGGAAGCTCATTGATGGCAAAGATCCCCCTGTTGGTGCGCGGAATGATGCCGAAATGGATTATCTCCTCATCAGCGTAGGTCAAACGGTGGTGCGCGGCCTTGATAGGATCGATATCACCGATCAGATCGGCGATGGTCGTATCCGGGGTAGCCAGCTTTTCTCCATACCGCTGCGACCGGTGCAGCCACTCGATGGGCGTCTCGTCCCCACGTTCTGCAACGAGTTCACGCGCATACTTTGAAATAGGCGCGAACGGATTGTCATTCACCTCGCTATCGGCCACGATGGGAACGTATTCATCGAGCAGCGATGGCAACATCCGCAGGATGCGGCTTTTGGCCTGCCCGCGCAAACCCAGCAAAATGATGTCATGCCTGCCCAGAATGGCATTCTGAATCTGCGGAATGACAGACTGATCGAACCCGATGATTCCTGTAAATACCGTTTCTCCAGCCTGGAGCTTACAGATAAGATTGCGCCGCAATTCGTCTTTGATAGGCAGCACCTTGTAATCGGCGGCCTTGAGTTCTCCCAGCGTCTTCAAGCCAGTCAGTTCTTTCCCCATGCCCATGCGTCAATTGGTGAATGGAAGTGACTGCTAGCACGCAAGGCCGGGGTCCCTGTTCCCCCACATCCAATACAGTTGCACGCCATCAGGTATGACGCGCATCCGAAACGTCGCGCATGACGCGCTCTAACCCGGCTGGCGGGTAGGGCAGAAATGGCCCCCTCATGCCGTGCGACAAAACCAACGCGCCCGGGCAAGGAAGAATGCCCGGGTGCGTTGGTTTCAGAAATACGAGGTCTGGCCTATTGCGTGATTCTCAAGGTTGCCGCCACACCGGCATGGTCCGAAGGCCACAGCCCTGACGAAGTTCTGTCGGCAGGACTTTCACCCACAATGTCCACCGAGACCGGTTCAACTTCTCCCCGGTAAACAACCAGATCGATTCGTTCCTTGAGGGCAGAAGCGGCGTTTCTCAGGTCTTCGTCCTGACAACAGGTATCTCCGGCATCACCGGGGCGCAACACGCTCCATGCATCCGTGAAAACTTTTGTGAGCGCCGCATACGATCCGGTCGTGGAACCGTCGGCGGCGCTGTTGAAGTCGCCGACGAGCACAACCGGCCCCTGCTGATTGGCCAGCGCCTGGATCAGTTCATTGGCCTGCGCAACCTGAACCGGGGCTGCCTGGCCGCCTACCTCCAGATGCGAATTCACAAATGTAAATCCTACGCCGTCCTTAACGACATCTACCCTGTTGAAACCACGTACGAAGGTAGCATTGGATCCTCCCTGCCCACCAATGGGGATATTCAGAAGAATCTGAAACTTGGCCGAACTCGCATTGGAAGTCTGCACCCCTGCACGCGCAAGAATGACATCTCGATCGGTGAGCCGTACGTCAAAAAACTCGGTAGGGCTGATGGCAGCCGGAAGTTCAACGTCGGCATTTATCGACTCATTGACAACAGTATAGGTCAGACCACGCGCAGCCAGTTCTGTCTGGAGAATCGCCAGAAAATCCAGCGCCACATTCGTAGCATTGGGTGTCGTCGTGCCGGTCAGAACATCCCCCGGTGTCTGTGTACGATAGAGCGAGACTTCCTGCAGACCGATCAAATCAGGTTTGGCCGATTCAATCTCGGCAGCCAGTGCTTTTGCACGCTCGGGGAAGTTGCTGGCCAGGATCGTCGCCCATAGTTGCGCCACCCGAACAGGAACCTCCTGAGGAGATTGGGCTCCCACCACGACGAACAGATCACCTCCGAGATACACATTCCGCGTCATAACCGTGAC
>CBDUBU010000145.1:0-9685 GCA_965365465.1 uncultured Rhodothermaceae bacterium
CGGTGCAGGCCCATTCACCTTGCCTGCCCTGCTGGAAAGCAGCAGTTCCGAAAGGGCATGGTAGTGCGCCTCGGATGCCTTGATTTTCTCGCTGGCCTCCCTGCGTTCGGTGACATCCCGCACGATGCCTTCGAGTGCCGCAAGTTTGCCCCCCTCGTCACGAATCGCCACGACGCGCTGCTCCGACCAGACCACGGCGCCGTCCTTGCGAATCCACCGGAGCGCCGTCGGCGCTGTGGGCAGCAAAACGCCGCGCATCATTTCTTCTGCAACAGCCCTGTCTTCCGGATGCGCCAGTTCGAGGATCAGGTTCGGGTCTTCATAAAACGCTTCCGGCGGATATCCGGTTACCTGGACGGACGCCGGGCTGACGTAGTCGAAACCGAGATCAGGCTCCACCTGGTAGCGAAAAATCATGTCCTGCGCGTTTTCGGCCAGCAAACGGAAACGGCTCTCGCTCTCCCGAAGGGCATTTTCGACCATCAGGCTTTCCGTAATGTCCACAGCCATACCGATCGATCCAGTCACCGCGCCATCCACGTCGTGTACGGGGGTCAACCGGAACTCGTACGTTCTTCCCAGAAGGACGGTAACGTCGTGAATGCTCTCGCCCCGGATCGCACGTTCCACGAAAGCCGTAACGTGGGGGTGATCGCCGTACACCTCAAAAACGGAGCGGCCCACCAGCTCGCCTTCGCGCAACCCCAATGCCTCAAGCCCTGACCCTTCCGAAGCCGTAAAGATGCCTTCGGGCGAGAGCATGAAGAAAATGACCTGGATGTTTGCATCAGGGACGCTGGAGGGAAGGCCGTTGTTCTGGCCGTCGTGCGAGTCCATGGCAGCCGCCTATTAATGCTATAACTACAGGGAGAATAATCGAACGGTGCAGCCCTGATTGCGCTTACAAGTTATATGCCTCGCCAGTAGCCTTGCCTGGTATAAAAATCGGCTTAGACAGGTAGATAATCAAATATACAGGAATATTCTGTAGCCGCTTGAAAGCATTTTCCCAAATATATTACTACTTCAGAGCGGAGCATCCACACGCCCGCGACCGCGCCGAAAGAGATTCGCGGTAATTTCCAAAAAGACAAATCCGGAAACGCGACGTTTTTTCATGGCGGCGCGTGGCCGCCGGTTTTACCTTCATGGCTGCGCTCCTGGATCGGGGCGCTTTTCCGTCTCTGCCATAACGATACACAAAACGATGAAGCGATTTCCGGAAGGGTTCATCTGGGGTACGGCCACCTCCAGCTATCAGATTGAGGGCGCGTGGCTGGAAGGAGGGAAGGGAATGTCCATCTGGGACACCTTTTCGCACACGCCGGGCAAGGTAGCCGACGGCAGCACCGGGGACGTGGCCTGCGACCATTACCACCGCTTCCGGGAAGACGTGGCGCTCATGGCGGAGATGGGCCTGAAGCATTACCGCTTTTCCATCTCCTGGCCCCGGATCCAGCCCACCGGGTACGGCAAGCCCAACCCCGAGGGGATCCGTTTTTACTCCAGTCTCATCGATGAACTGCTTGCCCACGGCATTACCCCCTGGGTGACACTGTATCACTGGGACCTGCCAGCGGCGCTCCAGATGGAGCACGACGGCTGGCTCAACCCGCGTGTGGCGGATTTCTTCGCGGAGTATGCCGCCGTCTGCTTTGAGCATTTCGGCGATCGGGTCAAGCACTGGATCACCTTCAACGAAGCCTGGGTCACCGCCGTTCTCGGTTACGGGCAGGGCATCTTCGCCCCCGGTCGTGTATCGGATGCCGAGCCGTATCAGGCAGCGCACCAGATGCTGCGGTCGCACGGCAAGGCGGTAAACGTCTACCGCAATCAGTTTGCGCATCAAAAGGGAAAAATCGGCATCACGAACAACTGCGACTGGCGCGAGCCGCGCACCGACTCGGAGCGCGACCGCCGGGCAGCCGAACGCGCCGTGGAGTTTTTCCTCGGCTGGTTTGCCGATCCGGTCTATAAAGGCGATTATCCTGCCGTCATGCGCGAGCGCGTCGGCGAGCGCCTGCCCCGGTTCACCGACGAGGACGTTGCCCTCATCAAAGGCTCATCGGACTTTTTCGGCCTGAACCACTACACGACCATGTACGCCGCCGACGCCGAGCCGGGCGCGTCGCTGGTGAGCGATGTCTTTGGAAACGGCGGCCTCTCGGAAGATCAGGATGTCATTCTGACAACCGACGAAACCTGGAGCAAAACGGAAATGGGATGGGCCATCGTGCCGTGGGGCTGCCGCAAGCTGCTGCAATGGATCGACGCGCGGTACGACCACCCGGAGGTCGTGCTTACCGAAAACGGCTGCGCCTTTGCAGATCGGGTGGTTGACGGCCGGGTTGAGGATACCGAGCGCATCGCGTTCCTGCAGGGCTACATCGGCGCGTGCCACGAAGCCATCGCGCAGGGCGTTGACCTGAAAGGGTATTTCCTCTGGTCGTTCATGGACAATTTCGAGTGGGCGCTTGGATACACCCGTCGCTTCGGGATTCACCATGTCGATTTTGAAACCGGCAAGCGCCTTCCGAAACGATCAGCGGAGTGGTACGGCGAAGTCATCAGGAACAACGGTTTTTGATTCTCGCCAGAGGGCGCTATGCGCCGCCGCGTCATAACCTCATGCAGGACAGGGCAGCATCATGGCAAGCACAGAAATGACGGAGCAGACACACGTTCTCTCGATCAGGGAAAAAATCGGGTACGGGCTGGGCGATACGGCCTCGAATCTCGTCTGGCGCACCCTGATGGTGTTTCTGCCGATCTTCTACACCGACGTGTTCGGCCTGTCGGCGGCGGCAGTCGGGACGCTCCTGCTGGTCAGCCGCTACAGCGACGGCCTCTCTGATTTCCTGATGGGGGTTATCGCCGACCGCACGGACACCCGGTGGGGCAAGTTCCGCCCCTGGGTTCTCTGGACCGCCGTTCCCTTCGGCATCCTGACGGTGCTGACGTTTACCACGCCCGACCTCAGCTACACCGGCAAGCTCATCTACGCCTATGCGACGTACAATGCCCTGCTGCTCGTCTACACGGCCAACAACATTCCGTACTCGGCGCTCACCGGCGTCATCTCCCCGAGTCCTATCGAACGGACGAGCCTTTCTTCCTACCGGTTCGTTTTTGCTTTCATCGGAGGACTCATCACGCAGGGCCTGAATATCTACCTGGTCGCGTTCTTCGGACAGGGGGACGACGTGCGGGGGTACAAGCTGACGATGATGCTGTTCGCTGCGATAGCCGTCGGACTTTTCGTCATCACGTTCCTGACGACGAAGGAGCGCGTGCGCCCGCCCGTGCAGCAGCATTCCTCCGTTAAACGCGATGCGAAGGACTTGATCCGGAACCGGCCCTGGCTCATTCTTTTCTGCGTCGGCATCCTGTTCGTGACGTTCACCACGCTGAAACAGGGCGTGACGATGTATTATTTCAAATACTACATCGACAGCCTGAACCTGGCGGCTGTGTTCATGATTACCGGGCTGCTGGCCGCCATGCTCGGCGCCGCCGTCACCGGGAAGCTCACCGAACGCTTCGGCAAAAAGCGGGTGATGACGTACAGCCTGCTGCTGGCCTTCGGGAGCAGCGCCTTGCTCTACCTCGCCCGTCCGGACCAGCTTGTGATGATCTTCACCCTCAGTATGCTGACGGAGTTTTCCACAGGCCCTATCGTGACACTCTTTTTCGCCATGCTGGCCGACACGGCGGATTACTCGGAATGGAAGAACCAGCGCCGGGCCACCGGCCTCATTTTTTCCGCCGGAACGCTCTCGATGAAATTCGGAACCGGCGTAGCGGGCGCCCTGACGGGCTGGCTTCTGACGCTGTACGGCTACGCGCCCAACGTGGCGCAGACGACCGAAGCCCTGCACGGCATCCGGCTGCTGATCAGCGTGTATCCGGCTGCCGCCGCGATCCTGCTGCTGGTCGTGTTTCAACTGTACAACCTCGATGAAGGCGCCCTCCAGCGGATTCAGACCGATCTGGGCCGCCGCCGCGCTGCGTCCGAGGCCAGCCCGGCAGCGGTGTAACCTGCTTTTTCGCCGCAGCCGGAAACCTGCCCTGCCCGAAACGCGAATAAGGGCAGGCGCAAGAAGGCCCTGCCTGGCGCTTTTTCGCTTCCAAAGCCTTCCCTGCTTCTCCGGCAGTGAGGGCTTTTTCTGCGCGTTTCGCATGACCCCGGAGCCTGTGGGCCGCTTTCGCCGGGATAAGACGATCATGCCCACACAACAGGATTGCCTGTGGAAACACTCGACATCTTACTCGCCAACCTGCTTTCTCCTATCGTTCTGGCGTTTGTGCTGGGCATAACGGCCTCCCTCATCCGGAGCGATCTGGAATTTCCTGCCTCCCTCTACACCGCACTTTCGATCTACCTCCTGCTGGCTATCGGACTCAAGGGAGGCGCGGAACTGGCAAAAACGCCGCTTTCGGAATTCATAGGCCCGGCGCTCCTGACCGTCGTGCTCGGTCTGGTCACGCCCGTCACCTCCTACGTCGTTTTGCGCAAAGTCGGGCGTTTCGACGTGGTCAACGCCTCCGCGCTGGCCGCGCATTACGGATCGGTGTCCGCCGTCACGTTTATCGCGGCGCTGTCGTTCGGAGAACTTGCGGGGCAAAGGGCGGAAGGCTATATGCCGGCGCTCGTAGCCCTGCTGGAAGTGCCTGCTATCGTGGTAGCCCTGATGATTGCCTACATGGGCGCGAAAAGGGAAGGGTCGTGGAAGAACGCCCTGCATGAAGTGCTCTCCGGGCGCAGCATCGTACTGCTCGTCGGAGGCGTGCTGATCGGACTGATCGCCAGCGAGGAGGGTATAGCCAAAGTGGAGCCGTTTTTCGTCGCCGGGTTTCAGGGCGCGCTCACGTTGTTCCTGCTGGAAATGGGCCTCGTCGCGGCGCGGCGGCTCCGGGACCTTCGCGCCGTAGGGTTGTTCCTGGTCGGGTTCGGGGTGCTGATGCCGATCATACACGGGCTGCTGGCCGTCTGGCTGGCGATGATGATCGGCATGTCCATCGGCGGCAGCGCGGTGCTCGGCGCCATGGTGTCCAGCGCTTCCTACATCGCAGCGCCCGCAGCCGTGCGTATTGCCCTTCCGGAGGCCAACCCTTCTTATTATCTTACCGCTGCACTGGGCATCACCTTTCCCTTCAACCTGACGCTGGGCATTCCGCTTTACTTCACCTTCGCGCAGTGGTACGCGGGTTGAAGCGGCTGTCAAAAAGCTGAAGACGAGATCAGACCATGCATACGACGAACCTGAGGCTGGTAACCCTGGTGGCGGAGCGCCTGTTGCGGGACAGGCTGCTCACCGAACTCCGTGCGATAGGCGCACGCGGCTTCACGCTCACCGACGTGGAAGGGCAAGGATCACGGGGGGTCCGGGCCACCGAGTGGGAAGGGCGCAACATCAAGATCGAAACCGTGGTAAGCCCGGACGTAGCCGACCGCATCATCGAGCACGTGGCGACTGATTACTTCAAGCACTTCGCCGTCATCGTCTACATGCAGCCCGTCGATGTGGTGCGCGGCGACAAGTACGTTTGACCCTCTCCCTTCTGGTTCACCGCAGCCGCTTCCCGTCAGGCTTGTCCCTCCGATAACCGCAAGGATGCAGCCGCCGTTCCTGGCGCTCGTCATATCGAGGAAGAGCCGGCGCAAAGTTCCCGGCTTCCCTCATGCTTCACGTGACGAGACACGAGGCGCAGCCGACTGATGGAGCGCAGCGAAATCCCTGTGGTTCCACAATGCCGCTGCCTCAGAGGCAAAGCGCCCACCATACGGGTTACACAGAACGGCAGAGGCTTCTTTCCGGCAGCATATCCCTGCAGGAGGGCGCGTCGGGGAGGGAATACCGTATCCAACCCCCGACGCACGCCGTGCTTCACTTTCCTGCGCCCTCCGTCGCCTCATGCAAACTCATACTTGCCGGGGATCGGCACCTCCGGGAAGGGCAGGTCGCCGAAGGCGTACACGTCAGGCCCCCACCGTTTCTCGGATTTGATCGCCTCGTCCCACGTGATGGGGCGGCCTGCATAGGCGGATTCGCGGCCCATGATGCCGGTCATCGTGCTTTCGGCAATGGCGTGGGCGTCATTGATGGGCCGGCCTTCGCGGATGCTGGTGATGAGGTTGATGTGTTCCTGCTCATACGGGTTCGGACTCTTGACCTCCATCTTCCAGAGGCTCCCGTCGGCCTGCTTGATATAGGTGTGGCAATCACTGATGCCCTTGCTGCCCTCGACGACTTCCTCGACCTGACCGGGCGTGCCGTCCATCTGGCGGCACTGGCTGTACATATGCGCGCCGTTCTCGTACTCGTACTCGACGGCGAAATGGTCGTAGATATGCCCGTACAGGTCGCCGAAGCGGGCCTGCCGCCCGCCCAGCGCAGAAGCTTTGACGGGATGCCGGTTCATGACCCAGTTGATTACGTCCAGGTTGTGGACGTGCTGCTCTACGATATGGTCGCCGGAGAGCCAGGTGAAATAATTCCAGTTGCGGACCTGCCACTCCATGTCGCTCCATCCGGGCTGGCGCTCGATGGCCCAGATCACGCCGCCGTTCCAGTAGGCGCGGCCCGTGTGGATGTCGCCGATGGCGCCGTCGTGGAGGCGCTTGATCGTTTCCACGTAGCCCAGTTCGTGCCGCCGCTGCGTGCCTGCCGCAATGCCCAGGTTCTTCTGGTCGGCTAGCCTGGCGGCTTCCATCACCATCCGGACGCCGGGCGCGTCGACGGCTACGGGTTTTTCCATGAACACGTGTTTCCCGGCCTCGATGGCGGCTTTCAGGTGCATCGGGCGGAAGTGGGGCGGCGTCGCCAGGATGACGTAGTTGATGTCATCGACGGCCAGAAGCTGCTTGTAGGCATCCCAACCGGTAAAGGCCATGCCGTCGCTGATCCGGATGTCGAGCTTTTCGAGCTGCTCGCGGCAGCGGACGAGCCGGTCGGGAAACAGGTCGGCCAGCCCCACCACCTCTATGTTTTTTCTGACGTTTCCGGCGTCTTCCGCCACGTCCTCCGTGTGGTAGCCGCGATCCGGGTATATCACTTTGGTAGCGGCGCCCAGCGCGTTCAGGATGGCGCCGGTGCCCCGGCCGCCGCAGCCGATCACGCCGATGCGCACCGGGTCATCCGGCGCTGCCTTTGCCGTGATGACGAACGGCGCTCCTTGCAGCGTGGCGGCGCCTGCGAGCGCGAGCGAGGAGGTCTTCAGAAATCGACGCCGGTTCAGATCAGTCTGGTTGTTCATGGCGAAAAAGTCGGGTTATGGACAGGTCAAACGAATTTGTGGAAGGGGTTACGGGAAATATCACATACGAGCAGCTAAGAAACAATACAAGGCTTGGCCCGGAGCAGACAAAATGCCCCCGGACTGTATGGAGATTTGGCGCACCCGGCTGCTAGGCCAGTTCGGCAGACAGCACGAGGCCGGCGGGAAGCGCCTCGCCGAAAACCCAGTCCTGTTCCTCCCGGCGGCGGCTGCTTCCGGCGTTTTGCAGGATCTCCGTGTACCGGTCGCCGCCCGGCATATCCCGGAGCCACCGAACCACCTGCGCCCGTGTCTCCTCCGGAACGTCTCGCGCCCGGTCTCCGGTGAACTGCGCCAGATGAACGAGCGCGTGGGCGACCCCATCCTTCCGTTCCGGATGCCGCGACAGCAAGGCTGACACCCAGGCGGCGGCTTCGGAGGCAGGGATCAGACGATCCAGGGGGCCGTACATCGCGGTGCGCCCGCCCAGGCGGCTCAGCGCCCAGTATTCCTGGGTCTGCGGCGCGGCGCCTTTCATCCGCTGGAGCAAGAGGCGTCCTAGTTCTTGCCGGGCAGAGGCCGGGAGCCGCTCGAAGTTAGCCAGCGCCATCCATAGCTCCAGTTCCTCTTTGGCGCCGAGCTTTTCGGGGAAAAGCCGGCCCGGCTTCCACCGGCGTGCGCCTTCGGGCTGCAGGAAGGCTTTGACCTCGTGATAAATGTTCTGCTGCTGACCGGCAGAGAGGCCGCCTGCCACGCGCCGCCAGAAGATCCACCATTCCGAGCGGCAGCGCACCTGCCGGTGAAACTGGATGCCCTCGAAATAGAGTTTCCATGCTTGCTTCATGCGCCATTCGTCAACAGGGTCGCCGAAGCCCGGACGCAGGCAGTATCCGGCGAGGTTGTACCATCGCTCCTCATGCTGCGCGGTAAGCTTGCGTCCTTCGGCCATTTCCAGAAAGGCATCCGCCAGGCTCCGGATGAGGGAAACCGGCCATTGCTCGCGCGGCAGCGCGACCTCCTCTTCCAGCGCGCGCCGCAAACGCGCCGGGGGATGCTGGTCCAGATGGGCGCCGCTAAAGGTTTTCCGCACCAGCGCCTGCGCCGCCTCGACCTGCCGCTGGTCCAGCGTTTCTTCCAGGCGGGCTTCCGTTCCGGTTTCTGCGCTCTGGCGCACGTCGAACTGAAGCTGCCAGCGGTGCTCCGTCTGGACGGACTGGCACCAGAGTTCCAGGACGCCGATTTCGGTGAGGCGCACCGCGATTTGCACCGGGAGCTTCTGAGCCGCGCCCTTTTTCCCGTACCGCAGCACCGTGCGTATGGGAGGCAGCACGCTCACCTCGTCCGGCAGCAGCGTTGTCACCTCGCCCAGACGGTCTCCGAGCCGGGTGCTGGATGAAAAGACCTGAAAAGCAACCGGCTGGTTCGTCAGGGCGGTGACGTTCAGGTCTTCCAGCCGGGTTTCAAACCCTTCCTCCATGCCGCGCGGGACGAGGCATACCGCCGTGTGCGCCGCGCCCTCCCTACCGGGCTGCCGGGTTTCCACGCTGATGTAGTAAGCGCGGGGGCTGCCGCTGCCGACGCGGGTTCCTTCTCCCAGCCGGACGAGGCCGTAATAGGCCGCCCCGGTGGCTACCGCAAGCTCCGGGTTGGGGTTTTCCAGTTCAGCGGGTTGCCAGTCCGCTCCGGCTTCGCGGCGGAACCAGGACCCGATGACCGCCCGCAGCCGATCCCGCACGGAAGCCGGAGCCAGGGCGCCGCCGTTGAAAAGGACGAAATCCGGGAAGGGCGCCGCGCGGCCCGTTTCGTCATGCAGAAAAACCCTGAACCGTTTCCAGAATGCCGCCAGATGGCGCGTGACGGCGGGATCATGCACGTAAGGCAGCCCCAGTTCCGTAAGGCCCGCACGCGGAGCGCCCAGAGGGGGTTCGTCCAGATCCACGTCGGGGAAAAACCCGTCCAGCAGCAAGCGATGCGCGTCCTCACGTGTGAGCGTGCCTTTCAGCGTCCCGGCAATGAGCTTTCCCGACGACCCCAGGACGGCAACATCCACCTTCTCTACGTCCGGGGCGCCCAGCAGCAACTCTTTGGCCCGACGGCACTGGTGCGTCAGTTGATGCCACCGCTGCGCGTCCAGTTTGCCGGGCCGTCCGGTCATCTCCGTCTCGACATAGCGACCGAGGGTAAAGTCCATGTTGTCGCCGCCGAGCATCAGGTGCTCGCCCACGGCCAGCCGGTTGAACCGGAGTCCTTTCTCGCCGGAACGGACGCCGAGCAGCGAAAAGTCGGTCGTGCCGCCGCCCACGTCGCAGACCAGGATGATCTGGCCGTCCTGCATCCGGCGCTGCCAGTCTTTCTCGTGGTCGGAGAGCCAGGCATAAAAGGCGGCCAGCGGCTCTTCGAGCAGAATGGCGCGGGCGATGCCTGCCGC
>CBDUBU010000146.1:0-9657 GCA_965365465.1 uncultured Rhodothermaceae bacterium
CACCCTGGAAGGCTACTGGCTCCGCTGCCGACTGACGGATGCCCAGGGCCGCGAAGGGTCGTATGAAGTGTCGCCAATTGTCAAAAGCTTGCGCGTGGAATCGCGCGGCGGCACGGTGAATGCCCGTCATGCCGTTACCGTTCGCAACGAACTGCTTGGCGCCGGCAGCGGCGCGCCCGCACAGTCCTTCAAGCTGTTGAACGCCCCCCTCCTCAACCGCGACCCCGAACGCGACCACCTGATCGTTATCCCGCCCGGAGCTGCTCCCGAAACATGGCATGAAGTAGAAGATTTCGCCGACTCTTCCGCCGAGGACCGGCACTTCACGCTGGATAGCATCGACGGAACGCTGCTTCTGGGTCCCTCGCTCCTCCAGCCGGACGGACAGGTTTATTCCTTCGGCGCGATTCCCCCCAAAGGCAGCATCCTGCGCTTTAGCCGCTATCAGCATGGCGGAGGCATGAATGGCAACGTGCCTGCCGGTACGCTTACTGTGTTGAAATCGTCGATACCCTATGTAGCGCAGGTTACGAATCGCGGCCCCGCCGTCGGCGGGCGCAATGCACAGACCCTCGAGGACGCTAAAATGCGGGCGCCCCAGACGCTCCGCACCCGCACCCGCGCCGTAACGATAGATGATTACGAACACCTTACCTGTCAGGTGCCGGGCGTAGCACGCGCCCGATGCCTGGCCCCCGGCGCCCAGCCAGGCGATCCCACAGACATGAAACCGGGGCAGGTTTTTGTCATCGTTCTTCCCCAGGCCGACCTGCCCCTCGGAAGCTATCCGCCGGACCAACTCGTCCCTTCGGCAGAACTGCGCGCCGCAGTCATGCAGCATCTCGACGAGCGGCGGCTGGTCGGCGCTGCGCTGGAAGTTCGTGGCCCCCAGTACATCTGGGTGGCCGTGCATGCGGTGCTGCATATCCTGGAAGGAAGCGATCCGGCTGTGAAAGCAGAGATTCAGCGGCGCGCACAGACGGAGCTTTACCGGTACCTGAATCCATTCGTAGGCGGCCCTGCAGGAAAGGGCTGGCCTTTTGGACGCGACCTTCAGTTAGGGGAGATCTACGGCCTGCTCCAGCGGATCCCGCTGGTCGAGTTCGTGGAAGAGGTAAAGTTGGCTGTCACGGAGCCGGGAAGCGCAGCCGGAGCAGCGCCCCGCCCGGCCCCGCCGCGCCTCGCCGTTCCGAGACACGGCTTGATCTGCTCCAACGAGCACCAGATCGCCGTGCGGTAGCAGCGCCCTGCTAGGCCTCGTGCGATAGCAGGACTGGATCATTCATAGCGTACACAGAGGTTACTCTTGGAAACAAGTGCAGGTCAGATCTTAGTACGACTGGAAGGCAAGATCGTGCAACAGGCTTCTATTCCGATGGGCATCGTAACCATCGGACGCTTGCCTGAAAACGACCTTGTCTTACCGAATCCACTCGTTTCGCGCAGACACGCTGAATTGCGCTGGGGCGCAGCCGGTCTTGCCCTGACCGATCTCGGAAGCACGCATGGAACGACCATCGCAGGAGTGCGGCTGCTTCCCAATCAACCGCATCTCGTTCCTGCGGGCGCTACCTTTCAGATCGGACCTTTTACGTTAACCTACGAGCCGCACAGCCTGCCGGTCGATGCATTATCCTCTGCGGCCGCGGAAGCCGCAGTCGCCCGGAAAGCAGAAGAAGCATCCGGCCTTTTCGGAGAGGTAGAGTTTGCGCCGCCTTCTGCGTTGCCGGTCCCGGTTTCGGGCAATGGACATTCGCGGTCCTGGGAGGAGGTTTCCAGACCTACGCTTCCTCCTCCCAGAGCCAACGGCTCAGAAAGCAGGTATCTTTTCGACCTGCCGGCGCCTTATCAGGACAACGAGTTTCTGGGACGCTTCCTCCTGGTCTTTGAGTCCCTGTGGGAACCGCTTGAGCAGCGCCAGAACGCTATCCACATGTACTTCGATCCGCGCACCTGCCCCATCTCCTTTCTGCCGTGGCTCGCCGGCTGGATGGATCTTTCCTTCAACCAGCACTGGCCGGAATTCAGACGGCGGCAACTGCTCTCCGAAGCAACCTCGCTTTACCGATGGCGAGGCACACATTACGGGCTTACACGCATGATTGAACTTTGCACTGGTGTCACTCCCGAAATCGACGAGCCTCCCGACCAACCTTTCACTTTCCGCGTCCGCGTGAAGACTTCTTCCAACAACGGGATAGACCGTTCTTTTATCGAAGACATCATACAGGCCCACAAGCCGGCGCACGCCGGTTACATCCTGGAGGTTACGTGATGAACAGCCTTGTCGGACAGACGCTTGGAAACTATCGCTTGATCTCCCTCCTGGGAACTGGCAGTACAGGCCAGGTTTATCGCGGGCAACACATCCAGACGAACCGCTCCGTTGCCGTCAAGGTGCTGCATCCTGAAACGGCGGCTAGCCTGCGTCACCGGCTGGGCCAGGAGTTGATGGCTGTTTCTGCCCTGGATCATCCTAATATTGTCAAACTGATCGAATTTGGCGAAATGCAGGGCCATTATACCATGGTCCTGGAATATGTCCCGGATGGATCCCTCCGTAATCTCCTGCAGGGACGCACCGGCCAGCCCCGAGGTCCCCTGACGCGCGAACTGGGTCTCATCTACCAGACTACCCAGGGCCTCGCTTACGCACACCAGCGCGGCCTTCCTCATTGCGACATCAAGCCTGATAACCTGATGTTATGCCGTGAAGGAAGCTGGTATACCTTGAAATTATCTGACTTCGGGCTGGCTCACCTGGCGCAGAAGGGCGCCATGACGGCTACGGGCATCTTGCTCGGCGCCCCTGCCTATGTTTCTCCCGAACAGTGTCAGGGCCTCGATGCAACGCCCCAGAGCGATATTTATTCGCTGGGCGTGGTCCTCTACGAGTTGTCAACTGGATACCTTCCGTTCGATGCCAATACGCCCACGGAGGCGGTATACAAACATGTTCATACAGACCCTGTCCCACCCCGGCTTGTGCGCAAGGACCTGCCGGAACGGCTGGAACGCATCATCCTGCAATGCCTCGCCAAGTCCCCCGGCAGCCGCTTTGCAAGCGCCGAGGCGCTCGGACGGGCCTTACTGGACCTTGACCCGGGGGTAAAAGGAGAGAAGGCCCGATCATCTGGCCCACCAGCAGGTGCAGGCGATGTAACCGTCGTGCAGCTTCCTTCCGGTCCAGCCGTCACCGAACAAAAGCAGCCCGCCCGATCTACGTCAGTTCCCGTGGTGCGGGTGCTGGACAAGAGCGGCCAGCAGGTGAAAACCATCGACCTCGACCGCGAGGTCTCCGTGGGCCGCGATCCGGAAAATGACCTCGTCCTCTCAGCCGGTGTCGTCTCGCTGCGCCATGCGCTGCTTGCCTGGGACGGAAGCCGGGCTACGGTGACTGACCTGCGTTCGAGCAACGGGACACAGCTTGACGGAACGCGCCTGCTGCCGAACGCGCCGCAGATATGGGCGCCCCATCAGGTGCTGCAGATCGGCCCCTACCTCCTCCATATCGAGTATCAGGAACCCGTTTCCGAAGATAAAACGGTTATTCCCGGCGCGACACCGCAGCCGCAACGCAGCCGGCCGGAAGCCACGATTGTCGCCATGTCGCCTCCTGAAATAATCCAGGCAAAAGCTCCGGAAGCAGCTAAGGCGTCGGCCCCCGTGGTGCGGGTGCTGGACAAGAGCGGCCAGCAGGTGAAAACCATCGACCTCGACCGCGAGGTCTCCGTGGGCCGCGATCCGGAAAATGACCTCGTCCTCTCAGCCGGTGTCGTCTCGCTGCGCCATGCGCTGCTTGCCTGGGACGGAAGCCGGGCTACGGTGACTGACCTGCGTTCGAGCAACGGGACACAGCTTGACGGAACGCGCCTGCTGCCGAACGCGCCGCAGATATGGGCGCCCCATCAGGTGCTGCAGATCGGCCCCTACCTCCTCCATATCGAATACGAAGAGCAGCGTGTTGCCGAACCCGAACCTTCTCTGCATCCTGTAACAGAGTCGGATCGCATAGGGGTCGTCCTGGAGCACGCCACGCTGTCGCTCACGCCGGGCCAACCCATCGCCATGCGCGTGACGCTGGCAAACATGGGCAAGACGGTCGATCACTTTTCCCTGACTGTTGAAGGCGTTCCGCCGGAATGGGTCAAGGGACCGCAACAGGCGCCCCAGTTGTACCCCGGCGCACAGGCAGTAGTCCCGCTTACAGTCATGGCCCCCAGAGACTCCTCCAGCAGAGCAGGAGTCTACGCCGTCGTCATAAGGGCGCATTCAAAAGACAGGGCGTGGGAATCAGGCAGCGCTGCGGCAAGCTGGACGGTGCTCCCATTCGAAGCCGGAAACCTGACGCTTACCCCGAACCGAGCGCGTGGGCGCGAGCGAGCGCGTTTCCAGGTCGCAGTTCAGAACGCCGGTAATACGCCGGTAGCCTTCGAGATCGGCGGAGAGGATGACGAACAGGCATTACGTTTTGATTTCGACAAGTCCCAGTTCTCTGTTGATCCGGGAGAAACATCGCTGATAAATCTGTTCGCGCGCGCGCCGCGCCGTTGGTTTGGAACAGCAAATACCCTGAATTTCAAGGTGTATGCGACCCCGATAGGCCATGCTGCCACACGCACAGCTAACGCACAGTTCATACACCAGGCGATCATCCCACCCTGGTTGCCGCCGGTCGCTATCGCGGTGATCCTGGCGCTCGCATTCTTGCTGTTTCGGATCATCACCCAACCGCCCACCATACAGAATGTCGCCATTGAACCTACCAGCCCTGTGGCCGGCGAATCGGTAACCATCCGCTGGGACGTTACAGATGCCGAGGAAGTCGTATTCATGCCGCTGGGGCAAGTCGTGGATGCGAGCTTGGGAGCCTTCACTTTCACCGAAGGGTTTACGGATCCGATTACGCTGACCCTGGTGGCGCGCAATCGGTTCAACAAAACAGCGGAAAAGCCGCTTCCGATCGCCGTTACCCCCTTGCCCCCTGATACACCGATCATCGAAGAATGGGCTATTTCTGCAACCAGAGTAACGCAGGGCCAACCGGTCAGGCTGCGCTGGCGGGTAAGCCGTGCGGAGAATGTCACCATACAGCCGTTCGGTACAGAAAGCATTGAAGGGGAACGCGAAGATGCGCCGCTACAGAACAAGACATATACCTTGATCGCACGAAACGGCGATCAAATTGTCCAGCGTTCCCTTGAGGTTGCGGTAGATGCTCCTAAAGCAAGTCCACCCAGAATTACACGGTTTGCAGTGGAGCCTGCATCCATGCTTGAAAATGAGCGAGAGACCGTCCGGTTGACCTGGGAAACCACAGGCGCTGCTTCCATCAGTATCGAACCGGGCCTGGGAAGCGTCGGCCCAAAGGGTTCCCGCGATGTTCCCTCTCCAAATGCCACGACAACCTACGAACTGCTGGCCCAGAATGAGGGGGGTGAGAAAACAGCGCAGGCTACGCTGGAAATCAGAGATCCCATGAGAGGGGTCTTTGCTGTGAAAGGCGTTTCGGCAAGCGTCACTCCCAACACCAGCAATACCTGCCCTGCCGCCTTTAGCTTCTTCGGCTCGATCACGGCAAACGGCGCAGGAACCGTGACCTATGTATGGGAACGAAGCGACGGAGCCGAACCAGTGGTCCAGCGTGTCGAATTCGAAGAACCCGGCTCCAAAACGGTGAGATCAACCTGGACGGTGGGTGCGCCGGAGGTCCAGATGTCAGGATGGCAGCAGTTGAAAGTGCTGACACCTACCGCTATGTCGTCTGATCCTGCCGCTTTCACGCTCAGTTGCCCGGATGCCGGCGCAGCCGATCTCGGAGAGCAATGCATCAACTTCGACCCGAATAAACTCAATGTCGTACAGGTAAGAGACGCACGCGGCAACCCGGCCTGGGCTCTCAATGACGGCGCTATTCGCGTCCGAACGTTTGGAAGCGAGGCGGCAGCCAGGCAAGCTGTTCGCGTCTTCCAGCACTACGGCATCAGCAGCGACTGTGCGCTGGGCAAACCGGATCCTGTTATCGAGTACTACCTGACAGCCGGACGGTCTCCCAGTGGCTCGCTCGATGGAGAAAGGTGTATGAGCTTCAATCCTGACCGGCTTCGTATCCGCAACGAAAAGCGGTGGATCATTCTGGACGGCAAACGCTGGTTCCTGCTCGACGGCGACCGCCGAATCAAGACTTTCGTGAACCAGAACACGGCTCAGAAGGCTATGGCGGTCATCAGGAAGTACGGATTCACGCAGTCGTGCTCGGTAGGCAACGAGGAGTATATGATGACTTACTACCGGCGCTGAGAACCTCCAAACGCGGCGAGATCCATTAGAACACAGAACGGTTTTCGGCTCTTACACGCGCCGCAATAGTCTGGTAAAGACGGAGAAAGTTCTGCCTGAAGTATTTTTTCTCGATTTTACCCTCCTGTTGGTTGCGCAGCGCCTGAAAGCGTTTGCGGAACAGCGCAAGCGTCCGTTCAGCGCGTCCGATGGATAGCTGAATAGGACCAATCCTGGGAGCATCGGCTCCGGCTTCCCGTTCGAGCGCGTCCGGATCTATACTTCGCAGCAGTTCTTCTACCCCTTTGTCTATGCTGCCTCGAGCGGCCTGTTGGAGGGCCGTTTGATGCGCGACCAGATCTTTCGCCGTATCTTTCACCAGCGCAAGCCGGTGTTCCCACTCCTCTTGCGAGGCGGCTGGATCCAGCAGATAGGCGCAGACCTCCTGCACGGCGCCTGCTTCCAGAGAGAATGCGCCGGGCGTTTCTATAATGGTCTGTCCCAGACTCTCATGCTGGAAGGTTCGGTATTCCTCCAGCAGCTTCCGCATCATCGCCGCCAACGGCATAAGCGCCTGCTCTGCCCGCGTTCCGGACCCTGTGGCCGCCTGCCGGGGCGCAGATTCCCTTCGACTCTGGTTCATCTGCGGAGCACTTTCTTTCCCCGACCCTCTCCTGCCCCCCGGAGCCGCCTGCCGCCCGATTGTAATGTCGTTTTGTTCTACATCCCCCGGCGATTCCGCCTGCAAAACGCTTGCAAGCACGCCTGCCGCATCACAGGCATCAAGGCTTGAGACTGCCCGCGCCAGGGCATCGCGCAACTCCTCTTCTCTGCGTTCCGGCGCTGCGTGTGCGTATTTCCGGTAAAGACGACGCAATGCTTCTTCGAGATACCGTGCGTCTTCCTCGAATGCATTCTCCCGAGCGCCCATGAAGATGGTTCGCTCATAGACTGGCATCTCGTACGCTGTACGGATCAGAAAAAAACGAAGCTCAAAATCTCCGATTTTGATGCAGTCCTCGTTATCCAGGGGATGCCGACCGGATTCAAGCAGAATGCCGTTCAGGTACGTATGGTTTTTACTACCCAGGTCTCTCAGGTAGTAGGCGCCCCCTGCCTGTTCAATCTTTGCGTGTTGCTTGCTTATCAGGCGCTGTGTGTCAGGCAGGACAACTTCGGCTCCGGCTTCCCTCCCGATGACCACAGCCTCCTGATCGAAAAGGTATTCGCGACTGTACGACGGATCTGTTTCCCTCGTCACCACCAGCTTCAAGGACATGGCTTTACCTCCTCACCCGAAAACCGCGACACACGCAAGCATCCCTTCAGGACCTCCATCCTGTCAGGGCTTCATGCTGCGTAAAACCAGATCAGGAACGTGTGATCCTGCAAACTGCCGGCAGTTACAGATCAGCAGGAGATTCGTCCGGGGGATTGGTCCGGTAGCTCTCGGCAGCCTCCTCAACGGTCTCGTAATCGTCAAAAACGGAGCCGAGCAGCCGCGTCATCAAAAACACAGCCTTGATGCGCTTCTTCACACCTGCAAGACGGACATCACCGCCTGCTTTCCGCATCGTGGTCAGGCCGCTAATGAGCACACCAATCCCTGTGGAATCAAGAAAGTCTGCGCCCGACAGATCGACAATCACATACTTTTTGCCAGAGTCCTTCAGGCGCACCAGCGTTTCCTTGAATTCATCACCCTCGATGCTGCCAAGGAACTTACCCTCGATAGAGATGACGGCGGCCTGGTATTGTTCGTTCACTTTGAAAGGCATAGGAGGTCGGAAATTTTGTTGAGAACAGGTTGGAAACAAGAAAAAACAGCAATTGCAGGCGCCTTTACGTTACATGCTAAAGAATTGATAGTCAACAAAAACCACCGCTTAGCCGACAAAAAGACGCAACCTTCAGATGGAAAAAACCGCGCAACAAAAAAAGCCGGACGATGGCGCGTCCGGCTTGTGCGGAGAGGGAGGGATTCGAACCCTCGGTACGCCTTGCGACGTACGGCGGTTTAGCAAACCGCTGGTTTCAGCCGCTCACCCACCTCTCCGGCAATGGCTGAATAGTCACTAACGTACTTATAATACGCGATTTGTTTCCGTCCGGCAAGACCTTCGCCAACTTCTCACAGCGGAAAGACAGGCTATGCTTCCCCCTCGAGAGCGCTGGCGCCGCTCGTGATCTCGATCAGCTCTTTCGTAATCGCATCCTGACGAGCGCGGTTATATTTCAGACGCAGATCACGCAGCAGTTCATCTGCATTTGAAGTCGCGTTGTCCATAGCCACCATCCGGGCGCCCTGCTCGGATGCATTGGATTCCAGGAGAATGCGCCACATCTGATAATTCAGATATTTGGGCACAATCGTCTCCAGAATCTTCTCGGCCCCAGGCTCAAAGATGTAATCCACGATCTTTCCTTCGTTGTCGCCCTCCATGGCAGGCTCCATTTCACGCTCCATCACCGGCGTTATGAAGTGCTCATGGGGGATGGGAAGAAAAGGCTCAACGATGCGGTTCTGCGAGATAGTATTCTTGAACTCATTGTACAGCACGCGCACCTCGTCCCAACGATGGTCCAGGTATCCATCCACAGCCGTGCGGACGATGTCTCTCGCATGACTGAAGCCGAGATGGTCGAAAATGCCTCTGAAATTGCCGACTACCTGGTACCCACGTTTGGAAAAATACTCGTGTGCCTTGCGTCCCACACAGAGTAGATACAGATCGCCACGCTGCTGAACGTCGGCGTAGCCGTCGCGGATGGTTTGCTCTGTCAGCTTGATGATGTTGGTGTTGAAGGCGCCGGCCAAACCGCGATCCGCCGTAACGACCACGAGCAACACGCCGCCTCGTTCTTCGCGCCGCTGAAACAATGGGTGCGAAGTCGGATCCAGTTGGTTCCGCAGGTGCAGGATAAACCTTCCAATGGTGTATGCATAGGGTCGGGTGCGAAAGATGCGCTCCTGCGCACGGCGCAGCTTAGCAGCGGCAACCATCTTCATCGCACGGGTTACCTGCTGCGTGTTCTTGACCGACCCGATCCGGTTACGTATATCACGAAGACTTGCCATAGAAACGGAGAATGCCCTACAGGCAGAGCCTCCTCTCAGGAGGCGCTAACGCAGGTGCTTGCCGGTTTTACTTTTTGGAATAAAGGTCAACCAGATCTGCCGCCTCTTTCCGGATGAGATCGGCTGTCTGATCGCTCAATTGCCCCGTCTGGCGAATACCTGCCAGCGCGTCGGCGTGTTGCAAGATCATACGTTCCAGAAACTCCTGCTCAAACTCGCGGATACGCCCCACCGGAACCTGATCGAGCCACCCCTGTGTGGCTACATAAATGATAGCAATCTGCTGCTCGACAGGCATC
>CBDUBU010000147.1:0-9646 GCA_965365465.1 uncultured Rhodothermaceae bacterium
TGAGCGAAAACCCTTCGTCCGGCTGCAAGGTGATGTGCAGAATGTTGGCGTTCAGTTCGCATTCATCATACGTACGGAAAAGCATGACAGGAGGCCGGCGGAACGTGACGGAGATCCGGGTAAGCCGGCGAGGCAGGCGTTTTCCGGTCTGGAGCACGAACGGGACTCCCTCCCACCGCCAATTGGTGATGCCGAGCCGCAGCGCCACATACGTGTCGGTCTCCGAGTCGGCGGCGATGCCGTCTTCTTCCCGGTATCCGGGAATAGCCTCACCGTTCAGTTTGGCGCGGATGTACTGACCGAACACGACCCCGTCGCTCTTCGGCAGTTGCAGGCTCTGAAGCACCTTGATTTTCTCGTGTCGGATGGCGTCGGCATCGGAGGTGGCAGGGACTTCCATAGCCACGAGCGTCAGGAGTTGGGTCATGTGGTTCTGCACCATATCTCGCAGGGCGCCCACCTGGTCGAAGTATCCGGCCCGGCTTTCCAGCCCGAGATTTTCCGCAACTACGATGTCCACCCGTGCGATGTGCTCGCGGTTCCACAGGGATTCAAAAATGGCATTTCCAAACCGGAAAACCATCAGGTTCTGCACCGTTTCTTTGCCGAGATAGTGGTCTATCCTGTAGACCTGTTCCTCTCGAAAATAACGATGAACCAGTTCGTTGAGCGCCTGTGCAGAGGCCAGATCCTGACCGAACGGCTTTTCGATGACAAGCCGTGTCCATCCCCGATCGTTCTGTCCCAGGCCCACGGCCCCAAGTTTCTCAATCGTATCGTCGAAATACGCGGGCGGGATGGCAAGGTAAAAGATGCGGTTTCCCGGAAGGTCATGCTCTGCTTCGAGGGCTTCGGCGTGTTGCTTCAACGCAGCGTAGTCTTCGATCTGTTGTTCTCCCAGCGAGTGAAAGAATAAACGCTCTGCGCTCCAGGCGGCAGCCTTGTCTTTCGGAATCCCTTCCTCTGAGAGGGTGCGGACGGCTCGGTCACGGAACTGCTCATCGGTGAGCGCGGAACGCGAAGCCCCCAGAATGATGACCTTCTGGTCCGCACCGCGCCGGGTTGTGAGATCATAAAGGGCCGGCAACAGCTTCCGCTGCATCAGGTCGCCGGTGGCCCCCGGAACCACGAAGAGGTGGGAGTTGCGCATGATAGTTTTTCTGTGAGGTGAAACCTTTGTGCCCGCAAACTGTGTCTCCGGGACAGGGCGACGATGCTCCTGAGGTAACTTTTTCTGGCGTTGGATTTTGGTGGAAGGTAGGAAAAAAGAGATGGCCGGTAGTCATGGGTAGACTTCTGCACCGAACTGTTACTCTTCTGGAGATTTTTCGGCTACCGGTTCCTCTCCTTTTGCCGCCGCCACAGGCCTGCCGGAAGGGGGCAGGCCCAGCAGCCGTTCAAAAAGGCGGCGCCAGTTCGAGAACCGGGTCTGGTAGGACAGGCCCGCGCCGGTGGTGTTAGTGAGGGTCTGGTCTGACAGCACATCCCCCTCCCGCCGGTAAAAAACCTCGACGGATACGTTCGGGCTGAGGCGAACTTCGACAATGAACTCGCCCCGGTTGCGGTAGGCTTCCAGATCATTCTGGTAAACCCCCTGACCGCGAATGACAAGCCGCTCGTCGAGCAGGCGCAGGGCAACCCCGTAGGTAATGTCCAAATCTTGCGTGCGTTCTCCCTGCACGCCGAAGTTGAAGTCGAGGTTGGGCAGCGCCTGGCTGAGATAGCGGTTGATCTGGCTGGCAACGAGCTGCGACAAACTGTTAAAGGCAAACTGGTTTCGCGTGGATGATCCCTCGCCAAAGCCTGCCGCCGGTAGTTCTGTGGTCAGGAGAAACGAACTGGTCAGCAGGACGCTGGTAGCATATTCGGTAGCGCGTTCCGGCTGGTTCAGGATGGCTTCCAGCCCTTCGCCCGCCACATCCCGGTCGTTTCGGTCAACGGCGAGGCTGAGGTCTACCACCGGTGTGGATACGCGCCCGGTGATGTGCATCTCTACCGTCAAGGGAACATAGCGCGTGCTGCCGCCTCCTGAGATCCCCGGCAGATCATGCAGTCCTGCCAGCGAAGCGCGTGTCCGGTAGGAGGCCAGAATGTCGAGTTGTGCGTCCGTGGGATCGCCGTCCCAGGTGATGGAACCGTCGTCTATGAGAAACCGCCGGATAAATACATCGCCTGCCGTAAAAAGGTAATCGCCGGCATCTACGTCGAGCGACCCGAATGTGTAGAACTCGCCCTCGCGGCGCTGCAACTGGATGCGTCCCTGCCCCACCGCGTTGATGACATCTCCCAGAAGCGGGTCAATCACCAGATGCACGGTCGATCCCGACGGGGCCGTTATGTTGAGGTCCATTTCCAGCCCGTCAATGAATGTGCGCTCTCCCACGGGGCGGGTTGCAAGCACGTTGTCCCGGCGGACGATGCGTGTTAGGTCCGGGATTTCGCCTGTAGAGTCAGCAAAAATGATGAAGCCGGGATCGATGGCAGCATTGCCTTCCGTGATAGGAATGAAGATCTCGCTCTGTGCGCTGGTGACTACGTTGGGAGACTGAAGCAGGGCGCGGTAGATAGGTCCTGTCAATGTTGCTGTTCCACTGGCCCATATATTTCCATAAAAAGCCAGATCCCGCGATTGCATGACATCGATGATCTGCAGTTCATCCAACTGCCCCGTCAGGTCGAAAGAGAAATAGCGATACGCATTGAATAAAATGCTCCCATTGATGGTCGCGCGTCCTCCGGTTTTGTCGGTCAGGGTGGCTCCGAGAACTTTGATCCCCTCTGTGTCCACTTTCACCGGGCCGGAGGCATGATAGGTAAGGTTGTAGGTCGGGACATCGAACCGTCCGTCCGTCAACTGGAGGTCAGCCTCGAACAGGGGTTCCCCGAAAGTCCCCCGGATGGAGCCGGTCCCGCTCAGATACCCACTCACCCGGTCGACAATCGTGGGAAACAGGTACTCGAAGAAAAACGCATCGGCCCGGACGGCGCGCAGGTTCAGGTCCAGTTCACCAGGCTCCATTGTTTGCGTGTTTGTATTCAGGCGAGGCAGCCTGAAAACCCCGTCGATAGCCAGTTTGTTTTCTTCGGCCAGGGCAGGGATGGCGGAGTCAGGGACAAAGCGCAGCTCTGACCCGGCAGGCAACGAATCTAACGAAACCTCCAGCGCCACGTCCGGCGAGCCGGGAACATAACGGCTGGAAGCCGAGAAACGTCCGAGCAGTCGGTTGTCGTAAGCGAGCACCGGCACATCGACGTACCCCGTCAACTCGGGATGCCGCGCCCCGCCCGTCAGTGACAGTTCGGCGTGCAGCAAGCCTCCCAGTCGGGGATTGAGTCCTGCTGAGGTTGAAAGCTGGAGCAGCGAGATGTTGTCTACATCGGCAAAGAGGGTATCTTCCGGCGCCTGGGAAAAAGCGCCGTGGATGTGTATGCGCTGGATGTCGCTGGAATCCTGCCCTGAACTGACCAGCGCCAGATCCGGAATAAGCACGGCGTCTGAGAAAAGGTCTATCGGGTAGGGAGCCGGATTGGTCCAGACATAATCCCCGGTTTTGAGACGGAAATCAACCAGAGTCAGCCGGTTCGACGACGGCAAAAGATCCACGGCAGCAGCAACCCGGAGCGCTTCAGGCGCATGGTCCTCGTTCACGGTCAGAAAGATCTCTCCCTTCCGATCCTCATACGTAACTGCGAGATCGGGTGCTATCACGGTGCGGCCTGCACGTTGGACGGAGTCTGCACGCGCCTCCAGGGCAAAGGTGAGGCTGCTCTGCGCGGAAGAGTCCAGGTGTGCAGAGGCCGTCAGCGCGGCCTCCAGTCCCCTCACGTGGACCGTACCCGCACGGAGGGAGTCGGAAAGAAGCGTCCCATCAAACTGTAAATGGTCTGCCCCGGCTTTCACATGGGCGTGAACCCCAAAGGCGGCGCTAGACGGCGCCGACGGGAAAAACGCAGCAAG
Organism: uncultured Rhodothermaceae bacterium; assembly: GCA_965365465.1. Taxonomy (GTDB): domain Bacteria; phylum Bacteroidota; class Rhodothermia; order Rhodothermales; family DASSAV01; genus CBDUBU01. The sequence continues at coordinate 3,959 of CBDUBU010000147.1, forward strand.
AATATCAGGGCGGTAGATTTGCAGGGCTACTTCGGCCTTCATCAGGGAATCGACCCCGGCAGCTTGCATCTGCCTTCGGGCTGACTCCCTCAGTTGTATGTGTTTTGGAGAAGGAGCGGGGGAAGCGAGGGCTGCGTGCAGCAAGTCCGGAAGCGACATGGAATCGCTGCGCGGCTTTGCTGCTTCGCGCTGCACGGCAAGGGACAGGGATTCCGACCAGAGCCGGGTCAGGGTCGACAGAGGCTCGATGGCAAAGTCTCCTCGCAATTCGAGGGAGCCGGCCTCGCCTTGCACCGTAAGGCGAGGCTGCACATCGCCTCGTGGGTGAAGAACGAGCCGCATGGCATTCGGAGGAATGACGCGCAGGCGCTGACCCTCGCGCACGGTCGAAGAGTCCAGCGCCAGGGCCGCCTCGCCACGGAGCTCAGGCAGCGCTAGACCGACTCCGTCGACCACGAGCCGGGCATTGATCTGCGTGTCGAGCGAGTCCCTGAGCAGCAGGTTTCCGGCGTCTAGCTGACGGGTAGTAAGGTCAAGCTGGTAAGCGGGCAGGGCGGCGCCCAGGTCTAGCGAGGCGACGCCGGCAAACGTACCCTGTCCCTGTCGCCCGGAGATGATGCCCTGGAACTGTTGTTGCACGACATTGATCTCAGCAGATAACGTATCGACGTATCTTCCGGCGAACTGTGAGGGGTTCAGGTGGATGTGCGTCCCGGCGGCTAGTGTTTTCATCGAGACGCCTTGCCCGTCCAGAGCCAGGCGGCCGTTGATCCGGCTGCGCAGGTTATCATTCCGCACGATATGGCCTACATCCAGGGAATCCACACGCAAATCGGCTACATAATGAAGAGGCGCTGTTTCCCCCCCGGATATCGTAATCTTTCCATGCACGGCTCCCCCGGCGCTCCGCATCGAAAGTTCCGTTTCGGCATAAAGCGGATCGGCGCCATTTTCCTTGCGAAGAGGCATCGAACCTGCGCCGGAAAACTCCATATCAAGAACTCCCAGATGGCTGAAGTCCGGCAGGTGGATGCCAGGAAGGACCCGTGTGATGTCCTCTGAAAAAAGAGCGAGCCGGGTAAGGTCAGTCTCGAAATCCAGGACGCTCGGCAGGCCCTTGATCGTCCCCTCACCTTCAACCCATGTCTGACCGCTTTCCAGCGCCAGGTGGTCAAGCGTCAGGTTTTGTACAGGTCCATGCAGCGCAATTTCCGCTGTCACGGCGCCGGCAAGGGGCAGGGCCGGAAAAATGCTGCGAAGCTGGTCGAAGTCTACGCTGCTGGGCCGGAGTTGCAATTCGGCAACCGCTTGTTGCAGCGTGTCAGGGTCAAATGAATGAACGTTGCGCAGAGAAGCCGAAAAGCTGAGATGGGTCTGGCCGGCATGGACTTCGACGCGGTTCAACGAGAGACCGTCCGGTTCCCGAACGAACTGTCCCTGCACCATATCCAGATCGAATGCCTGCTCCGGCCACCGGGCGGTAAATTGCGCTAGCTCCACGAGCTTCAAGCCGGGTCGCCATTCCACGGTGGCCCGCGCCTGGATGTTTTCAAGTTTCGTCTTGGTGTAATCGAACAGCCTGCCCGAAGCTGCCAGGGGTGGAAGCGAACCGGCGCGTTCCGTCGAAACGGTTCCGTCAATGATGTGGAGGTCGGCGGACGTGTAGGCCCAGGAACCCGGCGCACGGGTGGAATCGACTGAGCGAGGCCGGAATGCATCTGCAATGTTCCAGTCTCCGTTCTCCTGACGGAACAGATAGAACCTGGGGTGGATAAGCGTGAGCTTGTTGATCGTGACGGCGCCCCCGAACAGATCGCGCCAGCGCGGGCGAACCACTACCGAGTCTATCGCAGCAACGACGCGCCCGGCGGGGTCAAACACGCGCACATCACGCGCGAAAAGGTCGCTGATGAGGTTGCCCGTCAGTCGTCCGATCTCCAGCCTTCCGTGAAATCGGTTCTCGAACTGCCGTTCCAACTCACTCCGCAGCGCATCGCGTCCTACCTGCGTTCGCGTGATCGCAAAAAAAACGGCTGCGCCAAGAAGCAGGGCGTAGATCGTCAGGCGAGCGGTGTGTCGCGAGATATGAAAGATGTGGCGGAACGGCAATATTTTGCCTGATTCTGGGAACGCATACAACCGGGCCGCGGTGGCCCGGTGCATTTAACAGGCACGGCCTCCGTAGGTGCCCGTCGGGGCGATCCAGACATACAATAAGCCTAAACTTGCGTTTCGGCGCTGATTCCGGCGAAGGCAAGGGCTGCTTCCACCTCCTTTCGGTCGACGGTCGGCGCGACATAAGCGTGTCCGATCCGGCTCAGGACGACGAACCGCAGCCGCCCCGCCTCCACCTTTTTATCGACCTGCATGGCGACGAGCAACGCATCGATGGGCAGGGAGTCGGCGGTTCCCTGAACGGGAATCCCGGTAACGAGCCGGTCGGCGCGTTCCAGCGGCAGTTCGGGATGCAAGCGATGGGACAGGTAAAGGGCAGCGCGCATACCCAGCGCCACGGCCTCGCCATGCGTGAACTGCCCGTACCCGGCTACCCGCTCTATGGCATGGCCGAACGTATGGCCGAAGTTCAGGATAGCGCGACGGCCTGCTTCGCGCTCGTCTTCACCCACTACCTTCGTTTTGATCCGGGCGGCGCGGTAAATCATTCCCCCAACGACGGAGGGGTTGCGTTGCAATACCTCCGTCCAGTTTGATTCAAGAAAGTCGAAGAGTTCAGGATCCGCGATCAGGGCGTGCTTGACCACTTCGGCGAGTCCGCTCGTCCATTCCCGTTCCGGCAGCGTGCCGAGCGTTTCGAGGTCGGCGCAAACGAGCGCAGGCTGGTAGAAAGCGCCGATCAGGTTTTTGCCTGTCGGATGGTTGATGCCCGTTTTGCCGCCAATTGCACTATCTACCTGCGCGATCAGAGTTGTCGGAAGCTGGATGAGCGGCAGTCCGCGCAGGAGCGTGGCGGCGGCAAACCCGGCCAGGTCGCCGATCACGCCGCCCCCCAGTGCGAGCAGCGGTGTCTTGCGGTCGATGTTCCATTCCAGCGTGGCATCATAGATGGTTTGCAGATGCTCGGGTGACTTGGTGGTTTCGCCGGGCGGCAGCATCACGACCAGCACGTCCCATCCCGCGCCTCGCAATGCTTCTTCGATAGTGGGAAGATGATATTCGGCAACGTGCTCGTCGGTTACCACGATGCAGCGACCGGTGCGCAAACCTGCCTGCGACATGAGAGCCGGTACGTCGCGCAGCGGCCTGAAATGAATCAGGTAGGAACGTTCCGGGTCGAGAGAAACCTGGAGAGGCGCGGATCGATCTAGGCCGGGCATGAGAGGTATCGTTGGCTGAAGAAATACAGTTCTGGTGTTTAAGATACACGTTTTTATTTTGTGGCAAGGCATAGAGAGATTTTCCGGTAAGGCAAAACCATACCCTCCCTTGCCACAGATTAGGATTCTCACTTTCGCTGCTAATGAAACAGCGGTTAAGATGAGACAACCTTATTCGTCCGTCTCATGCTGAACAAAGGAAAGCATCTGTGTCCAAAGACCGGCTTGCTCTCCTGCTGTCTTGCCCCCAAAGGCTCCAGAGTCTCCGATTTCCCCGTTGAAAAAATCATCCAGGCGCCGGTTGCCCGGCTGCGGAGAGAAATCGGGTCAGAGCAGGGGGTAGTTCGGAAAAACACGGATATGTATCTTCCCGCAGCTAGCAAGCCATGCCGTTTCTGAACAAGGTCGGCATGGAATCATTCCCAGTCATCATCAGGAGACAACACCCATGCGTAACAGGACTCTCTCTGCCTTTTTTTGCCTTATTATAATGGCTGCCGGCGTTGCCGGTTGCGCCTCTTCCAAAATGGCCCGGCAGCGTGCGGCCGCGGGCACATGGGAATACACGGTTTATGGCACGCCGGAAGGCAACGTGACCGGGCGGATCACGCTTCAGCTTGAAAACGATGCCTTGCAGGGGACGATCTACTCTGCTCTGTTGTCGCAGACGGTGCCGCTTCAGAATCTCAGCATGGAGGACGAAGCGCTTCGTTTTTCCGCCGAATTCATGGCCGAAGGACAGACCCTACAGACGACTGCCGAACTGAATATTGCCGGAGATAGCATGGAAGGCAATCTCGAAGTCGCCAATTACGGCGCCTATCGGGTTACTGCGAAACGCGCCGGTTCCTGATTGCTGCTTCTGCGCTTTGTCGTACACTCATATGTGTCTCGTTCTCTTTGCCCTTGATGAAGTCCCGGAATACCGGCTCGTATTGCTTGCAAACCGGGATGAGTTTTACGACAGGCCGACCGCGCCTGCAGGATTCTGGGAGGATGCGCCTGACGTGCTCGCAGGACGCGATCTGCGTGCGGGCGGAGCCTGGATGGGTGTCTCCCGATCAGGGCGCGTAGCGTTCGTGACGAATTACCGGGATCTCTCGTCCCACAAGCCGGAGGCTCCGTCGCGGGGCGGGCTGGTTGCAGGTTTCTTGCAGCGCCATGAAGACCCGGAGGCGTACCTGCGCCGTCTGGCGCCGGAGGCGGAGCGGTACAACGGCTTCAACCTGCTGGTGGGAGATCAGCGCGGCCTTTTCTACTTCTCGAACCGGGAGGGCGCTGTGCGGCGGCTGGGACCGGGTCTGTATGGCCTCAGCAACCACCTGCTCGACACCTCCTGGCCGAAGGTCGCCAGTGGGAAGGCCGCGCTCCGCCGCGCTCTTTCCGAGAGACGCACCGAGGTGGAGGATCTGCTGGATGTGCTTTCGGATGCCGCGCGGGCCAGGGACGATCTGTTGCCCGAAACAGGAGTAGGAAAAGACTGGGAGCGGGTGCTTTCCTCCATCTTTATCGAAAGTGAGGGCTACGGCACCCGCTCTTCGACGGTGCTCCTCATGGGGCGGGACGGGCAGGTTACGTTCGCTGAACGCAGCTTTGCCGGCGGGAGGGAAATGCACGAAACGCAGGTCTTTCAGTTTCGCGTAACGCCCGAAGAGCCTGGGCAGCAAAGAACACATTCAGATTAACCGTTGAAAAAAAGCTGTTGTCATACATGAAAGCTGTTCTTGTAAAGGAAAAGGGGGGGCCTGAGCAACTAGTCCTGGGTGAATATCCCGATCCGGAGTTTGCGGCAGACGAACTGCTTGTGCGGGTGCAGGCCGCCGCCCTGAACCGTGCGGACCTGTTGCAGCGAGAAGGGAAATATCCCCCTCCGAAGGGAGCCAGTCCGCTGCTGGGCCTGGAAATGGCCGGCGTGGTGGAGGCTGTCGGGCCGTCCTGTGAGGGCTGGAATGTGGGAGATCGCGTCTGCGGGTTGCTTTCGGGAGGCGGATACGCCGAGTACGTCTCGATCCATCATCGCATGGCGATGCCGGTCCCAGCAAACCTTTCGTTTGAGGAAGCTGCCGCCATTCCCGAAGTTTTTCTGACGGCTTTTCAGGCGCTTTACTGGTTTGGAGACCTGGAGGCCGAGCAGCGCGTTCTGATCCACGCAGGCGCGAGCGGCGTTGGTACGGCGGCCATCCAACTCGTCACGGCGGCCGAAGCCCACCCCTACGTGACGGCTTCGGCATCGAAACTGGAGGTCTGCCGTGCGCTGGGCGCGGAAGGCGTCATCGACTATGAACGGGAGGATTTCGCAGGGCGCATCCTGCAGATGACTGGCGGCCACGGCGCTGACATCATCGTGGATTTC
>CBDUBU010000148.1:0-9490 GCA_965365465.1 uncultured Rhodothermaceae bacterium
GACCTCCGGGCCAAAGCGGAAGCGCACAGCGACCGCCTCGCCGCGCTGATGATTACCTATCCTTCCACCCACGGCGTGTTCGAGCAGGACATCCGCACGATCTGCCGGGTCGTACACGAGCACGGGGGGCAGGTGTACATGGACGGCGCGAACATGAACGCGCAGGTTGGCCTCTGCCGTCCCGGCGATTTCGGCGCGGATGTCTGTCACCTGAACCTGCACAAAACGTTTGCCATCCCGCACGGCGGGGGGGGGCCGGGCATGGGGCCGATCTGTGTGGCCGCCCACCTTGCCGATTTTCTGCCGGGGCATCCGGTCGTGCAGACGGGAGGCAGCGAGGGCATCGGGCCGGTCGCTGCGGCGCCCTATGGCAGCGCCTCGATCTTGCTCATCTCCTGGGCCTATATCGCCATGATGGGAGCCGAAGGGCTGCAGCGGGCCTCTGAAGTAGCCATCCTGAACGCCAACTACCTTGCCTCGCGCCTGGAAGCGCACTACCCGGTATTGTACCGGGGCGCCCGTGGACGCGCGGCCCACGAGTTCATTCTCGACATGCGCCCCTTCCGGCAGTCCACGGGCATCACCGAGCGGGACATCGCCAAGCGCCTCATGGACTACGGCTATCACGCGCCGACCGTGTCCTTCCCGGTGGCGGGCACACTGATGATCGAGCCTACCGAGAGCGAGTCGAAAGGCGAACTGGACCGTTTCGTCGAGGCGCTGGTTTCGATCCGCACGGAGATTCAGGAGATCGAGGTAGGGCTGGCTGACCGCGAGCAGAACGTCCTCAAGAACGCGCCTCATACGGCCGCGCTCGTGGTGTCGGATGCCTGGGATTTGCCCTACGGGCGCGAGAAGGCGGCTTTCCCCGCCCCCTGGACCCGCGAGCGCAAGTTCTGGCCTTCCGTCCGCCGTGTGGACGATGCCTACGGAGACCGCAACCTGATTTGCTCCTGTCCGCCGATGGAAGCGTACGCGGTGTGAGGGCTTGACACGGCCTTCGGGGATGGAAAAAACACACCGGCGCTCTCGTGGACGGAAAAGTTATTTTTCGGCAGAAAAACGTCGTTTTGTGTTGCCGGAAAGGTTCAGGGCGTTAATTATTTTTATTTTCTTGCCTGAGCGCCGGAAGCGGCGTTATTGTTGATTCTGGTTCGCCGGGTGCGCAGGTTTCTTTCCAGGGTAAGGGAGTTGTTGGAAAAACCCTTCGTTTTGTTGATTTTGCGGGATACGGGTATGCTTATATTGGGCTAGAGAACCGCCCGGATCGCAGTGTTTCCACCTTCAGGCAATTTCTCCAGCGCAGGCGAAATCTTGACATTCGGACTGATGAGCAGGAAAAGAGAACAGCAGGCTGCCATTCTGCGGGGCGTCTATGAAGACAACCTGCGGACGGCGCGGAAACCTGTGCCGGAGTTCGAGGCGCCGGTGAAGCGTCCTGTCCGGGGCGGGCGCGTCGCCGGGCTGCTGGCTGTCCTGTTCGTGATGGTTGCCGGGCTGGCCTACCAGAATTTGTCGGCCCGTCAGGGAGATGCAGAGGGCGTCGCTTACGAAAACACAGGGGCGGAGGCCTCCGGCGATGATCCCGGCAGCGCCGTTGCCGGTTTCTCTTCCGCCAGGCTCGGGCAAGACCTCACCGTCGCAGGCCTGTATGGCCTGCAAATAAAAAACATTGTCATCGATGCGGGGCATGGCGGCATCGACCCCGGCGCTATCGGGGCGCTGGGCGCTAAGGAGAAGGAAATCACGCTGGACGTGGCCGCCCGCCTCAAGAAACGCCTCGAACGGCATTACGGATACCGGATTCTGCTCACGCGCGAAGAAGATGTCAAGGTCTCGCTCAAGGAGCGCGTCAGTTTTGCCAACAGCCACAACACCGACCTGTTCATCTCCCTTCACGTCAACTGGTTGCCCGACGAACCGGTTACGTCCGTCGAAACCTATTATTTCGGACACGACGCCGACGCGCACACGCTGCGCCTGGCCGAGGTGGAAAACAGCGGCTCGGATTATACGATGGGCGAGTTTCAGGATATGCTGCAAGCCATCGGGAATACGATGAAGCTTGAGGAATCAAAAAGGCTCGCCGGGTCGATTCAGAGAAGTCTTTATCGTAATATGCACAAGATCAACGACCAGGTGAGCGACTGGGGCGTCCACCGCGCTCCTTTCGTGGTCCTGCTGGGAGTTGAAGCGCCCAGCGTGCTGGCTGAGATCTCGTGCATCAGCAACCACGCCGAAGAGACCAAACTCAACACCGGCGCGTATAGAGAGCAACTGGCGATGTTCCTGGAAGAGGGCATCGTTCATTATTTAACGCAACAACAGGACGAAGAAGCCATAACCGAAGGAGCTACCGAACATGCCGCCAAAGAAAAAAGCTAAGGGAGAGGATAACATTTTATACATCGGAATTGATCTCGGAACGTCGCGCAGCGCCGTTTCACCGAGCAACGGACAGCGGCGTTGGATCGAGAGCTATGTTGCCTGGCCCAAAGATTTTGTCGCCCAGAAACTGCTGGGGCAGCGGATTCTGTTTGGCGAGGAAGCGGTAAAAAACAGAATGTCGGTTCATCTGACGCGGCCCCTCGAATTCGGCGTCATCAAGGAAGCGACGCCGCGCAACGAGGAAGCCGTCCGCGAGTTGATCCACCACCTGATCCAGATGGCGACCCCGGAGGATGGGCAGCAGGTGTACGCAGCCGTCGGCGTTCCCGCCGAAGCGCTCAAGGTGAACAAGCTCGCCATCCGCGATGCGGTCAAGGAGTACGCCGACGCCCTGATGGTCGTCTCGGAACCGTTCTCCGTTGCCTATGGCCTGAGCGCGCTGAACAATGCCATGATTATCGACATCGGGGCGGGCACCGTCGATTTCTGCGTCATGCATGGCACGATGCCCGCCGAGGAGGACCAGCGCACCCTGACCACTGCCGGCGACTTCGTGGATCGGCAGTTGTTCAACCTGCTCACGGAACGGTATCCGCAGGCCAAGTTTTCTGAAACGATGGTCCGCCACCTCAAGGAGCAGCACGGATTTGTCGGGGAGCCGGAAAACCGGGTAAAAGTGAAGGTGCCGGTTCAGGGCAAGCTTACCGAGCACGACCTCACCGATGAAATCAGGCAGAGCTGCGAAAGCATTCTCCCGCCCATCGTGGAAACCATGATCGACCTGATTGCCCGGTATGAGCCGGAGTTTCAGGAGCAGGTCAAGAAGAACATCTACGTGGCTGGAGGAGGAAGCCAGATCCGGGGCATCACCACGGCCATCGAGGATGCCATGGCAGAATACGGCTCGTTCAAGGTAACCTCGGTAAGTGATCCGCTCTTTGCCGGCGCGGACGGCGCCCTGGCCCTCGCCCAGGACATGCCGGATGAGTACTGGGAGGATATGTAAAAATGGATATTCCGCTTTACTGGACCGCGATCATCGGGTTCATCATGCTGAACCTGCTGCTGATCTCAGCATCGCTGCTGGTCTACGCCGAGCGCAAGGTCTCCGGCTATATGCAGAACCGGCCGGGGCCGAACCGTGTCGGTCCCTGGGGGCTGTTGCAGCCCTTCGCCGATGTCGCCAAGCTGGTTTTCAAGGAGGACATCAGCCCGGCCACGTCTAACAAGTTCATTCACTCGCTGGCGCCGGTCATCATGGTGGTGATTGCCATGACCACAGCGGCGGTGATCCCGTTCGCACGTGGAGTCGTGCTGGCCGACATCGACGTGAGCGTGCTGGTCATCCTGGCGCTCACCTCGATCAGCGTCTACGGCGTAACGCTGGGCGGCTGGAGCTCCAACAGCAAATACTCGCTGCTGGGGGGGCTGCGCTCGTCGGCGCAGATGATCTCTTACGAGCTTTCGATGGGCCTGGCCGTGGTTTCCGTCGTGCTGATCTCCGGTTCGTTGAGCCTGATGGACATCGTCGAGCACCAGAGTTCCGGCTGGGCAATTCTGGGCTGGAACGTATTCCGGAATCCGATCGGCTTCATCATTTTTGTCATCACGGCATTTGCCGAAACGAACCGCGCTCCGTTCGACCTGCCGGAGGCCGAGCAAGAACTCGTGGGCGGCTACCACACGGAGTACAGCGGCATGAAGTTCGGTATGTTCTTCCTCGCGGAATACGTCAACTTCTTTGTCGCCTCCTTCGTCATTTCCACCCTGTTTCTCGGCGGCTACCTGATTCCGTTCGAGCCGCTGCTGCTGGCGGCGTTCCCCGGACTGGAAGGCAGCATCGTGCTGGGCATCTTGCAAGTACTCTCGCTCCTGCTCAAGGCCGCCTTCTTCGCGTTCGTGTTTCTGTGGGTGCGCTGGACGCTGCCCCGGTTCAAGTACAACCAGTTGATGACCATCGGCTGGGCGTACCTGCTGCCCATTGCCATCGTCAATATGCTGGTCGTCGCCGCAGGGGTTGCCATTTTCGAGGCGATCTTCTGAAGCGTGTCATGCGTCTTACCGCAAGCGCTGTAAAGGAAAACACTCCTTGCCTCTCCGGGGCTTCTTTTTCCTTTCGGAGGGCCGTTGCCTCTCGCCTGATTAGAAGCTTTGCGTCAGGCGCAGCGGTATGTTCCAGCAGAACCAACTCCTCCCTCCGAGGGAGGTGGCGCGAAGCGACGGAGGGTGTTACTGCTTCAGCAATACGGTTTCAGCAAGACTTGCTGCCTCCATAAAGCGGAAAACACCTCTAGCCCATCGTGGGGGCGGTTGCTGTTTCTGTAAGAAAAATAAAGTCCTTGACGGATAGGATCTTCGGGGTGGCCGTATCAAGGTCAAAGTCCATGACACGTTCCAGAGAGCAGGGTATGATTGTTTTTTCGCCGTCCATCCTTTCCGCCAATTTCGGTCGTCTCGAAGCGCACGCGCGGGAGGCGCTGGAGGCAGGCGCGGACTGGCTGCACCTGGATGTGATGGACGGGCATTTCGTTCCTAACATCACCATTGGCCCGCTCGTCGTCAAGGCGCTGAAGCCGCTCGCTGAGGAAAAGGGGGCGCTGCTGGACGTGCATCTCATGATCGAAAACCCGGATGATTATGTAGAACAATTTGCGAAGGCCGGGGCCGGGGTGCTGACAGTTCACGTGGAAGCCGACCGGCATTTGCACCGCACGGTTCAGCATATCAAAAGCCTGGGCGTTCGGGCCGGCGTGACGCTGAACCCGGCCACGCCGCTCGCGCACCTGGAGGACATCCTGCCCGACGTGGACCAGGTGCTCATCATGTCGGTCAATCCGGGCTTCGGCTGGCAGGAATACATCCCCCGTAGCACGGAGCGGATCGCACGTCTCCGCCGGATGCTGGACGACATCGGTTCGCCCGCGCGGCTCGAAGTGGACGGTGGCATCAAGCCGGATAATGTCATGGAAGTGGTGCAGGCCGGGGTGGATACCATCGTCGCAGGCAGCGCCATCTTCGGCGGGCCTCGCCCGGTTGCCGAGAACATGGCCGCTTTCAGGCAGGCCCTCCTGATGAAGGCGTAGCGAACCGTTGGGCTGCGCGTCGGTTAATGTATGGCGTTCGCCTGGCGCCTGTGCATCCACCGAATTGCCGTATCTGTTTTGAACGTCCACGTCGCGCTTCCGCTTCCGGTCAATCAGCTTTATACCTACGTCGTGCCGGAGCCGCTCCGGGACGACGCACAGGCAGGCGCACGGGTGCTGGTCCCCTTCGGACGGCGCCGCCTTACCGGGGTCATTGTGGAACACGCCTGCGAGGATCCCGACGGACGGCGGCTCAAATCCGTGCTCGACGTGCTGGACGAGCGGCCGTCGCTCTCAGAGGAACTGCTCCGGTTGACGCGCTGGATGGCGGATTACTACGTGTGCGGCTGGGGAGAGGTTATCAAGGCCGCGCTTCCCTCAGGAACGGAGGTCGAAAGCAAGCGGCGCATCTCCCGCACCGGCGCAGCGCCGGGTAAGTGGGAAAACCATGCTGCCGCCCGCGCCGTCCTGCGCTACCTCGAAACCCACGACGATGCCACGCTGATCTCCCTGAAACAGGAAGCGAAAAACATCTCGCTGGCGCTTCTCCGCCGCATGGAAGCAGACGGCGTGATCGAGATGGAGGTCACGCTGCGCCGGCCAAAGGTGCGCGTCCGGTATGAAAAGCGCCTGCGGCTGGCGCCCGCCTTTCAAACGCCGAATGCCGCCAGAGACCTGAAAGCGCAACTGCGCGGCGCAAAACAGATCGCAATCATCGAGGCGCTGGCGGCCTCGGCCTTGCAGGGAGAACCCGAACCCCGGCAGTCCGAAGTGTGCGCACAGACCGGCGCGACGGCCGCTACCATCCGCAGCCTGGTTGAAAAAGGCATGATCGAGGCGGTAGAACGGGAGATGTTCCGGTCTCCGCTGGCTGGTCTGGACGGAAAGCAGGCGCCTGCCCCGGCGCACGCCCTGCACGACGCGCAGCGCCGGGCGCTGGAAAAGATCACCAGCGCGGTCGAGGCGCAGCGTTTCGAGACGTTTCTGCTCCACGGAGTTACGGGCAGCGGCAAGACCGAGGTATACATCGAGGCGCTCAAACAGGTGCTGGGACAGGGAAAAACCGGTATCATCCTCGTCCCGGAGATCGCCCTGACGCCGCAGACGGTGCGGCGTTTCCGCGCCCACTTCGGAGACCAGATTGCGGTGCTGCACTCGCGCATGAGCCTGGGCGAGCGCTTCGACGCATGGCGGCAGTTACGGAGCGGTGTCTTTTCGGTCGTGATCGGCCCGCGCTCTGCTGTGCTGGCTCCACTATCAAACCTGGGGCTGGTCGTCGTCGACGAGGAGCACGAAACATCCTATAAGCAGTTCGATCCGGCCCCGCGCTACCATGCCCGCGATGTAGCCGTGATGCGCGCTCACATGAATGGGGCGGTCTGCGTGCTCGGTTCGGCCACGCCCAGCCTCGAAAGTTATACCAACGCGCACGCGGGGAAGTACACGCTGCTGGCAATGCCCGAACGGGTGCCGGTTCCGGGGAGCCGGGCGGCTGCGCTGCCGGAGGTGCGGGTCGTCGACCTGACCCTGGAGAAGAAGAAACACCGGCTGGAGGGTAGCCTTTCAGAGCCGCTGCGCGAAGCGATCGCCGCGCGGCTGGAACGCAAGGAGCAAACGATCCTGCTCCAGAACCGGCGCGGCTATGCCCCCGTCATCGAATGCGAATCGTGCGGGTGGTCTCCGCTGTGCTTCGACTGCTCGGTTACGATGACCTACCACAAGGCCCGGAACCACCTGCGCTGCCACTACTGCGGGCGCACCCAGCGTATGCCGCAGGTCTGCCCCCGGTGCAGCGACAAAGACCTGGCCCGCCTGGGTATGGGCACCCAGCGCGTTGAGGAAGAACTGACCGGTCTCTTTCCGGAAGCGCGCATCCTGCGCATGGATCTGGATACCACAGGCCGCAAGAATGCCCACCACAAACTGCTCGATCAGTTCGGCAAGGGAGAGGCCGACATCCTGCTCGGCACGCAGATGGTAGCCAAAGGGCTGGACTTCGGGCGTGTCACGCTGGTCGGCGTCATCAATGCCGATGCCGGGATGCTGCTGCCGGACTTCCGCGCAGAGGAGCGCACGTTTCAACTGCTCACGCAGGTGGCAGGACGCGCCGGAAGGGCGGCGCTGCGCGGGGAGGTGATCCTGCAAACACGCAATCCGAAAAGTCCCGCCCTGCGCTTTGCCTGCGAACACGACTATGTGGGGTTTGCGGAATCCGTCCTGCCGGATCGGAACCAGTTCGGCTACCCTCCGTTCGGGCGCGTCGTCGGGGTGGAGTTTCGCGGACCCTCCGAAAAATCGGTCGAGAAGGTAGCCGTCGACTGGACGGCGCTGCTGCGGGAGCAGGCCGACGACTTGCAGGTGCTCGGGCCGCAGCCTGCCTTCATCGGGCGCATCAAGCGCCAGTACCGCTACCACACCCTCATCAAGACCAGCCGCTACTATCGCAGCGCCGACTTGCAGCGCCTGCTCCGCGAAACCTCGGAAAGGTTCGGCTCCCCTCCGGCTCACCACCGCATTGCCATCGACGTAGATGCTGCCGCGCTGTTCTGACACGGGCCTCTTGCGCCTGGGGGCCAGTGAGGGTTTCAAAGGAAAGCAGGCTTTTCCATCTCGGCCGCCACGATGCTGTCGCACCATCTGCAGAGCGTTCGGAAGACGAATTTTGTTTAACTTTGGAGAGTGTAATCACCCTGTGTAAAGCCTGAACATCCCAAAGAGGAGCACACTCTCGTGAAAAACCTCATTATTCTGTGCGTGCTTGCAGTCGTCGGTCTGTCCTGCGCCTCTGAACGCCAGCCTGTAGAACTTTTCAACGGGAAGGATCTGACTGGCTGGCATGTAGACGTTCCCGCGATGGATAGCGACCCGAACGTAAAAAGCCCCTTCCTTGTTCGTGACGGCTTGCTCGTCAGTATGGGCGAACCCAACGGCCACCTCATCACAGACGAGGTTTATGAAAACTACCGGCTGGAGGTGCAGTACCGCTTTGCCGGAGAGCCTGGAAACTGCGGCGTCCTCGTTTATGCTTCGACGCCGAGAGCGCTGTACGAAATGTTCCCCAGGTCGATCGAGGTGCAAATGATGCACGAAAACGCCGGCGACTTCTGGTGCATCGTCGAGGACATTACCGTGCCCAACATGGAAGACCGGCGGGGGCCCAGGGAGAACTGGGGGATCACGGAAGGCAAGGAGCGCCGCATTCTCAACCTGACGGACGGATCCGAAAACCCCGTAGGGGAATGGAATACCATGGTCATAGAAGTCCTGGGCAACGCCATCAAAGTCTGGGTCAACGGGGATCTGGTGAACTATGGGGAGGACGCGACGGCAAGCAAGGGCCAGATCGCTCTGCAAGCGGAGGGGGCCGAGGTTGAGTTCCGGCAGGTGCGGCTGACGCCCATCACGGCTTTCAGCGACGAAATGTGAGACCGTCGTGCGCCATGTCTGCATGAAGAAGCCCGGCGCTGAGACCAGCGCCGGGCTTCCTTTGTCATCTATCGCTGTTCAATGTTAGCGGCCAAAGGCAGGCATACCGACAGCCGCTCCGTCGCCCGCAACGCAACGCTGTTCGTCTTCACTGCGCTGTAAATCGGCATCTATCTTGAAGCGCCCTACCAGGTTTCGAAGTTCCTCCGTCACTTGCGTCAGTCCATTCGCAGACCAGGCAATCTGCCCGACGCCCTGCGCAGACTCCTGCGTCACCGTCGAGATGGCCTCAACCGAACGCGAGATCTGCTCGCTTGTAGTCGATTGCTGCTCGCTCGCTGCCGCTATCTGCGTAATGGTGTCTACCGTGTCCTGGGCCTGCCTGACTACCCGCTCGAGCGCATCTCCGGCCTGGTCTGCCAGCGCTATGCCATCTGCCACCCGATCCGTACCCTGTTTCATTGCGTGGACAGCTTCCTCTGTTTCCCGCTGGATCGCCTGAATCATAAGAGCGATCTCTTTGGTGGCGCCGGTAGAGCGCTCGGCCAGTTTGCGCACCTCCTCGGCTACGACGGCAAAGCCGCGACCCTGCT
>CBDUBU010000149.1:0-9463 GCA_965365465.1 uncultured Rhodothermaceae bacterium
AGACCCGCGATGCCGCCATTACCAGCGAGCGCCGCCTGCAATCCCTTGAGCAGGGTACGTATGAAGGCGATGATGCTTACTTCAAGGATGCGCTGTTCGACGGGCGCACCCACGAGTTGAAAATACAGGTTCCTGAGCCGCGTTTCATCGACGAGGGCTACCAGCTACGATACTACGTCAAGCTCGCTTTTCTGAGCGAGGCATACTACGAGTACCAGCGCACGCTGCATCTGTACGAGCAAAATGAGGAGAATCCTTTTGCCGAACCTGTGCGCATCCACAGCAACGTGAAAAACGGCTACGGCGTCTTCGCCGGGTATACGGAACGCACCCGCAATGTTCTGATTCCGAACAGGTAGCGCTACGTCTAAACCTCTCCACGCAAGTACTGCTGCCGCTCGCTTTCCGGAAACTTCTCGATGGCATAGCGGAGCATCGTCCGGGGCATATGGCGGTAGTGTTCCTGAAGAAAGGCTCGCTCTGCCGCCGGGGCGCGGTTTCCCACCTCGCGGAGCATCCAGCCTGCCGCTTTGTGGATCAGGTCGCGCCGGTCGTTTAGCAGCAGCGCGATGATCTGCAATGCATCCTCAAAGTCGCCGCGCTTGATGAAGTGGAATGTCGAGAGCAGGGCTATGCGCCGTTCCCACAGACTTTCGGATGCAGCCAGCCGGTATAAGGGTTCACGGCTTCGATCCTCCAGGTAAGCCCCCACGATGTGCTCCGCAGAGGAATCGACCAGGTCCCAATTGTTGATATGCCGGGTATGGTCCAGATACAGCCGGTAGATCTGCGTTTTGCCGGCTTCGTCTGCCTTTGAGAACAAACCAACCAGCAACAGCAATCCAAAGAGCCGGTCCTCATGGTACGCAGAGGTAAGGAGCGCTCCCGCCCCTTCCGCCGTGACATGCCTGTACTGACGGGAGAGCTTGCGAAGCATGGGCACGCGGATGCCCCGAAACAGGTCGCCTTCCGCATATCCACCGGGGCCGGTCTTGAAGAACCCTTGCAGGGCTGCTGCCTGTTCGGGGTCGCCCAACGATGCCAGCGTTTTCCGGATATCCTCTACGTACATGGCCCTGTGGAACCGGCAGGCTGAACCATCATGCCCGTCCCGCCGACGCAGAGAAACATCTATGCATCAGGCATGGCAGGCGCTCGTGGCTCGTTCCCATTCAAGCTGAGATAAGGGGCCGGACAGTCTTTCAGTGAAAATAGCGTCCGGCGCAAACTTACGCGAGCAGCCGCCAGATCTGGGCTACAAAAAAGGTCAATACAAATCCCATGACTAGGGGGATGAGAGTAGCTACGGTGGTCCACTTTGCGCTTCCGGTTTCGCGGTAGATCGTATAGATCGTTGTGCTGCACGGGTTATGCACCAGGCTGAAGAGCATCACGCTCACGGCCGTCAGGAGCGTCCACCCGCCGGCCTGGAGCAGCGAACTGAGCGTACCGGCGCTGTCCGGCTCAAAGAGCACGCCTGAACCTGCTCCGGCGGTTGCCGGCAAGCCGGTCGTCAGGACGATAAGCATAAGAATCGTCGGCAAAACGATCTCGTTGGCTGGAATCGCGATGATGTAGGCAAGCAGGATGATGCCATTCATGCCCAGCAGCAATCCGAACGGATTCAGCCACTCGATAACGTGTTCGGCAATGCTCAGGTCGCCGATATGAATGTTGGAAACCAGCCAGATGACCAGGCCGGCAGGCATAGCAAACACAATAGCCCGCCAGAGCACAAAAGCCGTACGGTCGATGAGCGAAGTGTAGACGGTCTGCCAGAAGCGAGGGGGCCGGTAGGGCGGCAGTTCGAGACTAAATGTCGAGACCTCCCCCTGCAACATGGTGCTCGAAAGCGCACGAGAGACCAGGAACGTCAGCAACACCCCCAGCAGGGCAATGCCCACGACGCCAGCCGCCGAAATAAGTCCGGCCAGATGCACCGGCGCGAGGGCGCCCAGAAAGAGGCTCGCCAGAATGATCTGCGTCGGCCAGCGACCATTGCAAAGGGCAAAGTTGTTCGTCAGGATGGCGATCAGGCGCTCCCGTGGGCTGTCGATGATACGCGTAGAAACGACGCCTGCGGCATTGCAGCCGAAGCCCATCATCATGCTCAACGCCTGCTTTCCGTGCGCGCCTGCTTTTTTGAATGCCCGATCCAGATTAAAGGCCACGCGAGGCAGGTAGCCGAAGTCCTCCAGGAGAGTAAACAGCGGGAAGAAGATCGCCATCGGCGGGAGCATCACACTGATCACCCAGGCGGTGGTCAGGTACATGCCGTCGAGAAGCACGCCGCTCAACCACCACGGTATGCCTACGTCCGCAGCGCCGGCTTTGAGCACAGGCAGCAGCTTGTCGATCAGCAGGGTCGAGAGCCATCCGGAGGGCACATTGGCGCCACTGATGGTGATCCAGAACACCAGCGTGAAAAGCCCGATCATGATGGGAATGCCCCAGATGCGGCTCGTAACCAGCCGGTCGACCGTTCGGTCAACGTCGAAACGGGGACGCTCTCCGGCGTGGGTTACCGTACGGTCTGCGATGCGGGCCGCATCGGTATAGACGGCCTCTACATACCGTTCGTGAAACTCACCTCCAATCTTCCAGCGAAGGGACTGAGCGAGTTCCAGCAAATCCTCCCCCGCCAGAACCTCTGTCCCGTTTTCTGAAGCGATTTCCATCATAACATACCCTCTTGCAGCACAATCATTTCCCCATAGGGCGGTTCGCCGGCCGTACGTTCTTTCCTGGTTTCACGCGCCAGATCGCCCAGTTCTCCCTTGCGCACCGCCTCAGCGATCCGTTCATCGCCGTCGAGCAGCCGGAGCGCCACCCAGCGGGCATTGGGCAGGCCGGGAAAAGCAGCTTCGACGCGGGCCGTAAGCATCGAAATGGCAGCCTTTAGTTCCGGCGGCTCGCTCTGTATCCGGTAGGGCTTGCCTATTACCTTGCCGGTCGCCACATCGTGGATGGCCGCGAGAAGTTCTTCCAGCCCTTCCCCTTCGCGTACGGCAGTTGACACAACCGGCACACCCAGATCACGGGCAAGCCTCCGTTCATCAACCTTCAGGCCGTGACGCCGCGCCTCGTCCATCAGGTTCAGGCAGATAACGGCCCGGTCGGTGATTTCGAGTACCTGAAGCACCAGGTTCAGGTTGCGTTGCAGCCGCGTCGCGTCCACCACCACCACCGTAACATCAGGCTGCCCGAAAAGGATAAAATCGCGTGCGATTTCCTCATCGACACTGGTGGCGAGAAGCGAGTACGTTCCAGGCAGATCGATCAGTTTGTAACGCTTGCCGTCATAGCCAAAGCCCCCCTCGGCGCGGGAGACGGTTTTTCCAGGCCAGTTGCCGGTGTGCTGTCGCAGGCCGGTAAGCGCGTTAAAAACGGTGCTCTTCCCGACGTTCGGGTTGCCGGCCAGCGCCACTACATAGTCTGACGCTTCCATGTTCACGCCCAGCTTTTTCAGGCTGGCTGCCCGGTAAGCCGGGCACGTTTCACACGCGCCCGCCGCGTGCGCCTCCTCAACTTGCATCGTAGGCGTTTTCTTCATGCTGCTGCTCTGTTTTATCCCCGGATGGATCTTCTAAGCGTCCAATAAAAATCAGGTCTGACTGCTCGCTTCGGAGGGCAATCAGCGCCCCCCGAACCATGTAAGCCACGGGATCACCCCCAGGGCTTTTAAAAGCCGCTTCCACGATTGTGCCGGGTACGAAGCCCAGATCCATCAGGCGACGGCGCTCGCTGCTGTGGAAAGAGCGCCCGATCCGTACGACTTCCGCTTTCTCGCCCGGCTCCAGCGCAGAAAGCCGCTCGCCCGGCTCCGCTGCTTCAACCACCCCGGCGGCGCGAACATCTACAGACACGTTGCCGGCCAGCAATGGAGCCAGCACATGCTCGTCGCCGTCTGCCCAGAAGCGGATGCGCCCGGTGGTTTTTTCCAGAACGTGTACGTCCATTCCCGGCGCCAGCCCTTCTGCCGCCAGTTGTGCGTAGACGGCCAGAGGCTCATCTTCGATGTGAACGATACGTCCCTTCTCGCCCGGCGCCAGCGCGGAGAGCGCCTGCCGTTGCTGCGGGATCATCTCGCCGTTCACCCCCGGAATGGGGTCTCCGTGCGGATCCAAGGTCGGGTGCCCGAGCCGTTCGGAAAGCGCCTGCAAATCCTCCGGCGTAAGCGTATGCTCGCGCTCCTCAGCGCGTTCGTGCCACTCGGTCTTTCGAAAGCCTGTTTCATCCGCCAGATGCCGTTCCCACAGGCGATGGGCGCGGAGCACGTGCAAAGCATAGTCGCGCCCAGCAGGGGTGAGTCGCAGCGTGTCGTCCTCCCACTCCAGCAACCGACGCTTTTCCATGTCGCCAAGCAAGGCGCTCGCGCGGTCCTGGCTGATGTTCAGCGTTCCGGCTATAGCGTGCAGAGCCGGTTGCTGCCCGTGCGTTTCTGTCTTGTACAGGTGTTTGAGCGCATCTTCGGTCAGGATGCGGGTCGAAAGGCGGCGCTGTCGGCGAATTCGCCCAATCAGCCCGCCACGAGGCCATACCAGCCCGCTAGCAATGGCCAAGACCAGAAGCGCAAGCATCAACGCAAGGAGCGGATCATCCATAAGGGGCCTTTTTTGATCTCCCGACTTTGCCTTTTTTCAAACATGGTCAAGATAAATTTTTAGGCAAGGCTAAAATTGCACATTATGCCTGTAAAAAGGTTCCATCCGCGCACCTTTCTCCCACATTTTTCCAGCACCGGGACTATTTCCCCTGACCCAGACTTAGCGCCCCAACGGAGGCGCAGGCAGCCGCACAAGCTTTTTCTTTTGCTTATACAGTTGCGGCTTGTTTTTCTTACGCTCAAGTATGAAACGAACTGCTTCTTTGGAGCCTTGTCGTTTCCGCAAATTCCGCTAATCTTTGCACCTACAGGCACGTGCTGTAGATCTTTGACCTGTCCTGCGCGTATCGTTCCCGTTTATTGCGCTCCGGCAAGATGTTCGGACGCCTTCGCTTACTGCAAAAACTTTCTTTCACCCAACCATACATTGCCGGCATGGAATTACAACTGTTGCATCCGAGCGACCAGGTCGCCATGATCCTTTCACGGGTCTATAAAGGAGGAATGACGACTACCTCCGGGGGGAATATTTCAGTGCGCGAAGACAACGGTGACATCTGGATCACGCCCAAAGGAGAAGACAAGGGTACGCTTACCCCACGTGATGTGGTTTGCATCAAGGCAGATGGAACCATGGTGGGAAAACACGCCCCTTCATCGGAGCATCCTTTTCACACGGCGATTTACCGGTGCAGGCCGGACCTGAAGGCCATCGTACATGCACACCCTCCGGCGCTCGTCTCCTTCAGCATCGTGCGGCAGATTCCGGATACGCACGTCATCCCGCAGGCGCAGCATGTGTGCGGCCCTGTAGGATATGCTCCCTATGCTTTGCCCGGAAGCGAGGCGCTGGGCGAGCGTATCGCGCAGGAATTCAAGCAGGGCTATAACAGCGTAATCATGGAAAACCACGGTACGGTCGTCGGGGGCGTCGATCCGTTCGATGCCTACCAGCGTTTTGAGACCCTGGAGTTCTGCGCCCGGACCATCATCAAGTCTCATGAGATCGGGAAGCCCAACCGTCTTTCTGACGAGCAGATCCAGCGGTTTGAGGAAGAAAACGGATTGATTCCGGAAATGGAAACAGCAGCGCACCCGGCTGAGGAGCGAGCTATCCGGCGCGACATTTGCCGCTTCATTGAAAGGGCCTGCGACCAGAAGCTGATGATAAGCACCTACGGGACGGTTTCGGCGCGGTGGAAGGACAATGACTTTCTTATCACGCCCTACGGCATTGACCGGCGGTACATACAGCCAAAAGATATCGTTCAGATAGCCAGCGACAAACGAGAAGCCGGCAAGATTCCGAGCCGTTCGGTTCACCTGCACCAGGAAATCTATAATTCCCACCCTTCCGTGAACTGCATTATCACGACGCAGGCTCCGAACGCTACGGCCTTCTGCATTGCGGGCAAACCGTTTGACACCCGTACGATTCCGGAAAGCTACATCCTGTTGCAGGACATTCCGCTGATTCCCTACGGGGGACAGTTCAGAGGGAGCCGCGTTGCGGTAGAGGCGCTGTCAAAGGAAACGCCGACGCTGCTTCTCCAGAACGACAGCATCCTCGTCACCGGCAAATCCATTCTGGAAACCTTTGACCGGCTGGAAGTAGCCGAGTTCAGCGCCCGGTCTCTGATTAACGCTGCCTCCATCGGAGAACTCGTACCTATCGCAGACCAGGAAATTGCAGACCTGCGGCGCGAGTTTCTGATGTAATCCCCGAACGACGATGCAAAACGCTTACCTGCCTGCCCTTCTGAACCGAGCCGAACGTCTCTCGGAAGATGCCCTTGCAACGTTCGGAGCACTAAACGTGGAACAACTGAACCGGCAGCCCGCTCCCGGCGCGTGGAGCATCGGACAGTGCTTTGACCACCTGATGGTCACCAACCAGACCTATGAGCCTGTACTGCGGGAAGTAGTCCTGGGGCAAAAGCATCCGTCGCTGTGGGAACGTGCGCCGCTGCTGCCGCTCCTTTTCGGGTGGATGATGGTTAAATCAGTGCAACCCACTACCCGGACCCGTTACAAAACACCGGCAGCCTTTGCCCCATCGAACAGCCGCCTTCCTGGGACCATCATAGAAAACTTTGCCAGGCATCAGGAGCGACTGATCGAACTGATTCGCAGCACAGATCGCTGCGATCATGCCCGTGTGGTTGTAACCTCCCCCGGCGCGAGACTTATCACAATGCGCCTCCGGGACTGCTGCGAAACCATCGTGGCGCACGAAGAGCGGCATTATGGACAGGCGCAGCGTGTGCTGACAGCGCTTGCCTTTCTCCAGTCCTGAACAGGATCTTTCGGAGGATGCGTTCTGCGCAACTGCGGTCAGGCCCGCGCCTTATCCAGGCTGCGCGTCCGGCTCAATGCCGCGCTCGACCCAATCGAGGGCGCGCTTTTCCCAGCCTGGCTCGGCCGCATTGATGTTCCGCTCGCCCTCGATAATCCCGCTTTGCCGGGCGAGAACCTGGAACTGGGAAGCAGTGCCTGCATCAGACCAGACGAGTGCGGAGCGAACCATGCCCTGCTTGCGGAAACGGTGCTGCCCGGCAATGAGAAGCTTTTTGACTTCCCGGTCGATAACTCCAAGCTCACGCGCATCGATCAGCACCCCGAACGGTGTTTGCGGCGCAGAGAGCGCCTCTCTACATGCATTGAGCCAGCTTCGCATCTCGTCTGCATTCAGAGCGCCGCTGAATGACAATGCATATCCATAGGGAGTTTTGTCGATCGTGTACATTGTTGCGAGGGTCGGTGTGCGAAAAAACGATGAACAGGTTTCCTGATTTAAGCAGTAGAAAATACAGTTTCAGGCGGCATTTTCAACTTCTCACGCCTCTTTATATTGATGATTAAAAAGTATTTAAGATTAAACCGGGGTACGGCTTGTTCCTGGTGCAGGAGAAAGAGGCTAACTTCGGATTCATTATGCATTTCCCCTTTCATGCCGGCGCCAACGAGAGCAACCAGCATATTCTGGGCAGCACAGAAACGCTGATTCGTAGCAGAAATGTAACTACCTACCCGTATGAAATTTTTCCCGACTTATTCATAGTAAGTCCCTTGAATGCGTTGAAGGCTATAATTTCAATGCTGCCAGTACAGCAACAATAGTTCTGAGAGAGTCTAGTAAGCAAAAGTCCGGCGCAGGCTGGACAGGAGCAAGCCGGGAGGGTCCGTCATGCCGGATGCATAGACACTCTACTACGTTCAGCCGCGTGGGAGAGCGTTCAGGATCTGCACGCCGGACAAGAATACAGCCATAATCTCCCCGCAATGCTACCCTGTACGGACGCGAAGCACCTATGCCGGAAAGTTTGCAGGCGCTTCGGGAATAGACGGGAGTGTCGCTTTCTCAATTCATCGAAAGCGTCTCTGCGGTCCAGACAAAACATGCTCTTTCTCTGTGCCGTTGCACGGCAGCAGATAGCATGAATCAGGAAACACAAAAGGTTATCTATGCGGGAGCGACAGATTGAATTTTACGGAACCTGGTCAGGCGACGAAAAAGAAACGGTGCAAAAAGCTGTATTGGAGTTTGAATCAAGGGTAAACCCTATGCCTGCCAGGGAGGGACGGTGGAACTGGACCTGCTCCCGTTATCCCACTGAAGATGAAACCTTGTATGTAGCAACCAGCATGTTTTTCGGCGCCTCCCTCGTAGCGCATAGCGCTGGAGCGCTTGCAGAGAAAATAACGGCAATGCCCGACTCGATAGCTTCCACAGAGCCCCAATCCGGCTTTGAAGAAACAGGTTGACAGTAGATCATGTAACCAACCTGTAACCCTGTTTCAGACATTCGGCGATGCTGTAACTCTGCGCGAAAAATACGTAAAGAGCTTTATACGCTTCCTCATGTGATGAAAAGAACATCCCGGCGCCGTGGTGGGACCGCCGGGATGTTCTTTATTTTGTAGAGACAGGGGGGCGTAACGACCTTCGAACCTGGAATCTGAATGCCCCTGTCCCATTCCGCTACCGCATCAAGCTGTTTTCTGCTCGCGGAAAAAATCGTCCGGAGTGTCGTATAATCCGATGCGGTGCAGGTCTTATTCCGCATCGGAAACAGCGCAGCCTTTCACCCAACGGGCCGGAAGCTCTGCGAAAATCCTGAACCTACTTCGGCTTCTTGCTTGAGCGTGAAAACGTACGAACGTATCGGCATTTTTGACTCCGGCGTAGGAGGTTTGAGCGTCTGGCGGGAGATCAGACGGCAGATTCCTCACGCGCCTACCTTGTATCTGGCCGATCAGGCGCATGTGCCTTACGGAACGCGTTCGCTGGAGGAGGTGCGCGCCTTTTCAGAGCACATCACGCAGTTCCTGCTGGAACAGGGAGCCGCCATGATAGTGATTGCCTGCAACACGGCTTCTGCGGCGGCGCTGTACTACTTGCGGGGACGCTTTCCCGATATCCCTTTCGTCGGAATGGAACCGGCAGGCAAACCCGCGCCGGAGCAAACCCGAACCGGAGTTGTCGGCGTCATCGCTACGGAAGCAACGTTTCAGGGCGAGCTTTTTGCAAATCTGATAGGACGTTATGGAAACGGAGGACAAGTGCTCACCCGCGCCTGTCCGGGTCTGGTGGCCGCCGTTGAGTCGGGCGCGCTGGAAGGGAAGGAAACGTTAGAACTCTTGAAGAACTATCTTTCTCCGCTGATTGCTTCGGGCGCTGACCAACTCGTGCTTGGCTGCACACACTATCCTTTTTTGCGGGAAAGCATCGAGCAGGTGGTGCAGGGACGCATGGCGGTTATCGACCCGGCTCCCTCCGTGGCCCGGCAGGCTGCGCGTGTGCTAGCCACTGCAGCGCCGGACTTGAACGGAACAACGACCCCAGACCCGGCGCAC
>CBDUBU010000150.1:0-9341 GCA_965365465.1 uncultured Rhodothermaceae bacterium
GAGTTCGTGGCTTTCATCAACGATCTCAACGCGCAGTGGGTGAACGCGGCAACGCGCTTGAGCACGCGCGTTCTGACCCAGCTGTACGAGCGCTCGGCTGCCGAGCTCGCCGACTGGTTCGAGTCGCTCCCGCTGCACGCGCCCGCCTCTGGGCGAACTTCGGCTATGGCCTCATCAATGAAGAATATGATGAATCAGGTGATGTCCATGATCTGGGGCAGGAAGCCCCCCTTCCCACCGACCTCGGAGCTATTGCCGCCGGACTCGGCCTCACGCTGCCGCCGGGCGTGACAGGAACGGTGCAGGGCGCCTCGGCAAAAATCAACGGCGAAATCACGGTTATCAATTTCCACCTGGGCGCAGCCTATCCGGTGGTGACGCGACCTGGTTTTGCAATCTCGCTCGGCGCGGATCTGGGACTTTCTCAGCAAAATTTCCAGGCAGAAACAATTACGTTCGACGTCGATAATGCAACGGCTTCCGTCCCTGCCCTCGGCATCACCGGAGCGCCCCTTCGCGCTGTAGCCGCCCTGATCGGCGCCTCGATTCCTGAATCCGTTCCCAGCGAGCGTAAAATCGAAAGTGGATTCAAGGCGCAGAACGTGACCCTCTTCGGGGAAATACAGAACAAGAACCTCTCCGGTCGGCTCGGCTTTCTGGTTGACGTTGGCCCGGAACCGAATACCGACGAGAATGAGCGCGAATCCACAGACCGGCAACATGCCTTTATGCTCGGCGCATCGGCTTCCTATCCTGTCGGCGCCATCACGCTCTTCGGCGGCATTGACGCTTTCCTGACCCTCGATGGAACTTCACAGGACACAAAGTATGATGAAGGCGATGTGTACGGGTTACAGGCGGGAGCAGGATACAATTTCGGATTCGGAGAAATCGGGGCTGCCCTCACCTATCGTTACCATACTGATGGAGATAATATCTCTGTAATCAACGGACAGGTATTTCTGAACGAGACAACTTCGGGATATCACATCGGCCTTGCCCCTTATCTGAACATCTCGCCGCCGGGGGCCTCGTATACGGCTTTCGTGAAGGGCGGTGTTCAGGATGAATACCGGGACTATACGTTCTCCCTGACCGGAGAAAACGATCTCGCGCCGCGCCTCGGAGCTTCTTTCGGCGTCGTCTACAATTTCTGAAAGCACACAGATAATAAAAAAGGCGGAACGCCGGGGCATCATCCCTCGGCGTTCCGCTTTTCTGTTGGCTCCCGGACGGCTGACTGCCGGAGCGCCCCAGGTCCCGACCAAAACTGAAAGCAACGTTCAGTCTACAGACTTCGTATCGTCAGAAGGCTTTTCTTCAATGGGCTTTATTTCTACCCCCGATCCATTCCCGGAAACCTTGTTCTCGTCAACAGGATCGTACAGCATTCCGGTGCATAGACACATCTGGCGTTTGGTGCGCGTGAGAATGTCAAAATTCGGGCAACTCTGGCATCCGTTCCAGAAAACCTCGTCGGTCGTCAATTCCGAGAAGGTAACCGGCTTATAACCCAGCTCGGAATTGATTTTCATAACGGCCAGGCTTGTCGTAATACCGAACAGCCTGGCGTCCGGGTACTTTTTGCGCGAAAGCTCGAACGCCTTTTTCTTGATCAGCTTGGCAAGGCCGAGCTTCCGAAAATCGGGCGCTACAATGAGGCCCGAGTTGGCGACATACTTCCCGTGGCTCCATGTTTCTATGTAACAGAAACCGGCAAGCTGCTCCCCCTGCAAGGCAATGATCGCCTTGCCCTCGTCCATTTTGGAGATAACGTATTCAGGGGATCGTTTGGCAATACCGGTTCCTCTCGCCCTGGCCGCTTCTTCGATCAATGCACAGATCGCATCCGCATAGGGGTGATGTTCCGGACCGGCAACCCGCACGTCAAAGTCCATAGCTTCTCGCCCGATCAGGAATTGATATAAAAGAAATGTCTGTTTGGGAGCAACAGCAAGCGCCCACGCTTGCACAAATCGCTCTAAACCTCGATCCCGGCAGGAAGATCCACAGCAAGGCGAGGAGACGGGTTGGCTCCAGCAGGCAGCACAACCCGTTATCCCTGCGCCGCTACTTCCTCCTCGCTTTCGTCTTCCTCCTCGTCTGCTTCCTCACCTTCTTCCTCGTCGCCCGCTAACTCGTCCAGATTCAGCGCTTCGTCAGCTTCTTCTACCTCATGAAAGCGGGCTGAACGCGCCAGCTCTGCCTGCAACGCTGCCCCTGTATAGCTTTCCTGTGCGGCTGCTTCCTCCGGCGTTCCTGAAAAAATGATAAACCCTCCGGCCTCGCCTCCGTCAGGTCCGAGGTCTATCATGTAGTCGGCCACCTTCACCACGTCCATGTTGTGCTCTATGACCAGAACGGTATTTCCCTTCTGCACCAGCGCTCGCAAAACCTTGAGCAGGTATCGGATGTCCTCGAAATGCAGCCCCGAGGTAGGCTCGTCGAGAATATAAAAAGTCTTTCCGGTGCCGGGCCGGGAGAGTTCTTTTGCCAGCTTGACCCGCTGCGCCTCTCCGCCTGAGAGCGTCGTTGCCTGCTGCCCCAGGTGAATGTAACCCAACCCGACAGAATCCAGCGCCCGCAGCTTGCGCTCGATGCGCGGCACGTTTTCAAAGAAATCCAGCGCTTCCGAAACCGTCATTTCCAGCACATCGGCAATGCTGTTTCCTTTGTACTTAACCTCCAGCGTCTCCGGGTTATACCGCTGCCCCTTACATGTTTCACACTCCACGTAGACATCAGGCAGAAAATTCATTTCCAGCTTTACGATGCCTGCGCCCTTGCAGGTCTCGCAGCGCCCTCCCTTGACATTGAAGGAGAACCTGCCCGGTTTGTACCCGCGAATCTTCGACTCCGGCAACTGCGCAAACAAGTCCCGGATATAGGTGAACAGCCCGGTGTAGGTAGCCGGATTGGAACGTGGCGTTCGGCCAATCGGGCTTTGGTCGACATCGATCACCTTATCTATGTACTTCAGCCCTTTGATGCTCTCGTAAGGAAGCGCCGTAAGCTGCGCATTATGGAACCGTCTGGCCAAAACGGGATAGAGCGTCTGGTTGATAAGGCTAGATTTACCCGACCCCGACACTCCGGTAACCGCGATGAAGGTTCCAAGCGGGAGATCGAGGGTGTCCCCTTTCAAATTGTGTCCCGTAGCTCCCTTCAGAACGAGTCGCTTTCCGTTCCCGCGTCGCCTTTCCGCAGGCATCTGAATGTTCCGATTTCCATAGAGATAAGCGGCTGTCAGACTCTCATAGCCGTTCCGGTGCAACGGCAACTCACCCGGCGGCGCAGCGCCAATCACATGCCCTCCCTGCTCTCCCGCCCCCGGACCCAGATCCACGACGAAGTCCGCCGCTTCGATCATCTCGCGGTCATGCTCTACTACAAGCACCGAATTGTCGAGATCGCGGAGTTGCTTCAGCGACTGGATCAACAGCCCGTTATCGCGCGCGTGAAGGCCAATGCTCGGCTCGTCCAGCACGTAGAGTACTCCTACCAGTTGCGTTCCGATCTGCGTGGCGAGGCGGATTCGCTGGCTCTCGCCCCCTGAAAGCGTCCGGGCAGGCCGGTCCAGATTCAAATACCCAACCCCGACGTTGATGAGGAAATCGAGTCGCTCTTTGATTTCCTTGATGATCGGGCGTCCTATGAGTCCCTGCCGCTCCGGCAGTGTAACCTGATCGAACCACGCTTGGAGTGAGAGCAGATCCATCTGAACCAGCTCGGCAATGTTCTTTCCACTCACTCTGAAGGAAAGACTCTCCGGCTTCAACCGGCCTCCCCCGCACGCACGGCAAGGCATTTCCCGCATGAAGGCTTCCGCCCACTTGCGCTGCGAAGGCGACCCCGTATTCTCGTACGTATGCCAGAGATGCTGGTACACCCCGCTGTACCTGTGCTTGTATTTTACCTCTCGGTCCTTGTAATGATACACGATGTCGAATTGCAGATCTCCTGCGCCTTCCAGGATCACCTGGCGCTGTTCATCCGTCAACTGGTCGAACGGTGTATCAAAGGAGAAGCCATACGCATCTGCCACGGCGCGAAGCTGGCTGAAGATCCAGATGTCACGCGGCTTTCCAAGCGGGGCCAGCCCGCCATCCTGAATAGATTTTGAAGGTTGCGGGACAACCAGACCCGGGTCCAACTCCCGCCGTTTGCCGAGGCCATTGCACTCCGGGCACGCGCCGTACGGAGAATTGAACGAGAAGGTATTCGGAGAAGGATCTTCGTAGGATATTCCGTCTTCCGGGCTGAACAGATGCCGGCTGAAGTAGTAATCCCCTGCTTGCTCGGCGCCTTCCAGAACGCTGGCAATCAAGGCGCCGTTGCCCATTCCAAGCGCCATTTCGACAGACTGGCTTACGCGCGTCCGTATTCCGTCCTTGATAACCAGCCGGTCCACCACTACTTCGATATCATGCGTCTTGTACCGGTCTACCCGCATCCCCTTTTCGATCTCGCGCAGGTGACCGTCAACCCTTACCCGTTCGAATCCCTGCCGTGCAATCTGCTCGAAGAGTTCCCGGTAATGTCCCTTGCGACCTTTGACGACCGGCGCCAGAAGTAGTACACGGGAACCCTCCGGAAAGCTGAGTACGCCGTCGATGATCTCATCGTCCGACTGCTTGCGCATGGGGGCGCCGGAGAGGTAAGAGTAAGCCGTGCCCGCACGCGCAAACAGCAACCGCATGAAGTCGTAAATCTCCGTAACCGTGCCGACCGTCGACCGGGGATTGCGGCTTACTGTTTTCTGCTCGATAGCGATAACCGGAGAAAGGCCGTCGATGAAATCTACATCCGGCCGCTCCATCATCCCGAGAAACTGGCGGGCGTAGGCACTCAGGCTCTCCATGTACCGCCGCTGTCCCTCTGCATAGATGGTATCGAAAGCCAGACTCGACTTGCCCGATCCGGAAAGCCCTGTGATAACGACCAGCTTGTTCCTTGGAATGTCCAGATCGACATTCTTGAGGTTGTGCTCCCGTGCGCCTCGGATGATGATCCGTTCGTCCATAGACCTGCAAACTCGAAAAAAACTTGTGCGGCGTGCGTACCGATAGGCCCTGCCGGGCGGCCCGGCATATCAAATTTCAAACCTTCAACTGCCGTTTTCGTTTCTCGAAACACTGCTAAACTTGTTACTTAACGCCTGCCGGGAGCAACCTGCTTTTCTTCCCTTTTGGCAAAAAAAGTATGGCTAACCGCTTAAGTAAAGCGCGCATCTGCCGATACCTTATACAGCGGTGGATATGGAAACAGACCAACGGAGGCTCCCATGGAAAACCCGACTTCCCGCGAAAAACGCCCGCCCCCTCTTTTAGGGGGGTGGGCGTCGTCTTTTTCAGAAGCCTGCTGCATCGGGTAATGCATCAGCATCAGGAAACCACAGCTTCCAAAAAGCTTTCAAGCGCTATTGTTTCCCTTGTCGTTCCTCGTACACGTAGTGCATGTCCGACGACCTATCGGTTGAACCCGTATCCCGGAGCGCCGGCTCGCAACAGGACGGCAGCAGCGATACTTTCTGGATGCATCGTTGCCTTGAACTGGCCGTCCGGGGAGCCGGTCTGGCAAGTCCTAATCCTATGGTCGGGGCAGTCCTTGTCGGGAGCGACGGCCGGTTGCTCGGTGAAGGCTGGCATACCCGGTATGGCGCAGAACATGCCGAACGGAACGCTGTGCGTGATGCCGAAAAGAGGTCAGTCGGCGACTTATCTCAGGCTGCCCTCTATGTAAATCTGGAGCCGTGCAGCCATTACGGCAAAACGCCTCCGTGTACGGATCTCATTCTCGAAAAAGGCATTCCACGGGTCGTTGTAGGCATGGTAGATCCGTTTCCGGCTGTTGCCGGCAGCGGAATCGCACGCCTGCGCGATCACGGGGTTGATGTCCGGGTAGGGGTTCTTGAAAAGGAGTGTGCGCGGCTCAATGAAGCGTTTACGCATCATGTGCGAACAGGCCGCCCCCTGGTTACCCTGAAAGCAGCTCAAACCCTGGACGGGTATGTCGCCACGACAACGGGAGATTCACGCTGGATTTCTTCTTCTGACTCCCGACAGCTTGTCCATCACTGGCGCAGCACATTAGACGGCATTCTTATAGGCAGCGGAACCGCACGCAGAGACAACCCCGCGCTGACGGTGCGCCATGTGGAAGGCAGACAGCCGGTTCGCATCGTCTTGGACCGTGAAGGCAGCTTGCCCTCCTCCCTCCACATTTTTACTGACGCCTTTGTACCCGACACTATTGCGGTAGTCGGTGCGTCTGCCCAACCTCCTTATGCCGCTGCATTCAGCCATGCAGGCGGTCGGCTTATAGAAATTCCTTTGATAAATGGAAGGCTCGATCTCAGGGCGCTGCTCGCCTGGCTTGGCAACCAGGGCGGCGACAATGGCCTTCCCATGCAATCTCTTCTGGTAGAAGCGGGGCCTTCGCTGGCTACCGCGCTTCTGGAACAGGATCTTGCAGACCGGTATTTTCTGTTTATAGCGCCCAAACTCATAGGGGCCGGGGTGCCCGTATTTCATTCACTGGGCATCGAACGCTTGGCCGATGCCCTCGTTTTCAGCGAAACCCATTGGAAAACGGTTGGAAACGATATGCTGTTTCAGGGCTATCGCCGCTCCGTTTGAATGCCCTTGCTATCTATACCTCCTGTTCATGCGGATGCAGCAGGTTTTCGTGCAGCCAGCCTTCCAGCGAAGAGAAATTCAAATGCCCTCCTGACGGCTGACCTTTCAAGGATCGCCACAGGGCATAGTCTAGCACCGGAACCTCACGCCGCCCATAGACGAGGTTTTGTGCAGGAGTGAGCGGCAGATCCGAAATAAATCCCGCCAGCGGAGCAGACGCCCTTTCTGCATCTGTAGCGGATGGCTCTTCGTTGAGCAATACCGGCTCATAACCAAGTGACCATAGCATGATTACCAGAGCCTCCCGCTCCTCAGGTATGGTTACCTGTAAATGAACCAGCGGACACACCGCTGAGATAATTCCTGGTTTTTGCTCGTCCTGCTTTTCCGACACATTTGAAAAAACTTCCTCCGCTTTCCGCACCTGCTCAGGCAAATCCATCAACATATGCCGCATCACATCAGGGCGTATCTGATTGTGAGGAAGAAACGTGGACGATCGCAACGCAACGAACTCGTTTCCACTGTTGCCGATCCGCGCAAGCTTTACCATGTCGTTGGCATCGCGCACGATGTCTGCCACGGAGTTCGGAGCCGGGCTCGATTCATCGTGATGCTCCGCCACAGCCCGTGTGAGCGAAGGCGGAATGTTCCAGTGGAGGCACAGCGCATGACCGACCACGGCGTGATCCGTCTCCAGCACCTCGCGCTCCAGTTGGTGCAACGGCCCAGAACCATACTGCGCTGCCATCAATACCTGCCCGTACAGATCCCCGAAATGTTCGAGCATGACCAGTTTCCCGATGTCATGCAGCAGCCCGGCTGCAAATGCTTCCTCCGGGTCCGGCAGGCGCAGGTGAAGCGCCAGGGTGCGCGCCATCATCGCCACGGCCATGGTGTGCCGCCAGAAAGCCTCCGGGTTGACAGGCCAGGGTTTCGCCATGCTTCCCTTTAATCCCAACACCGATGCACCGACGGCCAGATTCATAATCGTCTCGCGCCCGAGCAGCACGGTGGCCTGCCGAACAGTCTGAACACGCCGCGAAACACCATACATAGCCGAATTGGCTGCACGCAACGTGCGAGCAGTCAGGGTTTGATCGGCTTCGATCACGGCGGCAATCTGGCGAAAGTCCGTGTCGATTTCATGCGCCAGCGCAATCAGCCGCCCTACCGCCGCCGGCAAAGGGGGTAGTGAACGAACACTGTCGAGAATGTAATCAGGGACTACCGGATCCATCGGCTGCTACCTCCTGTCGAACATTAAAGCGGATGCGCTGTTTTTTCCGGCAGCGCCATCCGGAAAACAGAAACAAAAGCCCTCTCTTGCTGTACCGAGCAGCGCCTTTTAAACGCAAGCAACACATTCCCGTGCCGGAACTACTCTGGCATCTAACCAGCCATGTTCACAGGAATCATCGAGGAAGTCGGTCAGGTCGTCACAGCTCGCGATTTAGGGGGAGGGCGGCGTCTTTCAGTAAAGGCAAAGATGGCGCCTGAGTTGAGGCCCGACCAGAGCGTCGCTATCAATGGCGTATGCCAGACGGTAGTGCATACCGTCAGCGGAATGTTTGAGGTTGTCGCCGTCGAAGAAACGCTGAAAAAAACGACAATCGGATCGCTCGTTTCCGGCGATCCAGTCAACCTTGAACGGGCTTTGCAGCCTACCGGCCGCCTGGATGGGCACTTGGTGCAAGGCCATGTCGATACGACGGGAACCGTTGCAAGCGTCGAAGTGCTTCAGAATAGCCGACTCTATAGCATACGCTTCGACGCCCGGTATGCGCCTTACCTCATCCCCGTCGGATCGATTGCCATCGACGGCGTTAGCCTTACCGTCGCTCGCCTGGAAGAAAATACCCTCACGGTCTCCATTATTCCTCACACATACGAAAATACGGCGGCTCCCACGTGGGAACCAGGTAAAAAAGTAAATTTGGAGTTCGATTTGATTGGCAAGTACGTAATGCGCTCGCTTGCCTTGGGGTGGCCTCAAACAGAGAAAGCAGCCCAACCCCCGATTACCGAAGCGTGGCTCCGCGATCAGGGCTATTGATCGTCTGAATCCAGGCCGTAGCGCTAACCGGTAAGTCTATGGAAGGTCGAAATCTACCACCACAGCGCCGACCTCGGTTGCAAATTGCCGCATCTCCTCTGCAAGCCGCTGCACAACCTCTGGATGCCGCTCCGCCACATTGTACCGTTCCGCCGGATCAACCTCCAGATCATACAGTTCCGGCATAGTGCTTACGCTATCGGGTAAGGCTTCTCCTGTGTCCTTCCCCCGCGCAATACGCAGCTTCCATCGGCCCTCCCGGATCGCCTGTAACTGGTCATGTCCGAAATAATGCACCCGCTCCGTCGGTGACTTATCTGTTTCCTCTGTCAGGAATGGCATCAGGTCGTTGCTGTCAAGCGGACGATCCTGCGGCGCAGCAGCGCCGGCCAGCTTCAGCGCCGTCACGTACAGATCCGGCAGCGCTGCTATCTCGGCAGAAACACGACCTCCGGGGATTCGGCCCGGCCACCGAAACACGGCGGGCACGCGCAGACCGCCTTCGTAAGTGGTTGCTTTGGAACCCCGAAGCGGCCCGGCAGAACCTGAGTGCCAGCGCTCATTGCCGCCCTGTAGCATACGCGAAGGCAGATTTTGCCAGGGGCCATTATCGCTCGTGAAAACCACCAGCGTGTTCTCATCAAAAC